>NZ_JBHXSG010000009.1:0-180960 GCF_042714835.1 Streptomyces sp. NPDC058678 | reverse complement strand
TTTTGGCACGCTGTTGAGTTCTCAAGGAACGGACGCTTCCTTTGTACTCACCCTCTCGGGCTTTCCTCCGGGCTTCCCTTCGGTCTTGCGTTTCCGACTCTATCAGATCCTTTTCCGATCCGATTTCCTCGGTGCTTTCCAGGTTCCCGCTTCCGCGTTTCCCTTTCCGGCGCTTCCGACTCTATCAGAACCTTTCGGGCCTGACTCCCAGTCAGAGGGGGCTTGTCCTCCCGGCCGCTGGGCCGTTCCGACGAGTGAGACTTTAGCGGATTCCCTGCTCCCGACGCTAATCGGGGGCTGCGTCCTTTCGAACGCGGATTCCTCATTTCGCGAATACGCATGCCAATGACGCGACGACAGAACACTGAACGTCGAGTGTTGGCTGGTCCTTGCGGAATGGCTGTCCGGGGACCGACCGGGGTCGGCGCTCACGTCGGACAACTCGGAGAACAGTACGGAGCGGCTCGGGGTGTGTCAACTCGGGTCCGTGCGGGGCCGTGGAGGCGTACCGTGGGTCGCATGACTACGCGTACGTGCACCCAGCTGTGGTGGGCCGCCTGACGGCGGCCGTGCTCACGTATGCACTCAACGGCCGCCGCCTCGGCGGCCGTTTTCGTTTCTCCCTCCAGAGCTCCAGAGGGTCGGCCGGCCGGGACGGCGGTCTCGACCAGGAGGTTGGAGAGAGATGACGCGGGTCTTCAGCGGGGTCAAGCCGACCGGGCATCTGACGCTGGGTAACTACCTCGGGGCCATGCGGCGGTGGGCCGCCGTCGATCAGCACCAGGCCGATGCGCTGTTCTGCATCGTCGATCTGCACGCGCTGACCGTGGACCACGATCCGGCGCGAGTGCGGCGGCTGAGCAGGCAGGCGGCGACGTTGCTGTTGGCGACGGGGCTTGATCCGGAGCTGTGCACCGTCTTCGTACAGAGTCATGTGGATGAGCACGCGCGGCTGTCGTATCTGCTGGAGTGCGTGGCCACGGACGGCGAGATGCGGCGGATGATCCAGTACAAGGAGAAGGCCGGGCGCGAGCGGGAGCGGGGCGGGAGTGTGCGGCTGTCGCTGCTGACGTATCCCGTGCTGATGGCGGCGGACATCCTGGCGTACGGGACCGTCGAGGTGCCGGTCGGGGACGATCAGGCCCAGCACGTGGAGCTGGCGCGGGATCTGGCGGTGCGGTTCAACCAGCGGTACGGGCACACCTTTGTGGTGCCCCGGGCCACGCATCCGGCGGTGGCTAATCGGGTGATGAACCTGCAGGACCCCACATCCAAGATGGGGAAGAGCGACGACGTCGGGTCAGGGATCGTCTATCTGCTGGACGAGCCGGAGGCCGTGCGGAAGAAGGTGCTGCGGGCCGTGACCGACAGTGGGCAGGAGGTCGTGTACGACCGGGAGGCGCGGCCGGGGGTGGCCAATCTGCTGGAGATCCTCGCGGCGTGTACGGATGGGAACCCATCGGACCTGAGCGGTGTATATGAGTCGTACGGCGCTTTGAAGAAGGACACCGCGGAGGCGGTGGTCGAGGTTCTCAGGCCCGTGCAGGAGAGGCACAAGGAGTTGTGCGCGGATCCTGGCTATGTGGAGGGGGTGCTGCGGGATGGGGCTGAGAGGGCTCGGGCCATGGCGCGGCCGACCGTCGATGAGGCGTATCGGGCGATCGGGCTGTTGCCCGCGGTCGCGGCTGCTTCGGAGACGGTGACGGGCGCTGCCGTCGGCGGGTGAGGGGTGGCGTGCGGCCCCCTGGCCGGGGGCCGCGCTGTGTCAGCTGTTGCCGGAGGCCAGTTCGCGGCTGCGGTCGCGGGCGGCTTCGAGGGCGGCGATGAGTGCGGCTCGTACGCCGTGGTTCTCGAGTTCGCGGATGGCGTTGATGGTCGTGCCCGCGGGGGAGGTGACGTTCTCGCGGAGCTTGACCGGGTGTTCGCCGCTGTCTCGCAGCATGGTGGCGGCGCCGATCGCGGACTGGACGATCAGGTCGTGGGCCTTGTCGCGGGGCAGGCCGAGGAGGATGCCGGCGTCCGTCATGGCTTCGACCAGGTAGTAGAAGTACGCCGGGCCGGAGCCGGAGAGGGCCGTGCAGGCGTCCTGCTGGGACTCGGGGACGCGGAGCGTCTTGCCGACGGCGCCGAAGATCTCCTCGGTGTGGGCGAGGTGGTCGGCGGTGGCGTGGGTGCCGGCGGAGATGACGGACATGGCCTCGTCGACGAGGGCGGGGGTGTTCGTCATGACGCGGACGACCGGGGTGCCCGCGGCCAGGCGCTCCTCGAAGAAGGAGGTGGGGATGCCCGCGGCGCCGCTGATGACCAGGCGGTCGGCGGGGACGTGCGGGACGAGTTCGTCGAGGAGGGTGCCCATGTCCTGCGGCTTGACCGTGAGGATCAGGGTGTCGGCGGTCTTGGCGGCCTCCGGGTTGGTGACCGGGGCGACTCCGTAGCGGGTGCGGAGTTCTTCGGCTCGCTCGGGGCGGCGGGCGGTGACCAGGAGGTCGGCCGGGGCCCAACCGGCGCGGATCATTCCGCTGAGCAGGGCTTCGCCGATCTTGCCGGTGCCGAGGACTGCGACTTTCTGGGTCATGGCTGGGGTGCCCTCCGGGGGTGCGTCGTCCGGGGTTCATCCTCGCACCGGGGGTGGGGGCGCGGCTCGGCTGTCCGGAAGGCGGACGTGTCGGCGGCCTCCTCCGCTCCCCGGTCGGGCCGGACGGGTCATGCGGTGCGGCGGCGCAGAGTGGCCGCGCCGAGGCCCAGGACCAGCAGTGCGCAGCCCGCGACGATCAGTGCGTCGCGTACGAAGGCGGTTGTCATGTCGGTGTGGCGGAGGACCTCGTTCATGCCGTCGACCGCGTAGGACATGGGGAGGACGTCGGAAATGGCCTCCAGGACGGGGTGCATGTTGTCGCGGGGGGTGAAGAGGCCGCAGAGGAGGAGTTGGGGGAAGATCACCGCCGGCATGAACTGGACGGCCTGGAATTCGGAGGCGGCGAAGGCCGAGACGAAGAGGCCGAGTGCGGTGCCGAGCAGGGCGTCGAGGAGGGCGACGAGGAGGAGGAGCCAGGGGCTGCCGGTGACGTCCAGGTCGAGGAACCAGACGGCGAGGCCGGTGGCGAGGGTGGACTGGATGATCGCGAGGGTGCCGAAGGCCAGGGCGTAGCCGGCGATGAGGTCGCCTTTGGCGAGGGGCATGGCGAGGAGGCGTTCGAGAGTGCCGGAGGTGCGTTCGCGCAGGGTGGCGATGGAGGTGACGAGGAACATCGTGATCAGCGGGAAGATCCCGAGGAGGGAGGCGCCGATGCTGTCGAAGGTGCGCGGGCTGCCGTCGAAGACGTAGCGCAGCAGGAGCAGCATCACGCAGGGGATGAGGATCAGCATCGCGATCGTGCGCGGGTCGTGGAGGAGCTGGCGCAGTACCCGGGCCGCGGTGGCGATGGTGCGGGAGGTGTTGAGGGCGCTGGTGGCGGCGGGGGCGCTCGGGTGCGTCGGGCTGGTCGTCGTACTCATCGGGTCGTCTCCTTCCGGCGGCCGGCTTCGACGGCCTTGTCGACGAGGTGGAGGAAGGCCGCCTCGACCGTGTCGGAGTGCGTACGGGTGCGGAGGGCGTCGGGGGTGTTGTCGGCGAGGATCTCGCCCTCGCGCATCAGGAGGAGGCGGTGGCAGCGCTCGGCCTCGTCCATGACGTGGGAGGAGATCAGCAAGGTCGCTCCTCGTTGTGCGGCGATGTCGTGGAAGAGGTTCCACAGGTCGCGGCGGAGGACGGGGTCGAGGCCGACGGTGGGTTCGTCGAGGACCAGGAGTTCGGGGGTGCCGAGGAGGGCGACCGCGAGGGAGACGCGGCTGCGTTGGCCGCCGGAGAGGTTCCCAGCGAGGGCGTCGGCGTGGCTGGTGAGGTCGACGTCGGCGATCGCGCTGGTGACGTTCTCGTGGCGGCGGTCGGCTGATGCGCGGCCGGGGGCGAGGATCGCGGCGAAGTAGTCGAGGTTCTGGCGGACGGTCAGGTCGTCGTAGACGGAGGGGGCCTGGGTGACGTAGCCGATGCGGGTGCGGAGGGAGGGGTGGCCGGCGGGGTTGCCCAGGACGTCGAGGGTGCCCGTGACTTTGGCCTGCGTGCCGACGATCGCGCGCATGAGGGTGGACTTGCCGCATCCGGAGGGGCCCAGCAGGCCGGTGATCTGGCCGCGCGGGACGGTGAAGTCCAGGCCGCGGAGGACGGTGCGGGTACCTCGGACGACGGTGAGGTTTTCGGCGCGGACGGCCGGGGTGCCGGCGCCGGCGGACGGGGTGTCGCCTCCGGAGGTCCTGCCCGCGTCTGGGGGGCCGGGATTTATATTCATCATGTGCTGAATATTGCTCCTGTGGGGAGTGGGCCGTCAAGCGGGGTGCGGGCGCGGGTGCATGCCGTGGCCCGGGCGCACGGCGGCGTGAGCGGATGCGGGAGTGTCCGGTCGCGCGCCCCCGGACGCACCGGCCGGCGAAGGCCTCGCGGGTGCTGCACGGGGTGTGGCTGTTGGTGTTCGTGGCGCTGCTGCCCGTGGTGCTGGGGGTGATTACGGTGGCCGCGCTCGCCGGGCTGTTGGTGCATGCCGGCTGCACGCTCGCGCCGGTGCGGGAGGCGCGGGTGTTGTGGCGGGGGCTCGGGGAGAGTGACTGTCGTGCCCCGGGGTGACGGGCGTGGCGATCGTGGTCGGGAATCTGGTCGAGGGGGGCTGGTGGGGCTGGGGCCGGCCGTGGCGAAGACCGCGTGGGGCATCAGACATGTGCACGTGGAGACCGAGGACCGGACGAGGGCGCGGATCGTCGTACGGGTGCTGGGGCATGCGACGTTCCTGCGGCTGCCGAGGCTGCTGCACGCTTGGAGGCGGAGTCGCCGGATCGAGAGGTGCGGCTGGAGGTGGGCGGGCTGCGGCACCTGGACCACGCGTGCGGGGCGGCCCTGGAGGGGTGGGCCGCCGGGCGCGAGGAGGAGTCGGTGGAGAGCGGGAAGCGGGAGTCGTAGGTCTGGCCGTGGTTCTTCGGGGTTGGCGGGGGTGTGGTGGGGGTCAGGGGTTGGTGGCCAGCAGCAGGATCACGTCGTAGACCTCCTCGACCATCCCGTCGGGGAAGGTCCTCGTCAGGTGGTTCCGCTCCTCGGCGAGGAAGGCTGCGCTCGTCTCCTCGCTCTGGACCAGAAGGACCGAGTGGCTGCCGAGGTTGGCGAGGTGGGTCTCGATGGGGACGCGGCGGCTCCAGCGGACCTCGCGGCGGGCGAAGTCGAGGCGGCCGGTGGGGTCGACGACCTGGGCGTTGACCGCCCTCTTCTCGGCGGGGACGTTCACGCCGAAGTAGCGGCCCGTGCGGTCTGCGGCCTCGGCGATCCACGGCACGTCGAGGGCGTCGGTGTTCCACCACAGGGCGAGCGCGCCGCCCGGGCGCAGGGCGCGCATGGCTTCCGGGACGGCCTGGGCGGGGTCGGTCCAGTGCCAGGCCTGGGCGTAGGTGAGGAAGTCGGCGGAGGAGGTGACCAGGGGGAGGGTGTTGCCGTCGCCCCGGATGATCGGGATGCCCGGGTGGGCGCGGCGGAACTGGGCCGCCATGCCGTCGCCGGGCTCCACGGCGACCACGTCGGCGCCTCGGGCGTACAGGAGGGCGGTCGCGATGCCGGTGCCTGCCCCGATGTCGGCGACTCGGGCGCCGGTGAGGGGTTGGCCGGCCAGGTCCTCGATCGCGTCGAAGAGGGCGGGCGGGTAGGAGGGGCGGTTGGCGGCGTACTGGGCTGCGGCGGTGTTGAAGGACTGGGCTCGGCTGGTGCGGGAGGAAGCCGTCATGGCGCCATGGTGGCCGACCGTGGGGGCGGGGGGCGGTGAGTTTTTGGTGAGAGAGGGCCGGGTTCTGGGGCTTGTCCGTGCCGATCCTGGTGCTGTCCGCCCGGTACTCCGCCGACGAGAAGGTCGAGGCGCTGGGCGCGGGCGCCGAGGGGCATGCCGGAGTCGCCGGCAGAAGGGCCTCACACGCCGTTCTCCGGGGGCGCACCCCGAGCCGCGTTGTCGGCTCTCACGGAGTCGGCGTGATCGGAAAGGCCCGTCCTAGCCGCGGCGGCGCTTCTTCGACGGGTTGCCTGCGCGGCGGGTCGTGCGCTTCTCGTGCTGCTTGAGGGCCGCCTCGTACTCGTCGCGGTGGAGTTTCTCGCCGGGAGCCTCGGTGAGGGAGCGGAAGAAGTAGGCGAGGAGGGAACCGACGAAGCCGATGGCCAGGAGGCCGCGGAGGGAGGCCTGGCGGTCGGGGTCGGGACGCTCGCCGAAGCCGTCCCAGGTGTGGCGGAAGGCGAGGGCGCTGCAGATGGCGAACATCGCGACGACGAGGACGGTCACGAAGCTGCCGGTGTCGGCGAGCTGGAGGCCTTCGTAGGCGAAGCGGAGGACCAGGCAGGAGACGGCCGCGGCGGCCAGTGAGCCGATGGAGACGGCGATGCGGCGGAGGGCATAGCCGTTGGCGTGGTCGACCCAGGTGATGCCGAAGTGGCGGAGGGGTTCGGGGTGGGGAGTGCCCGGGGAGCCCGCGGACGGGGTGCCTTGTTCGTCGCTCACCCGTTGATTATGGCCTCGGGTCGGCCGCGGGCTCCGGTGGGTCGGGTTCGGCCGCGGCGGGAAGCGCCGCGGCCGCCGTCACCCCGGTGGGATCAGGAGCAACGCGGGCGGATGTAGCCGTCGCTGCCGGTGTTCACGTAGGAGTCCGACACGTACTGGCCGTTGTCGATGTTGTCCCAGATGTTCGTCGTGCCGTAGGGGCCGGAGACCGTCGTGCCAGGTGCCTGGCAGAAGATCGGGACCTTGGCTCCCTCGGCCAGGACACGGACGACGGTGTAGTTGGTGCCGGGACCGCTGCGGACGTTCAGGCGGACGCCCGGTGCGACCGAGTAGTAGCGCAGGGCCGTGGTCGTGGCCGCCGCCATGGTGGCGGCTCCCGCCGCGTCCCCGCTCTCTGCCACTTCGATGCCGTCGACAGACATGAAAGACCTCCCCCGTTCGACCCCATGACTGCCATGGGGTCCCGTTGATTCCCTGGAAACGCGCCACGAAACACGTGTTCGCGACTCGCACGGAGAAGCTAGCAAGCCGCCTCTGTCCCGTACGAGTCATCGACTAGGCTCCGTGCGTCGCGCGCGCGAACGAAGAGCACGGGGGTGGTCGCATGGCGCCACAGCGCAACACGAGGGCGGGCGCGGAAGCGGAACTTCCCGAGTACGCCGGTCACTACCGGCTGGATTCGTGTCTGGGCTCCGGGGGCATGGGCGTCGTGCACCTCGCGCGAAGCACCTCGGGGATGAAGCTCGCGGTGAAGGTCGTACACGCCGAGTTCGCCAGGGACCCGGAGTTCAGGGGGCGGTTCCGGCAGGAGGTGGCTGCCGCACGGAAGGTCAGCGGGGCTTTCACCGCGTCCGTCGTCGATGCCGACTCGGAGGCCGAGCGCCCCTGGATGGCCACCCTGTTCATCCCGGGACCGACCCTGTCCGAGCATGTGAAGCGGAACGGGGCCATGAGCCCTTCCCAGTTGCGCCGCCTGATGGCCGGGCTGGCCGAGGCGCTGCGCGACATCCACCGGGTCGGCGTGGTGCACCGGGATCTCAAGCCGAGCAACGTGCTGCTCGCCGAGGACGGTCCGAAGGTCATCGACTTCGGCATTTCCCGGCCAAAGGACAGCGAACTGCGGACCGAGACCGGGAAGTTGATCGGGACGCCGCCGTTCATGGCGCCCGAGCAGTTCCGCCGGCCGCGGGAGGTGGGGCCCGCCGCCGACATCTTCGCGCTGGGTTCCGTGATGGTGCACGCGGCCACGGGGCGGGGGCCGTTCGACTCCGACAGCCCGTATGTCGTCGCCTACCAGGTCGTTCATGACGAGCCGGACCTGACCGGCGTACCGGAGACTCTCGCGCCGCTCGTGCTGCGGTGCCTGGCCAAGGAGCCCGAGGACCGGCCGACGCCCGACGAGTTGATGCGGGAACTGCGGTCGGTGGCGGCGTCGTACGACACGCAGGCGTTCATACCGGCGCAGCGGACCGAGGGTTTGCCGGTGCCGGAGCCGCGCGTCGAGAAGCCCGCACCGCGGCCCGCGAGACGCCGGGGCAGGTGGGCGGCGCTGGGCGCCGGGGCGTTGGGCCTCGCCGCGATCGTCGCACTGGCCTCGGTCCACCTGCTCGACGGCGACGACACGGCGCCGCGGAGCAGCGGCACCCCGCGAACCACGTCGGCCGGGTTCGGCCCGTGGGAGACGGCAGCGGCGCCCGGGAAGGGCACGCCCCAATGCACTTACGGGGCAGGGAAGTTGCTCTGCGGGCAGACCGGTCTGGTCTTCGCCCTCGATCCGTCGGACGGCCGTCTGCTGTGGCGGCACTCCGTCGCCGGAGCGCGCGGCGGGCAGCCGGTCGTGGCGGGTGGGCTCGTCCAGCCCGCGCTGGACCGGAGCCGGCACCTGGAGGCGCTCGATCCCGCTTCGGGCAGGGCGCGTTGGCAGCAGACCATGCCTGCGTACAGCGGGCTGGAGCCCGCGGGCGACATGCTCCTGCTCACCGGCGCCGACGGCACGGTCACCGGCGTGGACGGCGCTTCGGGCGACCCGAAGTGGAACCACCGGATCCGCGGGCACAAGGCGCCGTACTTCGCCTCCTTCGCCGGCGATCCGCTGGCGTACGTCACGAGTGCGTCCGACGACGGGACGAGCACGCGCGTCACCGCGGTGGACCCGGACACGGGTGACGTGCGGTGGGACAAGCGGCTGAAGGGGGCGCTGGAGGCCGTCGGCACCTCGGGCGGATCGGTCTTCTTCGTCGCCGTCGACACGGTCTACGGGGACGCGAGAAGCGTGGTGCGCTACACCCCGGACGACGGGACCTCGCGACGGGTGACGCTTGCCGTGCCGATGGAACGGGCCCAGGGCACCGTACGCGGGAACCTGGTGTACCTCATGGGGGCGGGCGGGTCGCTGGTGGCCGTCGACATGGCCGCCCAGAAGCAGCGGTGGAGCCTGGAAACAGGCGTGAGCCGGGGCTCCGCGCCGGTCACCGACGGACGGCACGTGTACTTCACCGCGCCCGACGGGCGGCTGCTGGCGGTGGATGCCTCGGGCGGCAGGCTTCTCGGGCAGACGCCTCCGCGGCTCGACACCCGCTCGGACCAGATCGCCGGCGCGCTGCCCACCCCCGTGACCACCGATGGCCACGTCTACGCGAGTGCCCCCGACGGCACGGTCTTCGCCGTCCCCGCGGACGACCCGGCCGCCTGGTAGCACCGGACGATCCGTCCGGCAGCACCCCGGAACGGGCAGCCGAGAAAGAAGGGGCCGCCTCCGAGGAGACGGCCCCTGAGAACGAACCCTCAGCCCAGCATGCTCACGTCCCGCACCGCACCCTTGTCCGCGCTCGTGGCCATCGCCGCGTAGGCACGCAGCGCGGCCGACACCTTGCGCTCGCGGTTCTTCGGGGCGTAGACGCCGCCCAGGGCCTGCTCACGGCGGGCCAGCTCGGTCTCGTCGACCAGCAGCTCGATCGTGCGGTTCGGGATGTCGATGCGGATGCGGTCGCCGTTCTCGACGAGGGCGATCGTGCCGCCGGAGGCCGCCTCCGGGGAGGCGTGGCCGATGGACAGACCCGAGGTGCCGCCGGAGAAGCGGCCGTCGGTGATCAGGGCGCAGGCCTTTCCGAGGCCGCGGCCCTTCAGGTACGAGGTCGGGTAGAGCATCTCCTGCATGCCGGGGCCGCCCTTGGGGCCCTCGTAGCGGATGACGACGACGTCGCCCTCCTTGATCTCCTTCAGCAGGATCTTCTCGACGGCCTCCTCCTGCGACTCGCAGACGACCGCCGGGCCCTCGAACGTCCAGATCGACTCGTCGACGCCGGCCGTCTTCACGACGCAGCCGTCGACGGCGAGGTTGCCCCTGAGAACGGCGAGGCCGCCGTCCTTGGAGTACGCGTGCTCGGCCGAGCGGATGCAGCCGCCCTCGGCGTCCTCGTCCAGCGCCTCCCAGCGCTCGGACTGGGAGAAGGCCTCGGCGGAGCGCACGCAGCCGGGCGCCGCGTGCCACAGTTCCAGGGCCTCGGGGGACGGCGAGCCGCCGCGGACGTCCCACGTCTTCAGCCAGTCCGACAGGGACGGGCTGTGGACGGAGTGCACGTCCTCCCTCAGCAGGCCCGCGCGGTGCAGTTCGCCGAGGAGGGCGGGGATGCCGCCGGCGCGGTGCACGTCCTCCATGTAGTACGTGCGGTTCTTCGCGACGTTCGGGGCGACCTTGGCGAGGCAGGGCACCCGGCGGGAGACCTCGTTGATCTCCTCCAGGCCGAAGGGGACGCCCGCCTCCTGGGCCGCCGCCAGCAGGTGCAGGATCGTGTTGGTCGAGCCGCCCATGGCGATGTCCAGGGCCATCGCGTTCTCGAAGGCCGCGATGGTGGCGACGTTGCGGGGCAGGACCGTCTCGTCGTCCTGCTCGTAGTAGCGCCGGGTGATGTCCATGACCGTGCGCGCGGCGTCGATGTACAGCTGCTTGCGGGCGGTGTGGGTGGCCAGCACCGAGCCGTTGCCCGGCAGGGACAGCCCGATCGCCTCCGTCAGACAGTTCATCGAGTTGGCGGTGAACATGCCGGAACAGCTGCCGCAGGTCGGACAGGCGTTCTCCTCGATACGGAGCATGTCCGCGTCCGAGATCTTGTCGTTCACGGCCTCGGACATCGCGTCGACCAGGTCGAGCGTGCGGACCGTGCCGTCGACCAGGGTCGCGCGGCCGGACTCCATCGGGCCGCCGGAGACGAAGACCGTCGGGATGTTCAGCCGCAGGGCGGCGTTCAGCATGCCCGGGGTGATCTTGTCGCAGTTGGAGATGCAGACCATGGCGTCGGCGCAGTGCGCCTCGACCATGTACTCCACGCTGTCCGCGATCAGGTCGCGGGAGGGGAGCGAGTACAGCATCCCGCCATGCCCCATCGCGATGCCGTCGTCCACCGCGATCGTGTTGAACTCGCGCGGGATGCCTCCGGCCGCGACGATCGCCTCGCTGACGATCCGGCCGACCGGCTGCAGGTGGGTGTGGCCGGGGACGAACTCCGTGAAGCTGTTCGCGACCGCGATGATCGGCTTGCGGCCGATGTCCGCACCGGGTACACCGGAGGCGCGCATAAGGGCGCGTGCGCCCGCCATGTTGCGGCCGTGGGTGACTGTGCGGGACCTCAGCTCGGGCATCGTCGCTCGCTCCTTCAGGGACTGCAGAGACTGCGATCAGAGACTTCTGACTGATAACGAGCGTACGCCGGTCATCCAGGGGTCGGACAGGCTGTCCGAAATGCGGGATGCGCGTCTCATACTCCCTGGCAGATCCCTAGGGGCCGGTCAGATGCCCCTGCACCACCGGCGCCACCCGCGCGATGATCTCCTCCACGTCCGCCGACGCCAGCGGTTCCACCTTGATCACGTACCGCAGCATGGCGATGCCGACCAGCTGCGCGGCCGCCAGCTCGGCGCGCAGTTCCGCGTCGGGGGCGTCGACCTCGCCCGCGACACGGGACAGCAGCTGGGTGGAGACCAGTCGGCGGAAGACGGAGGCCGCGGTGTCGTTGTTCACCGCCGACCGGACGACCGCGAGGAGCGGGGTCCTGGTCACCGGGGTCTCCCAGAGACCGAAGAACATGCGGGTCAGACGCTCGCCGACGGCGTCGGCCGGACCGTCGAGGACCGAGTCGCGGACCGTCAGAACGGGGGCTAGGGCGACCTCGACGGCCGCCTCGAAGACCTGCTCCTTGGTGCCGAAGTAGTGGTGGACCAGGGCCGAGTCGACCCCGGCCGCCTTCGCGATGCCGCGCACGGACGTCTTCTCGTAGCCCCGCTCGGAGAACTCCTCGCGAGCCACGGTCAGGAGGCGGTCGCGGGTGTCGGCCGACTCCGCACGAGGGGGGCGGCCCCGCTTCCGGGCGGTGACGTCGTTCACCGGCGGGGCACCTTTGCCGCCGCGGCCAGGTGCAGGCGCGTGAAGGCCAGGGCCTCGGCGAGGTCGGCCTCACGTTCGGCGCTGGACATGGCCCGCCGGGTGTTGACCTCGATGACGACATGGCCGTCGAAGCCGGTCAGGGCGAGACGGTCCAGCACCTCCGCGCAGGGCTGGGTGCCGCGGCCCGGGACGAGGTGCTCGTCCTTGGCGGAGCCCCGGCCGTCCGCGAGGTGGACGTGGCCGAGCCGGTCGCCCATACGGTCGATCATCTGGAGGGCGTCGGAACGGGCCGTCGCCGCGTGACTGAGATCGATCGTGAAGTGACGGTAGTCCTCCTTCGTCACGTCCCAGTCGGGCGCGTAGGCGAGCATCTCGCGGTCGCGGTAGCGCCAGGGGTACATGTTCTCGACGGCGAACCGTACGTCCGTCTCGTTCGCCATGCGCCAGATCCCGGTGACGAAGTCCCGGGCGTACTGGCGCTGCCAGCGGAACGGCGGGTGCACGACGACGGTGCTCGCGCCGAGCTTCTCGGCGGCCGCCTGGGCGCGCTGGAGCTTGGTCCAGGGGTCGGTGGACCACACGCGCTGCGTGATGAGCAGGCAGGGGGCGTGCACCGCCAGGATCGGGATCCGGTGGTAGTCGCTGAGTCTGCGCAGCGCCTCGATGTCCTGGCTGACGGGGTCGGTCCACACCATGACCTCGACGCCGTCGTACCCGAGGCGCGCGGCGATCTCGAAGGCGGTCGCCGTCGACTCCGGGTAGACGGAGGCCGTGGACAGGGCGACCTTCGCATCCGGAATGCGTACGACTGGCTCTGCCATGGGGGACAGATTACGGGGTGCGGTCGGGTGGGTGCGGGGCGGCTCTGCGCCGTTGTGGCGTTCGCCATACGGCGGGTGGGGCTCGTCGTGGCCCGCGTGGCGTGTGGCGCCCCGCGGCGGAGCCGCAGACCGGCACGGCCCCGCGCCTCAAGGGGCGCTACACGGACCCCATGTGATCCAGCCGCCGCAGGATCACGCCCTCCCGGAGCGCCCAGGGGCAGATCTCCGCGCTTTCCACACCGAACAGGTCCATCGCCCCCTCGGCCACCAACGCGCCCGCGAGGAGCTGGTTCGCGCGGCCCTCGGACACTCCGGGGAGGTCGGCCCGCTCGGCGGTCGTCATGCCGGCGAGCCGGGGGACCCAGGCCTCCAGGGACTCGCGCTTCAGTTCGCGCTGCACGTAGAGGCCCTCCGTGGAGCGGGCGGCGCCGGCCAGGCGGGCCAGCTGCTTGAAGGTCTTGGACGTGGCGACGACGTGGTCGGGGGCGCCGAGGCGGGTGAACTCGCCGACGGTACGGGCGATCTGGGCGCGAACGTGGCGGCGCAGGGCCCGTATCGCCTCGGGGTCCGGGGGGTCGCCGGGGAGCCAGCCCGCGGTGAGGCGGCCCGCGCCGAGGGGCAGTGAGACGGCGGCGTCGGGTTCCTCGTCCATGCCGTACGCGATCTCCAGGGAGCCGCCGCCGATGTCGAGGACGAGGAGCTTGCCCACGGACCAGCCGAACCAGCGGCGCGCGGCGAGGAAGGTGAGCCGGGCCTCGTCGGCGCCGGTGAGGACCTGGAGCTGCACGCCGGTTTCGGCCTGCACGCGCGCGAGGACGTCGTCGGCGTTGCTGGCCTCGCGCACCGCGGACGTCGCGAACGGCAACAGGTCCTCGACTCCCTTGTCCTCGGCGGCCTGGAGCGCCTCGTGGACGACCCCTATGAGCTTGTCGACCCCGTCGGGGCCGATCGCCCCGTCCTCGTCGAGGAGTTGCGCAAGGCGCAGCTCCACCTTGTGCGAGTGCGCGGGCAGGGGGCACGCCCCCGGGTGCGCATCCACCACCGACAGATGCACCGTGTTCGATCCCACATCGAGGACACCGAGTCTCATGTAGGGAACGCTACTGCCACCTGCGCGGCAGGCCGTCCCCGGAGCTGTCCCTGAAGCGCTCCCGGGCGACTTACCCTGGACGGGTGCCAAAGACGAAAAAGGCGAAGAACGACAAGACGGCCAAAACAGCCACGGGTTCTTCGCAGGCGAAAGCACCGAAGAAGTCGAAGCGGGCCCCGGCAGGCGACGAGAAGGGGCTCGACTTCGCGCGCGCATGGGTGGAGTTCCCTGATCCGGCGGACGAGGAGCAGGTCTTCCGCTGCGATCTGACATGGCTGACCTCTCGTTGGAACTGCATCTTCGGCAGTGGCTGCCAGGGCATCCAGGCGGGTCGCGCGGACGACGGGTGCTGCACCCTGGGTGCCCACTTCTCCGACGAGGACGACGAGAAGCGGGTCGCCGAGCATGTGGCCAGGCTCACGCCGGAGCTCTGGCAGTACCACGACGAGGGCACGCGCAACGGCTGGATCTCCGAGGACGAGGACGGCGACCGCCAGACCCGCCCCCACCAGGGCTCGTGCATCTTCCAGAACCGGCCGGGGTTCGCCGGCGGCGCGGGCTGCTCGCTGCACATCCTCGCCCTGAAGGAGGGCCGCGAGCCGCTGGAGACCAAGCCGGACGTCTGCTGGCAGCTGCCGGTGCGGCGGACGTACGAGTGGATCGACCGGCCCGACGACACGCGCGTGCTCCAGGTGTCGATCGGTGAGTACGACCGCCGGGGCTGGGGTCCGGGCGGCCACGACCTGCACTGGTGGTGCACGTCGGCGACGTCGGCGCACGGCGCGGGCGACCCGGTGTACGTCTCCTACCGGCCGGAGCTGGTCGAGCTGATGGGCAAGGCGGGCTACGACCGCCTGGTCGAGCTGTGCGAGGAGCGGCTGGCCGCGCAGCTGCCGCTGCTGGCACCGCATCCGGCGGACCCTGTCGGCTGACAGGGCGTGAGACCGCACGGCCTACTACGTGGGCGGGCTCGGGTCGCCGCCGTCGGCGGGCGGTGGCGTCGGTTCCCCGGGGCCGGCCGAGGTGGAGTCGGTGGGCGTGGGCTGCGGGTCGGGCGACGAGGGCGGGTCGCTCGGGGCGGGGTCCGAGGGGTCCGGGTTCGTCGGGGTCGGGTCGGGCTCGGACGAGGGCGGGTCGCTGGGACGACCGGGACCCGGGTCGTGACCGTGTCCCGGGTCGGGATCGGGGTCGGAGGGGCCGGGTGCGGTGCCGTAGCCCTCGATGGCGACGACGGCGCCGGCCGGTGAGATCGCCACGCGCGCGCTCCAGTACCCGGACGGCTCGCGCAGGTGGTCGACGTACACCCTGATCGTCAATGATTCGCCCGCTGCGAGCGTTCCCGTCGACTCGCTGAGGTAGAGCCAGGAGGCTCCCGTGGTCGCGGACCAGCGCACCGGCCCGGAGCCGGTCGCGCTGAGGGTGACCAGCGTGGTGTCGCCACGGTTGGCGGCGGCCACCTCCAGGTGCCCGGCGCCCTTCTTGCCCACGCCCACGACGCTGATGACCTCCACGGACACGTCGGGCTTGTCGCCCTTGGTGAAGCGGCCGCCGGGGCGGGTGCTGGCGTTGCCGGCGTTCTCGTAGCCGCCGGTCGCCGACTCTCCGTCGAGGCTGTCCGCGCCGTGTGCCTCGCTGGCGCTGGCCGTGGTGCTGCCCGGGCCCTCGGCGGTCGGGGCGCCCCGGTAGGCGGCCCAGAGGGCGAGCACCGGGGCGGCCACGACGGTGGCGACGACGGTCGTCGTGACGGCACGCGCGCGGAGCCGGTCTCTTCGGGCCGCCCGGTCCTTGGGATCCATCGGGAAGCCACGCCGGTCGAAGCGGGGAGCGGCGGCGCCCCGCGCGCGCGGGAGGTGCGCCAGGACCACGTGCAGCGCCGCGCGGGGCGCCTCCAGGACGGGCAGCTCGGCGGGGGTGACGGCGGCACCGGGCCAACGGCCGGGCACCGCGCGCTCGGCGGTACGACGACAGCGCGGGCAGTCGTCGACGTGCCGGACGAGCTCGCGGCGCACGGCGGCGCTGAGCACCAGCTGGTTGTCGCCGGTGAGCCGGGCCACGCCCGGGCAGCCTCCGGTCTCGACGACGGCGAGGGCCGCGCGCGTGCGCTCGACCTCGCAGGCGGCGGAGGCGAGCAGTTCGCGGGCGGCGGCCAGGTCCATGCCGAGGACGGCGGCGACCTCCTGGGCGGCGAGATGGTGGCGCACCGCGAGTTCGAGCGCCTCGCGCTGCTCCGGGGTGGTGCCGGCCGCCTCCGGCCAGGCCAGCAGTGCCAGTTCGCGCCGGCGCTGCTCCTGCGTCTCGTCGGAGACCGGCGGGGTGTCGGACGGGCGGCGCTCGGCGCCGACGCGTCCCGCCGCGTGCGTGCTCTGACGTTTCTGCTTGGCCTCGGCCAGCTTGCGCAGACAGGCCCAGCGGGCCAGCGCGTACAGCCAGGCCCGGCGGTCGCCGGCCGCGTCCGGGCCGCGGCGCTTGTCGGCGAGCGCGAGGACTTCGCCCAGGGCGGCGGTCGCGGTGTCGTGGTCGCACAGCACGGACAGGCAGTAGGTGAACAGGCCGTCGAGGTAGGGCTCGTAGCGCGCGGGCCGCCGCTGCGCCGGCGTGCGCGCCTCTCCGCGGTCGCGCGCCTCCCGGTGCGACCGGTATGCGCCGGTGGTGCGGGTCGAGGTCTCCGGACTGCTGCTCATCACCCGTGGACCGTAGGGGGCCGGAGTTGGCCCCTTCGGTACCCTTGCGCACTTTTAATCCGTACGGGTGAAACGATCCCTCAATAGGGGACAGGAACGCCTCGTTCCGTGGCTCGTTCTCGACGGGAGTGGCTGGTTTCGGAGGGGTCACACGGTGAGGGAGCGGGGCGCCCGGGGTGCCTCCGGCGGCCGCCGCCCGCGTTGTCAGTGGCGGCGGTTACGGTTCGTGCATGGCTGCCCGTACGAAGTCCGCCAAGGAGCGCCCGTCCTACCGCTGCACCGAGTGCGGCTGGCAGACGGCCAAGTGGCTCGGCCGCTGCCCCGAGTGCCAGGCCTGGGGGACGATCGAGGAGTACGGCGCGCCCGCGGTCCGTACGACGGCCCCGGGCCGCGTCACCACCTCCGCCGTGCCCATCGGCCAGGTCGACGGCCGGCAGGCCACCGCCCGCTCCACCGGCGTGCCCGAGCTGGACCGGGTGCTCGGCGGCGGCCTGGTGCCCGGTGCGGTGGTCCTGGTCGCGGGCGAGCCCGGCGTCGGCAAGTCCACGCTGCTCCTCGACGTGGCGGCCAAGTCGGCGAGCGACGAACACCGCACCCTCTATGTGACCGGCGAGGAGTCGGCGAGCCAGGTCAGGCTGCGCGCCGACCGCATCAAGGCCATCGACGACCATCTGTATCTCGCCGCCGAGACCGATCTGTCCGCGGTGCTCGGCCACTTGGACGCGGTGAAGCCGTCCCTGCTGATCCTCGACTCGGTGCAGACCGTCGCCTCGCCGGAGATCGACGGCGCCCCCGGCGGCATGTCCCAGGTGCGCGAGGTGGCCGGCGCCCTGATCCGCGCCTCCAAGGAGCGCGGCATGTCCACGCTCCTCGTGGGACATGTCACCAAGGACGGCGCCATCGCGGGCCCGCGCCTGCTGGAGCACCTCGTGGACGTCGTGCTGAGCTTCGAGGGTGACCGGCACGCGCGCCTGCGTCTCGTGCGAGGCGTCAAGAACCGCTACGGCACCACGGACGAGGTCGGCTGCTTCGAGCTGCACGACGAGGGCATCACCGGCCTCGCCGACCCGAGCGGCCTGTTCCTGACCCGCCGGGCCGAGCCGGTACCCGGCACCTGCCTGACCGTCACCTTGGAGGGCCGCCGTCCGCTGGTCGCCGAGGTCCAGGCGCTCACCGTCGACTCCCAGATCCCCTCCCCCAGGCGGACCACCTCCGGCCTGGAGACCTCCCGCGTCTCGATGATGCTGGCCGTCCTGGAACAGCGCGGCCGGATCAGCGCCCTGGGCAAGAGGGACATCTACTCCGCGACGGTCGGCGGTGTGAAGTTGTCGGAGCCCGCCGCGGACCTCGCCATCGCCCTCGCCCTGGCTTCCGCGGCCAGCGACACCCCCCTGCCCAAGAACCTCGTCGCGATCGGCGAAGTGGGCCTTGCGGGCGAGGTCAGAAGGGTGACGGGGGTGCAGCGCCGGCTCTCCGAAGCACACCGTCTGGGCTTCACACACGCGCTCGTTCCGGGCGATCCGGGCAAGATCCCGCCCGGCATGAAGGTGCTGGAGGTAGCGGACATAGGGGACGCCCTGAGGGTCCTTCCGCGCTCGCGTCGGCGAGAGGCCCCACGGGACGAGGAGGACCGCCGGTAGACTTTGCCCAGGTCTCGCCCGTCCGTACGAACCAAGTGTGCGAAACGGGAGCGCCCCAGAACCTGCGACCGGAGGAGTGCAGTGGCAGCCAACGACCGGGCAGCAGCTCCCGGAAAGTCCGGCGGGAGTTCCGGTGCCGATGGCCTCATGCGCGCCTCACTGAGCGCTGTGGCTCCCGGCACGCCCCTGCGTGACGGCCTTGAGCGGGTCCTGCGCGGCAACACCGGCGGCCTCATGGTGCTCGGCTCCGACAAGACCGTCGAATCGATGTGTACGGGCGGTTTCGTCCTGGATGTCGAGTTCACGGCGACGCGCCTGCGTGAGCTGTGCAAGCTCGACGGCGGCATCGTGCTGTCCTCCGACCTGTCGAAGATCCTCCGGGCGGGCGTCCAACTGCTCCCCGACCCGACGATCCCGACGGAGGAGACGGGCACCCGGCACCGCACCGCTGACCGCGTGAGCAAGCAGGTCGGCTTCCCGGTCGTCTCGGTCTCCCAGTCGATGCGGCTCATCGCCCTGTACGTGGACGGCCAGCGCCGCGTCCTGGAGGACTCGGCGGCGATCCTGTCCCGCGCCAACCAGGCTCTGGCGACCCTGGAGCGCTACAAGCTCCGCCTCGACGAGGTCGCGGGCACGCTGTCCGCGCTGGAGATCGAGGACCTGGTGACCGTCCGGGACGTCTCGGCCGTGGCCCAGCGTCTGGAGATGGTCCGCCGCATCGCCACCGAGATCGCCGAGTACGTGGTCGAGCTCGGCACCGACGGACGGCTCCTCGCCCTGCAACTGGACGAGTTGATCGCCGGCGTCGAGCCCGAGCGCGAACTGGTCGTCCGCGACTACGTCCCGGAGCCCACCGCGAAGCGCTCCCGCACGGTCGAGGAGGCGCTGTACGAACTCGACGCCCTCAGCCATGCCGAGCTCCTCGAACTGACCACGGTGGCGCGAGCCTTGGGTTACACCGGGTCTCCGGAGGCACTGGACTCGGCGGTGTCGCCGCGGGGCTTCCGACTGCTGGCGAAGGTACCCAGGCTGCCGGGGGCGATCATCGACCGGCTGGTGGAGCACTTCGGCAGCCTGCAGAAGCTGCTCGCCGCCAGCGTGGACGATCTGCAGACGGTGGACGGGGTCGGCGAGGCGCGGGCGCGGAGCGTGCGCGAGGGTCTTTCGCGGCTGGCGGAGTCGTCGATCCTGGAGCGGTACGTCTGATTGCGGCCCGCCCCGGCGGCGCCGCCGAGCGGGTCTAGTCGTCCTCCAGCACGAAGGACGCCTGCGCCGTACCGAACCCCGGAGCCTTCGCCTCCACCAGATACGTCCCCGCCCCGGCCGACCCCGCGGGGGGCGTCGCACACTGCGGAGCACTCGGCTTGCGGTCCCACTTCACGGTGTACGTGATGCTGGCGTCGGCGGGCGCCCGGAAGACCAGGCTGCCCGAGACCTTGGGGCAGTCGGCGGAGGACCAGTACGCGTCCTCGCCGGCCGCCTGAGTGATCGTCAACACCGCGTTCTTCGGGCCGAGATCGACCTTGCAGTCGCCGGCGGAGGAGTTCGTCGCGGTGAGCAGCAGCGTCGGCGTCTGACCGGGCTCGTACGCGTTGTGCAGGCTGCGCACGGTCAACTTCACGGCGCTCGCGGTGCAGTTGGGCAGTGTGGAGCCCGCCGGGAGCGCGTCGCCGCTGCCTACCCCGGCGCCCGTACCGCCATCGGCCGTCCCGCCGGCGGAGCCCGCCGACCCACCCGCGCCACCGGAACCGGAACCGGCGCCCTCGGCCGACCCGGAACCGCTCCCCGAGCCGTCACCGGACCCGTCGCCCGACCCGGACCCGCTGGTGTCACCGCCACTCGACTCGTCCCGCCCGCCCGGCGCCTGGCTGATCGCGGGCCCGGAGCCGGACGGCCCCGGCGTGATCGTCGAGGGAGAGGGATTCTTGCCGTTGGAGCCGTCGGCACCGTTGTTGCCGCCTCCGCCGCCCGAGGACACGACCCAGGCGATCAGCAGCGCCAACAAGGCCATCACGGACAGCAGTACGGCCCTCCGTCGCCAGTAGATGGTGGAGGGAAGCGGCCCGACCGGATTGCGCAGAGATCCCACGGCGCAAACTGTACGAGAGATCGGCGCCTTCGCTGGCCCCACCCGCCGCCAGGGTCGACAACTTTTCCGGATCATCATCCCGGAACCGGCCGCTCCGCCCCCGTCGTTCGTCAGGTGCGGTACCCGACGATCGCAAGCTGTGACGGTATCGGCGCGCCGCCTACCGTCCGTGACCATGGATTTCGAGGACACCGAGCTCTACCGCGACATCACCGATGCCGCCCATGGCACCCCTACGTGGGTACAACACACCGTCCAGACATGGACGGAGGCGGGGATCCTGTTCTTCGTCGCCCTGTTCGCGGCGGCGTGGTGGCGCGCCCGGCGCGGCACCCCGCACGCGTTCGCGATCGCGGCCCTTGCACCTCTGGCCACGACTGTGGCGTATCTGTGCAGTGAGGTGCTGAAATCCGGCTTCGCCGAGGAACGTCCGTGCCGGGCGGCCACCGACGCGGGCCCGGTGGAGTCGTGAGGGTCAGCGGCGCGGGCCGTACGACTCGGCGTGGGTGAGGGGTGAGCCCGGCCCGGTGGACCACCGTGCGGCGGCCGGTGCCGTGGGCGCGCGCATCGCGGCGGCCGACCGCGCCGCCGGGCCCCTGCACAGCCCTACGACCGCGAACGCGACGGCCGCTCCGAGGGCGAGCCCCGCGGCCACGTCGTGCGGGTAGTGCACGCCGACGAAGACGCGGGAGGAGGCCATCAGGAGGGCGAGCGGGGCCGTCAGCCACAGGGCCGTGCGCCGGACCAGGGCCAGGGTGACGGCCGCGGCGCCCGCGATCGTGGCGTGGTTGCTGGGGAAGGACCAGTCGCCGGGCGGCGGGCAGGCGGCGAGGGAGGGGGCCGCCTCGTACGCGACGATCGCCGCCCGCACCCGGTTGCGCACCCCGAGCCGGTCGAGAACCGCGCTCACGTCCGCCTTCACCGTGCCCTCGACGAGGTGCAGCCGGGCGGCGATCTCCGGGTTGGACAGGCCCGCGCCGACGAGGCCGAGGACCTCGCGCTCACGGGGGCTGAGCTCCTGCACGCGCGCGCGTGCAGCCGCCGCGCGTCCCAGGCGGCCACCGTTGCCCCCGAGGCCGTCGAGGACGTACCGCGCGACGTCCGGGCGGTGGGCGCGGGCCGGTTCGAACGCCTCGCGCCCGTCGCCCGCCTCGGCGACAGGCCCTCCGGCGAGGACGTTCCACCCGCCCGGCGCTACAAGCGGCCGGGCGGGCCGCGCTGCTGTCGATCGTCAGGTCCTGTCGCTCCCAGGGGTGGCGGTACGCCCGAGGGACCGTCCCCCCATGGCAGGATCGGGAGGCCATGACTGTGCCCACGAAGTCCCCGCACCCGATGAACAGCCCTGTCGGCGACACCCTCGGCGAGCCGTTCCACTCCCCCGTCATCGACTGGTTCGACGAGCACGCCCGCGACCTGCCCTGGCGGCGGTCCGAGGCCGGTCCGTGGGGGGTGATGGTCAGTGAGTTCATGTTGCAGCAGACGCCGGTGAACCGCGTCCTTCCCGTCTACGCGCAGTGGCTGGCCCGCTGGCCGCGCCCCGCCGACCTGGCCGCGGAGGCGCCCGGCGAGGCGGTACGCGCCTGGGGCCGGCTCGGCTATCCGCGCCGGGCCCTGCGCCTGCACGGAGCGGCGGTCGCCATAAAGGAACGGCACGGCGGTGACGTACCGACGGACCACGCCCAGCTGCTCGCGCTGCCCGGTATCGGCGAGTACACGGCCGCGGCCGTGGCCTCGTTCGCGTACGGGCAGCGGCACGCCGTCCTGGACACCAACGTCCGCCGGGTCTTCGCGCGGGCCGTCACCGGTGTGCAGTACCCGCCGAACGCCACCACCGCCGCGGAACGCAAGCTGGCCCGCGCGCTGCTGCCCACGGACGAGCGGATCGCCGCCCGCTGGGCCGCCGCGTCCATGGAGCTCGGCGCGCTGGTGTGCACGGCACGCAACGAGAACTGCCACCGCTGCCCGATCGCCGCGCAGTGCGCCTGGCGGCTCGCGGGCAAGCCGGAGCACGCCGGTCCGCCGCGTCGCGGACAGACGTACGCCGGTACCGACCGTCAGGTCCGCGGCAAACTGCTGGCCGTTCTGCGGGAGGCGCCCGTTCCCGTCCCGCAGGCGGACCTGGACCGGGTGTGGCACGAGCCGGTGCAGCGCGCCCGGGCGCTGGACGGTCTGGTCGCGGACGGTCTGGTGGAGCCACTGCCGGGTGGTTTGTATCGGCTGCCGTCGACCTGACGGCGAGGACAAATCGCCTCGCTCTACCGCTTTCCGCACAACAACCAGCCCTGGCCTCACGGCTGTTACACAACCGACGGACAGCCGAGCGCTGGCCGAAGGCTGCTTCGGACAGCCCCGTGACAACCCGTCCGTAACTTCATTTCCGTGCCCGACAGGCACGACAGGAAATGAATCCGACGGCGACCAGGCCGGCCGGGAACGGGGAAGCGGGAGGCGGTCACCATGGCGCAGGGCGAGGTGCTCGAGTTCGAGGAGTACGTACGCACCCGGCAGGAGGCGCTGCTGCGCAGCGCCCGCCGGCTGGTCCCGGACCCGGTCGACGCGCAGGACCTGCTCCAGACGGCGCTCGTGCGGACGTACGGCCGCTGGGACGGCATAGCGGACAAGCGGCTCGCCGACGCCTACCTGCGCCGGGTGATGATCAACACGCGCACCGAGTGGTGGCGGGCCCGCAAGCTCGACGAGGTGCCGACCGAGCAGCTCCCGGACGCCTCGGTCGACGACGCCACCGAACAGCACGCGGACCGGGCGCTGCTGATGGACGTCATGAAGGTGCTCGCCCCGAAGCAGCGCAGTGTCGTCGTGCTGCGACACTGGGAGCAGATGTCCACGGAGGAGACGGCCGCCGCCCTCGGCATGTCGGCCGGAACGGTCAAGAGCACGCTGCACCGGGCGCTCGCCCGGCTTCGCGAGGAGCTGGAGAGCCGCGATCTGGACGCACGCGCGCTGGAGCGTGAGGAGCGGGAGCGTTGCGCGGCCTAGGCACGACGGCCGGTGGCATCGGGCGGGAGACGGATGAGGGTTCCGGCGGCAGTGGGACCCCCCGGCCCGAGCTGGTGCCACCCGGCCGGGGGACCCTTCAGGCGGTGATCACGGCTGTGGCCGTGCTCGCCGCCCTCACCCTTTTCGTGTCCGCCTGCGGCACCGGCGGCACCGGCGCCCGTGACGAGGGGCCGGCCCGCAGCGACTCGGTGGCCGGCGCGGCCTCGCCCTCGCCCGCCGTCTCCACGACGGCCGCGCGCGTGGACGCGGTGCGGCTCGTCAAGGACGATCCGACGGTCTCCGCGGAGGTCAAACGCGAGCTGAAGCCGTGCGCGGGCGACGAGTACCCGGTCGACGTGTCGTACGGCGACCTGACCGGCGCCTCGTCGGACGACGTCGTGGTGAATGTGCTGACCTGCGGTGACGCGGTCGGCATCGGCTCGTACGTCTATCGCGAAGAGGGCAGTTCGTACCAGAATGTCTTCAAGGCCGAGGAGCCCCCGCTCTACGCGGAGATCGACCGCGGCGCCCTGGTCGTGACCAGGCAGGTGTACGAGAAGGGCGACCCGCTGTCGAGTCCGTCCGCCGAGGAGGTCACCACGTACCTCTGGACCGCGGACCGTTTCGTGCGGAAGTACAGCACGCGCACGGAGTACAGCAAGGCCGTGGGCGGCGAACCCACCCCGCTTCCGGACAACTGACCCGCGTCACAACCGACCCACGTCGTCGTGAACCGATCGGGGCCCCTGAACCGATCACCTGGTGACGGCACGACACAAGGACCGAGAGCAGAGAGCAACGGGATGGCAGACCAGACCCACGTTCTGTTCGTCGAGGACGACGACGTCATCCGCGAGGCCACCCAGCTCGCCCTGGAGCGGGACGGCTTCGCGGTCACGGCCATGCCCGACGGGCTGTCGGGCCTGGAGGCGTTCCGCACGGACCGCCCCGACATCGCCCTGCTGGACGTCATGGTCCCGGGGCTCGACGGGGTCAGCCTGTGCCGACGGATCCGTGACGAGTCGACCGTCCCGGTGATCATGCTGTCCGCGCGCGCCGACTCGATCGACGTCGTACTGGGCCTGGAGGCGGGTGCCGACGACTACGTCACCAAGCCCTTCGACGGCGCGGTCCTGGTCGCCCGGATCCGTGCGGTGCTGCGCCGTTTCGGGCACGCCGGCGGCGGCGACCGTACGAACGGCTCCGCGGACCCGGCTGCCGGCGGCGGCCTGCTGACCTTCGGCGAACTGGAGATCGACACCGAGGGCATGGAGGTGCGCCGCGCCGGAGAGCCGGTGGCGCTCACCCCCACCGAGATGCGGCTGCTCCTCGAGTTCTCCTCCGCGCCGGGCACGGTGCTCTCGCGCGACAAACTTCTGGAGCGCGTGTGGGACTACGGCTGGGGCGGTGACACCCGGGTCGTCGACGTCCATGTGCAGCGACTGCGCACGAAGATCGGCCAGGACCGGATCGAGACGGTCCGCGGCTTCGGCTACAAGTTGAAGGCCTGAGCAGGGGTAGGGGTAGCGGGTTATGCGGGGGAACCTTCGGCGCCCGGTCCCGGAGCGCGCGGGCGTACGCACGGGGGCGGGCGCTCGTGCCGGGCTTCCGGTCACGCGCACGGGCCTGCCGGGCATGCGTGCAGGCTTGCCGGGCATGCGCACGGTCCTGCCGGGCGTGCGTACGGGACTGCCGGGCATGCGTACGGGACTCAGATGGAAGCTGAGCGCGGCCATCGCGCTGGTCGGCGCGCTGGTGGCGATCACGCTCAGCCTCGTCGTGCACAACGCGGCCCGGGTCTCCATGCTGGACAACGCCCGTGATCTCGCCGACGAGCGCGTCCAGATCGCACAGCGCAACTACGAGGTGGCCCAGCGGCCGAACTTTCCCAACATCAAGATCGACGACCCTGAGCTGCCGTCGGCACTGCGGCAGAAGGTCGAGCAGGGACGCCGGGCCACCTACGTCTCCGACCGGCCGGACGGGGTGCCGGACATATGGGCCGCCGTGCCGGTCAAGGGCGGCCACGTGCTGTCGCTGCACACCGGCTTCACCGACCGCAGTACGGACATCCTCAACGACCTCGACCAGGCCCTGGTGATCGGCTCCATCGCGGTCGTCCTCGGCGGCAGCGCGCTCGGCGTGCTCATCGGCGGGCAGCTGTCGCGCCGGCTGCGCAAGGCGGCCGCCGCGGCGAACCAGGTCGCGGGCGGCGAGTCGAACGTGCGGGTGCGGGACGCCATCGGCGGGGTCGTACGGGACGAGACCGACGATCTGGCGAGCGCGGTGGACGCGATGGCGGACGCGTTGCAGCAGCGGCTGGAGGCGGAGCGCCGGGTCACCGCGGACATCGCGCACGAACTGCGCACACCGGTGACCGGGCTGCTGACGGCCGCCGAACTGCTGCCGCCGGGCCGCCCCACGGAACTGGTCCTCGACCGGGCCAAGGCCATGCGCACGCTCGTCGAGGACGTGCTGGAGGTGGCCCGCCTCGACGGGGCCTCCGAACGGGCCGAGCTGCAGGACATCATGCTGGGCGAGTTCGTCAGCCGGCGGGTGGCGGCGAAGGACCCCGCGATCGAGGTCCGGGTGGTGCACGAGTCCGAGGTCACGACCGACCCGCGACGCCTGGAGCGCGTGCTGTTCAACCTGCTCGCCAACGCCGCCCGGCACGGGAAACCGCCGATCGAGGTCACCGTCGAGGGCCGGGTCATCCGGGTCCGCGACCACGGCCCCGGCTTCCCCGAGGACCTCCTGGCCGACGGCCCGAGCCGCTTCCGCACCGGCAGCGCCGACCGGGCCGGCCACGGCCACGGCCTGGGCCTGACCATCGCGGCCGGGCAGGCACGGGTGCTCGGCGCCCGCCTGACCTTCCGCAACGTACGGCCGGCGGGCGCGCCGGAGGAGGTACCGGCGGAGGGGGCGGTGGCGGTGCTGTGGCTGCCGGAGCACGCGCCGACGGCCACGGGGAGCTATCCGATGATGCCGGTATCGGGGAAGGCGCCGGGGAAAGCACCGGGAAAGTGAGCTAACACGACCAGTCCTTGTCGGTGTCGAGGCCGCCTTCACGAGGCTGGGTGAAGGAGAACCAGTTTCCGGAGTCGTCCCGGAAGAGGGCCTCGGTGCCGTACGGGCGCTCCTGCGGCTCCTGCAGGAACTCCACGCCGCTGTCCTTGAGCTTCTGGTAGTCGCCGTGGATGTCGTCGGTGGTCAGCACGCCCGCGCCGAGCGCCCCCTTGGCCACCAGCTTCTTGATCATCTCGGCGGACTCGGGGTCCATCGCGCCCCCGCCCGGGACCATCAGGGTCAGTTCGACGTCCGGCTGGTTCGGGGAGCCGACGGTGAGCCAGCGCATGCCGCCCTCACCCATCGTCATGTCCGTACGGACCTCCAGGCCCAGCTTCTCCGTGTAGAACTCCTTGGCCCGGTCCTGGTCGAGGACCCAGACGGTCGAGATGGCGAGACCCTTGATCATGATGTGCTCCTCCTGCCGTGGCGGTGCCCTGCCCCGTCACCGTAGGCACCGGCGCTCTCAGTCCGCTTCTCCAGAATTGCGCTCTGTCCTGCCGGGGGCCGATCTGAAGCCTCCGGCCCAGAGCATGGCGTAGCAGCCCGGTATGAGAGCCGCGCCGCGGCCCACGTGCTTCTTGCGGTACTCGGTGGGGGTCAGCCCGGTCCAGGCCTTGAAGCGGGCCGAGAAGGTGCCGAGACTGCTGAAGCCGACGAGGTGGCAGACCTCCGTCACCGTGAGGTCGGCGGTGCGCAGCAGGTCCTCGGCGCGGTCGATGCGGCGGTGCGTCAGATACTGGCCGGGCGTCTCGCCGTACGCCTCCTTGAAGGCCCGGAGGAAGTGATACCGCGAGTACCCCGCGTGGGCGGCCACCGCGTCCAGGTCGAGCTCCGGGTCGGCCCAGTCACGGTCCATGGCGTCCTTGGCCAGCCGCACCCGCCGAGTCCTGTCCATACGGCTGATGGTGGCACGGGGCACTGACAACGGGGCCGGCACGCGCGCACGAAGAAAGGGCCCCCGGGGCGGACACCGCCGGGAGGCCCTCGCTTCAGGTACGGGTCAGACGATCTCGACGACCGGCGGCTGCGCCGCGGTCTCCTCGGCCGAACCCTTCTGCGGCCCCGCGCCCTTCAGCGGAACCTCCTTCACGAACCACGACCCCACCATCGCGACCAACGCCACCACGGCCCCCAGCAGGAACGCCGAGTGCGTGCCGGCCGACACCGCGTGCTTGTACGCGTCGCTCACCGCCTCCGGCAGCTTCGCCAGGCTCGCCGCGTCCAACTGCGCGGACTGCTCGGTCACCTTGGAGCCCAGCGCACCGGCCCGCTCGGACATGACGTCCTGGACACGGTTGTTGAACAGCGCGCCCATGATCGCGACGCCGAACGAGGAGCCGAGCGTACGGAAGAGGGTCGTCGACGAGGACGCGACGCCCATGTCCTTCATCTCCACGCTGTTCTGCGCGACCAGCATGGTGATCTGCATCAGGCAGCCCATGCCGAGACCGACGACGGCCATGTACACACCGGACGTGAGCCGCGAGGTGTCCGTGTCCATCAGCGAGAGCAGGTACAGCCCGACGACCATGAGCACGCTGCCGACGATCGGGAAGACCTTGTACTTGCCGGTGTTCGTGGTGACCCGCCCCGCGACCATCGAGGTGACGAGCATCGCGCCGAGCATCGGCAGCAGCAGCAGCCCGGAGTTGGTCGCGGAGGCACCCTGCACCGACTGCTGGTACAGCGGCAGGAAGAGGGTCGCGCCGAACATCACGAAGCCGGTGATGAAGCCGATGACCGACATCAGGGTGAAGTTGAGGCTGCGGAAGATGTGCAGCGGTACGACCGGCTCGGCGGCCTTGGTCTGCCAGAACACGAACCCGATGAGGGCGGCGACGCCTATCCCGATGAGCTCCATGATCCGCGCGGACGTCCAGGCGTACTCCGAACCGCCCCAGGTGGTGACGAGCACGATGGCGGTGATGCCCACGGTCAGCAGCCCGGCGCCCAGGTAGTCGATCCGCGCCTGCGCCCGCTTCTTCGGCAGTTGCAGGACGACGCTGATCGCGGCGAGCGCCACCACGCCGAGCGGCAGGTTGATGTAGAAGGACCAGCGCCAGCCCCAGTTGTCGGTGATGGTGCCGCCGACCAGCGGGCCGCCGATCATCGCGAGCGCCATGACGCCGGCCATCATGCCCTGGTACTTGCCGCGCTCCCGCGGCGGAATCAGGTCACCGATGATCGCCATGACACCGACCATCAGACCGCCCGCGCCGAGACCCTGCACGGCACGGAAGCCGATCAGCTGCCCCATGTCCTGGGCCATGCCGCTGAGCGCGGACCCGATGAGGAAGAGCACGATCGAGCTCATGAAGACGCCCTTGCGCCCGTACATGTCGCCGATCTTGCCCCACAGCGGGGTGGAGGCGGCGGTCGCGAGCGTGTACGCGGTGACGACCCACGAGAGGTGTTCGAGTCCGCCGAGCTCGCCGACGATCGTCGGCATCGCGGTGCCCACGATCATGTTGTCGAGCATCGCGAGCATCATCGTGATCATGAGTGCGAGCAGCACGACCCGCACGCTCTTCGGTTGTTTCTCGGGCTCGGTCTCGACCGTCTTCGTGTCCGCCATCGGTTTCCCACTCCCCTGGGTACTGCCTCGGCCGGCTACTTACTTGCCGACCGGCTAGTTGACTACACTCGGGAAAGTAGACCCGTAACTAGCCGGGCGTCAAGTAAGTTTTTGACAAAGCGCGAGGAGTGCGACGATGGGCGGCACCATGGACGGCACCAGGCAGCGGCGCCGCGGGGACACCCGCCAGCGCATCCAGGACATCGCCCTCGAACTCTTCGCCGAACAGGGCTACGAGAAGACCTCGCTGCGCGAGATCGCCGAGCAACTGGACGTCACCAAGGCAGCGCTCTACTACCACTTCAAGACCAAGGAAGAGATCCTCGTCAGCATCTTCGAGGATCTGGCCAAGCCCATCGAGGACCTCATCGAGTGGGGCAAGGGCCAGCCGCACACCCTGGAGACGAAGCAGGAGATCGTACGGCGCTACAGCGACGCCCTGGCCGGCGCCGCGCCCCTGTTCCGCTTCATGCAGGAGAACCAGGCGACCGTACGCGAACTGCGCATCGGCGAGACCTTCAAGACCCGCATGCTCAGCATGCGCGACATCCTCATCGACCCGTCGGCGGACCTGGTCGACCAGGTCCGCTGCGTCAGTGCGATCTTCACGATGCACGCCGGGATGTTCGTCCTCCAGGACCTCGAAGGCGACCCGGAGGCCAAGCGCAAGGCGGTCCTGGAGGTGGCGACGGGCCTGGTGACCCAGGCCCATCAGGGCAGCGGCAAGTCCTCCGGGAGGAGTTGAGGGCGGATGCCCTCTCAGACCTTCACGCCCTTGGCGTGCAGGAAGGCGACCGGGTCGATGGCCGACCCGTAGTTCGCGGTCGTACGGATCTCGAAGTGCAGGTGCGGACCGCTGGAGTTGCCGGTGCTGCCGGACAGGGCGATGCGCTGACCGGTCTTGACGACCTGGCCGACCTTCACGTCGATCCGCGACAGGTGGGCGTACTGCGAGTACGTCCCGTTGCCGTGCTTGATGACGACGGCGTTGCCGTACGCGGGGCCGTCGCCCGCGCCGTTGCCGCCCGCCTTGACGACGGTGCCGCCGTGCGCGGCGAGGACCTTGGTGCCGGTCGCCACGGCGAAGTCCTGCCCGCTGTGGGTGGACTGCCACATGCCGCCGGACTGGGCGAAGCTCGCGGACAGCTTGTACTTCTTCACCGGGTCGACCCAGGAAGGGGCCTTCGCTGCGGCGGACTTGGTGGTGGCCTTGGCGGCGGCGACCGTGGCCGTGCCGGTGTCGGCGGCGGCCGCGACTCCGGCCCCCAGTACGACCGACACTCCAAGGCCGGTGGCCAGCACGGCCGCACGGGTGCGGAGCACGGACGTACGGGCAGAACGGGACGAGACACGCTGGGACATCGAAAACCTCATGGGGACGGGGACAGAGAGACCACCCGGCGGCAGGCAACTGCCGGGTGGGTCATCCCTTGGTAACCCGGGGCCCCACGGACCCACAAAACGGTGATCTACGACGAAAGGTAGTACCCGACCCTAAAAGTGTCTGCTTCTTGACAGAATGCCCATGCAGGATGAATCAGTCATGAATCCACCCATGGCAGCAAATTCCCGTGGGCTTTCCAGTCAAAAGTCCCTTTTGCCTACCTGACGACTTCCACTATTCCCCGTAGTAACGGACAAATCGCCTGTGCGGCATGTCACCGGGCCCGCGAGAACCCGATCTTTGAATTCCCGTCCCATGTGACGCGCGTCTCTGGCTACTTACCACTCGGTAACCCTACGGTTCCCCTCGCGCCACCCGTACCAAAGAGCATGCACCCGACAACTGCAGAACGTCCGGACGTGAGAGGAACCCCCACATGACACGACGACGCCCCTGGGCTCGCCGCGCAGCCGTCACCGCCGTCTCCGCAGCCGCCCTCGTGGCGCTGGCCGTCCCCGCCGAGGCCGCGACGACGACCACCAGCAGCACCTCCACGACCGCGACGGCCACCGCCGCCGACGTCGACTACGCGACCTGGCAGCAGGACTGCCAGGCCCTGATGGGCCAGGCCCTGCCCTACCTGAAGCAGCGCATAGCGAACACGAAGCCGGGCGAGAAGCAGGCGATCGTCTTCGACATCGACAACACCACCCTGGAGACCGACTTCGGCTTCAGCTACCCCCAGCCGGCCAACCAGCCGGTCCTCGACGTCGCCGAGTACGCCCAGGAGCACGGCGTCGCCCTGTTCTTCGTGACGGCCAGGCCCGGGATCATCTACTCGGTGACCGACTACAACCTCGAGCACGTCGGCTACGAGGTCTCCGGCCTCTACGTCCGCAGCTTCACCGACCTCTTCAAGGACGTCGCCGCCTACAAGACCGCCCAGCGCGTCGACATCGAGTCCAAGGGCTACACGATCATCGCGAACATCGGCAACAGCGCCACCGACCTGTCGGGCGGGCACGCCGAGAAGACGTACAAGCTGCCGGACTACGACGGTCAGCTGTCCTGACAGCCGAAAAAGGGGCCGCCCCGGAACCGAAGTTCCGGGGCGGCCCCTTCTCGCACGTGACGCTTACGCGTCCTTGCTCAGGTTGGGACCTGCCCCACCGGCCGCCTGCTCGATCGGCGGAACGTCCGGCAGTGCCGACTTCTCCTCACCCCGGAAGGTGAAGGTCGCGGTCTCGCCCTCGCCCTCGGTGTCCACGACCACGATGTGACCGGGACGCAGCTCGCCGAAGAGGATCTTCTCGGAGAGCGAGTCCTCGATCTCGCGCTGGATGGTGCGACGCAGCGGACGCGCACCCAGCACGGGGTCGTAACCCTTCTTGGACAGCAGCTCCTTGGCGGACTGGGAGAGCTCGATGCCCATGTCCCGGTCCTTGAGGCGCTCGTCCACCTTGCCGATCATCAGGTCGACGATCCGCAGGATGTCCTCCTGCGTCAGCTGCGGGAAGACGACCACGTCGTCGACGCGGTTGAGGAACTCGGGGCGGAAGTGCTGCTTGAGCTCGTCCGAGACCTTGTTCTTCATGCGCTCGTAGTTGGACTTCTTGTCGCCCGAGGCCGCGAAGCCCAGGTTGAAGCCCTTGGAGATGTCCCGGGTGCCGAGGTTGGTCGTCATGATGATGACCGTGTTCTTGAAGTCCACGACCCGGCCCTGGGAGTCGGTCAGGCGACCGTCCTCCAGGATCTGCAGCAGCGAGTTGAAGATGTCCGGGTGGGCCTTCTCGACCTCGTCGAAGAGGACGACGGAGAACGGCTTGCGGCGGACCTTCTCGGTCAGCTGGCCGCCCTCTTCGTAGCCCACGTATCCGGGGGGCGAACCGAAGAGACGCGACACCGTGTGCTTCTCGCTGAACTCCGACATGTCGAGGGAGATCAGCGCGTCCTCGTCACCGAAGAGGAACTCGGCGAGCGCCTTGGACAGCTCGGTCTTACCGACACCGGACGGGCCGGCGAAGATGAACGAGCCACCGGGACGCTTCGGGTCCTTCAGACCGGCACGCGTACGACGGATCGCCTTCGACAGCGCCTTGACGGCGTCGACCTGGCCGATGACCCGCTTGTGGAGCTCGTCCTCCATGCGCAGCAGGCGCGAGGACTCCTCCTCGGTCAGCTTGAAGACCGGGATGCCGGTGGCGGTCGCGAGGACCTCGGCGATCAGCTCGCCGTCGACCTCGGCGACGACGTCCATGTCGCCGGCCTTCCACTCCTTCTCCCGCTTGGCCTTCGCGGCGAGGAGCTGCTTCTCCTTGTCGCGCAGGGAGGCGGCCTTCTCGAAGTCCTGCGAGTCGATCGCGGACTCCTTGTCGCGGCGGACGCCGGCGATCTTCTCGTCGAACTCGCGCAGGTCCGGCGGCGCGGTCATGCGGCGGATGCGCATCCGGGAACCGGCCTCGTCGATCAGGTCGATCGCCTTGTCCGGCAGGAAGCGGTCCGAGATGTACCGGTCGGCCAGGGTGGCGGCCTGGACCAGCGCCTCGTCCGTGATCGAGACCCGGTGGTGGGCCTCGTACCGGTCGCGCAGACCCTTGAGGATCTCGATGGTGTGCGGCAGGGACGGCTCCGCGACCTGGATGGGCTGGAAGCGGCGCTCGAGGGCTGCGTCCTTCTCCAGGTGCTTGCGGTACTCGTCCAGCGTGGTCGCACCGATGGTCTGCAGTTCACCGCGGGCCAGCATCGGCTTCAGGATCGAGGCCGCGTCGATGGCGCCCTCGGCGGCACCCGCACCGACCAGCGTGTGCAGCTCGTCGATGAACAGGATGATGTCGCCGCGGGTGCGGATCTCCTTGAGGACCTTCTTCAGGCGCTCTTCGAAGTCACCGCGGTAGCGGGAGCCGGCGACCAGCGCGCCGAGGTCCAGGGTGTAGAGGTGCTTGTCCTTGAGGGTCTCGGGCACCTCACCCTTGACGATGGCCTGGGCGAGGCCCTCGACGACGGCGGTCTTGCCGACGCCGGGCTCACCGATCAGGACCGGGTTGTTCTTGGTACGGCGGGACAGCACCTGCATGACCCGCTCGATCTCCTTCTCGCGCCCGATGACCGGGTCGAGCTTGGATTCACGAGCGGCCTGGGTGAGGTTCCGGCCGAACTGGTCGAGGACCAGGGACGTCGAGGGGGTGCCCTCGGCAGGCCCGCCGGCGGTGGCGGTCTCCTTGCCCTGGTATCCGGAGAGCAGCTGGATGACCTGCTGCCGCACCCGGTTGAGATCTGCGCCCAGCTTGACCAGGACCTGGGCGGCGACGCCCTCGCCCTCACGGATCAGGCCGAGCAGGATGTGCTCCGTGCCGATGTAGTTGTGGCCCAGCTGAAGGGCCTCGCGGAGCGACAGCTCCAGGACCTTCTTGGCACGGGGGGTGAAGGGGATGTGCCCGGACGGGGCCTGCTGCCCCTGCCCGATGATCTCCTCCACCTGCTGGCGGACCGCCTCGAGCGAAATCCCGAGGCTCTCAAGGGCCTTGGCGGCGACACCCTCACCCTCGTGGATCAGGCCCAGGAGGATGTGCTCGGTGCCGATGTAGTTGTGGTTGAGCATCCGGGCTTCTTCCTGAGCCAGGACGACAACCCGCCGCGCGCGGTCGGTGAACCTCTCGAACATCGTTAATCGCTCCTCAGAGCGGTCAGGCAGTGGGGGGAACTTCCCCTCCCTGTCCTTCCGCAGCTTAGTCCCGCAAGCGGGGACCGCTCATTCCAACTGCCGACACCGTCCTTGGCCTCCTGACCCCGAACGCCGACATCTGCTCCAACCTGATGGTGCGAGACGATGTTCCCGCAGGCCAAGCAGTTACCCCTACCATCAGTACGCCGATGGCGAACGTGAGACGGGCTGTCCTCCGTCTCGCCCCCTCCCACTAGGGATGTCTTACCCGCTGGGGCTCGCACTCCATGCCGCGCGGCATGATTCCCTCCGCTATGGGCGAACAACCTTGTGCCTCCCAGCGCCCCCGCACGCCACATTTTCCGGCACTCTGCGCATTCCCCAGCACACTCAGCGTAACTTGCGGCCTCTTTCGACGGTTGCACTTGGCATGGTTGGCACCCTCCCTCCGGTCCCCACCGAACTCACCTCGGTTCCCCGTCCCCGGCGGCCGCTCGATTCGAGCGATCAGGTCCGCCGGTGGTACGAGAACGAACTGGGTTGGCCGACAGTGCCCGCACACCCCGAATCGCCCGGAAACCAGGCACCGGGAACGCCAGGGGGTCCGCCACGGAGGCCAGAGACGCCGGTACGGCTCTCGGTGGGCCTGCGCTTCGACGTGCTCGACGTGCCGGCCGAGGCGGGTCACGCGGCGCTTCGCCACCTGTCGCCGGGTTCGCCGGTGGCCCTTCAGGGCGACCGGATGCGGCTGCTGGTGGCCGCGGGCAGCGCGGAGGAACTGCCCGGAGTCCTGGACTGGCTGGAGTGGGGAGCGCTGACGCTCGACCTCACGGCGATCGGCGAAGGCGGCGTGATGGACGCGCCGCTGCCGCCGGGCCGGCGCTGCTCAGGAGCCGTGCAGGGGGCCGCCGTATGGCTGCGGCCCCCCGAGCCCGGGTACGAGGTCGAGGCCTCGCTGCCGACGTTGTCGGCCGTGGGGGGCGGAGGGAACGCCCCCGATCTCGCACGAGTGGTGGACACGATGGCAGCGCAGTGCCACCGCCTGCGACTGCGACGCGCATGCGCGCGGCAGCTCGCCTGCTGGTAAGTGCCGTGGGCCGCGATCAGCCGTTGGCGTCCTCGTATGCCTTGCGAATGGTCGCCGGAACGCGGCCACGGTCATTGACCTCGTAACCGTTCTCCTTGGCCCACGCACGAATCTGCGCGGTGTCCTGGCTGCCACCGGAAGCGACACGCGCCTTTCCGCGCCCACCCGAAGTACGGCCTCCGGTGCGACGACCGCCCTTCACGTAAGGGTCGAGAAGGCCGCGCAACTTGTCCGCATTGGCGGTCGTGAGATCGATCTCGTACGTCTTGCCGTCCAGCGCGAACGTGACGGTCTCGTCCGCCTCGCCGCCGTCGATGTCATCGACAAGAAGGACCTGAACCTTCTGTGCCACCGGATTTCCTTTCATCCATAACTTCTGGGTCGGGGGTCGCGGCGTCCGCCGTTTCGCCGTCCCCTGTTATATGCAGTACTGCAGTACGTCGGAAAGCAAACCGCTTTTGCCGGAAAAACACAAACCCCCGGCAGAGACTGCCGGGCCCGCTCCAGTCCGGAAACATGTGCGTTTCGGACATAGGGAACCTGGGCAGGGCGAGTCCAGCCGGAATAGGCCTCCCTTGCGGGCCCTTGTCTTGTCGTCTCTTGGCGCCTTGTCCCGCCGGGCGATCACAGATGCAGAAGCATCCGGCTGTTGCCCAAGGTGTTCGGTTTCACTCGTTCGAGACCGAGGAACTCCGCCACGCCTTCGTCATAGGAACGCAGTAGCTCCGCGTAGACGTCGGTGTCAACGGGTGTCTCACCGATCTCGACGAAGCCGTGCTTGCCGAAGAAGTCCACTTCGAAGGTCAGACAGAAAACGCGACGAACGCCGAGCCAGCGTGCGGTGTGCAGCAACTTCTCCAGCAACTGATGACCGACACCGGCGCCCTTCAGTCCGGGCTTCACGGCAAGAGTGCGGACTTCCGCGAGGTCTTCCCACATCACGTGCAGGGCGCCACAGCCGACGACCTCGGCGTTGTCGTCCCGTTCGGCGACCCAGAACTCCTGGATGTCCTCGTAAAGCGTGACCATCGCTTTGTCGAGCAGGATGCCGCCGCGGACGTACGCGTCAAGGAGTCGTCGCACGGCCTGGACATCGCCGGTGCGGGCCCGCCGGACGGTGATGGCTTTTGCGGTGACTTCGGGACTCTCCGCGGAGGCACTCTCCGCTGAGCTCTCTGCTGACATGTGCGGACGCTATCGCCCGTCGTCCTCCGCCGCCGAGCCGGGGTTCTCCTCGGCGGTATCAGTGGGGGCCGGCGGAGCGGCTTCGGGCGTTTCCGGTCCCTGCGCGATCCGGACGGCGTCCCTCAGGGCGAGTCGCTGTTCCTCGCTCATCATCCCGAAGAAGGCGACGAGAGCGGCGGCGGGGTTGTCACTCTGCGACCAGGCGTCGTTCATCAGCGCGGCGGCGTAGGCGGCTCGGGTGGAGACCGCCTCATATCGATAGGCCCGGCCTTCCGCCTCACGGCGCACCCAGCCCTTCTGATGGAGATTGTCCAAAACGGTCATCACCGTGGTGTAGGCGATGGACCGTTCCTGCTGAAGGTCTTCCAGGACTTCTCGAACGGTGACCGGGCGGTTCCACTTCCACACCCGCGTCATGACCGCGTCTTCGAGTTCTCCCAATGGGCGAGGCACAGCTCAGCACAATAGTGGGAGTTTCCGGCATTGGCGTGGGGGACGTGCGCTTTCATCGACAAACAACACAAAAAGGGCGTACAGCTCGAGGAATCCACGAGCCGTACGCCGGTGAGAGCGGTGCTCTCAGGCCTCGGTGCCGGCAGAGGCGGAGGCCTGGCGGTCACCCTCCGCGCGCGCGAGGGCGGCGTCCACGGCCGCGTCCTCCTTGGCCTTGTTGGCGCCACCCTGGGTCTTCACGATCACCCGGATCAAGCCGATGAAGAACACGGCCATGACGACCGGGGGCACGAGCGCGGAGACGTAGTCCATACGTCCAGAGTAGCCACGGGCCGGACGACGGCCGGGCCGGGGTGGGGCGAAACGGGCCGGAACGCTTCAGCCGGCGGCACGCTCCTGCGGGTCGGCGGGCGGTGGCGCCGGTTTGCGTCGGGGGAAGACCTCGCCCGGGGTGGGAATGGGCCGCGCGGGCTTGGGGGCGTCCGGCACCGCCGGCTTGGGAGCAGGCCGCTCGGGCCGAGCGGGCCGCTCACCGGGCCTCTCCGCGGGCTTCTTGACGGGACCGGGGGCGGGTTCCTTGGCGAGCCCGCCACCGAGACGGCCGGCATCCCGGCCGGCGGCGGGGCCTTCGGGAGCCGTGGAGAGCCCTCCTGGCAGCGCCAGAAGGCGGGTACGGGAGGCGGGCACCGTCGGGGCGGACCGAACCGCCGTACGCCCCCCTCGACGGGCCAGGCGGGCGCGTACGTCCTGCTCGGCGAGGCCCTGGCAGCGGTGCAGGAGGGTGGCCGCGACCGGGTTGCCCCGCAGGGCGCGAAGCGCGGCCAGGTCATCGGGTTCCGGGCGGTACCCGGCGCTCAGCGCCTCCTCCAGGATGGTGAGATACCCGGTGGCGGTGCCGGGCAGGGCGGCGCGATAGCGGGCGAGGTCGGCCACCAGGAAGGCACGCAGCCGGGCGCCCTCGCGCGTCGCCTCGTCGAGGGACTCGGCGAGGCGGAGGCATTCCTGAACGTCCTCGGCCGAGGCGGGCGTGGGGTGCAGGGCGAGGGCGAGAGCGCGGCGGAGCACACGCAGCTCCTCCGCACCGAACGCCATGCCGCCGCGGGATCCGTATGGCGTGGGCATGCGGCGACGATACGCGCTAATCAGACAAACTCGACATAAGTCAGCCGGGTGTGGCGCACGGAGCCACCCGGGCGGACGCGACCGGCTTCCGGCCCGCACGGCCGAGCACGGGCAGGGGCGGCGGGGCGAGGAACCCGGCGCCGCCCCGCCGCCCCGCTCACATGCGTGACACGTTCCGCTCGTACACCAGGCGCAACCCGATCAGCGTCAGCCACGGCTCATGCTCGTCGATCACGGACGACTCCCCCAGCACCATCGGCGCCAGTCCCCCAGTGGCGATCACCGTCACCTCCTCCGGATCCTCCGCGAGCTCCCGGGCCATACGGCTCACCACTCCGTCCACCTGGCCCGCGAACCCGTAGATGATCCCCGCCTGCATGGCCTCGACGGTGTTCTTGCCGATGACGCTCCGCGGCCGAGCCACCTCGATCTTCCGGAGCTGGGCCCCCTTGACCCCCAACGCCTCGACCGAGATCTCGATACCGGGCGCGATGACACCGCCGACGTACTCCCCGCGCGCGGACACCGCGTCGAACGTCGTGGCCGTACCGAAGTCCACGACGATCGCGGGCCCTCCGTACAGCTCGACCGCGGCGACGGCGTTGATGATCCGGTCCGCGCCGACCTCTTTGGGGTTGTCGGTCAGGATCGGCACGCCGGTCTTGACGCCCGGCTCGACGAGCACGGCCGGCACGTCGCCGTAGTACCGCCGCGTCACCTCGCGCAGCTCGTGCAGCACGGACGGAACCGTCGCGCAGATCGCGATCCCGTCGATGCCGTCGCCCAGTTCGTCTCCGAGGAGGGGGTGCATGCCCATCAGGCCCTGGAGGAGGACCGCCAGCTCGTCCGCCGTCCGGCGCGCATCCGTCGAGATCCGCCAGTGCTCGACGATGTCCTCGCCGTCGAACAGACCCAGAACCGTGTGCGTGTTGCCTACGTCGATCGTGAGGAGCATCGCGACTACTCCGCCTCGCGCAGGTCCAGGCCGATGTCCAGGATCGGCGAGGAGTGGGTCAGGGCCCCCACGGCGAGGTAGTCGACGCCGGTGTCCGCGTACGACTTGGCGTTATCGAGGGTGAGCCGCCCCGAGGCCTCCAGCGCGGCACGCCCGTGGACGAGGGCCACCGCCTCCTCGCACTCCCCCGGCGTGAAGTTGTCCAGCAGAATCAGGTCCGCCCCGGCGTCCACGACCTCGCGCAGCTGGTGCAGGGTGTCGACCTCGACCTCGATCGGCACGTCCGGGAAGGTTTCCCGTACGGCCTTGAAGGCCTGCGCGACGCCGCCCGCGGCGACCACGTGGTTGTCCTTGACCAGAGCCGCGTCGGACAGCGACATGCGGTGGTTGACGCCGCCGCCGCAGCGCACCGCGTACTTCTCCAGGGAGCGCAGCCCCGGCGTCGTCTTGCGGGTGTCCCGCACGCGGGCCTTGGTGCCCTCCAGAAGGTCCGCCCACGCGCGCGTGGCGGTCGCGATGCCCGACAGGCGGCACACGAGGTTGAGCGCGCTGCGTTCGGCGGTGAGCAGGTCACGCGTGCGCGTGGTGACCGACAGGAGCTTCTGCCCGGCCTCCACGCGGTCGCCGTCCTCCACGTGCCGCTCGACCTCGAACTCGTCCGTGCAGACGACCGAGACGACCGCTTCGGCGACCCTCAGGCCCGCGACGACGCCCGCCTCGCGCGCGACGAAGTCGGCGGTGGCCACGGCGGCCTCGGGGATGGTCGCGACCGTCGTCACGTCCACTCCGTGGTCGAGGTCCTCCTGGATGGCGACGTTGGCGATGTCCTCGACCTCCACGGGGTCGAGTCCTGCGTCGGCCAGGAGCTGTGCGAGCGCGGGATCGAGCCCGCACTCCAGGTACTCCTCGTCGGTGTCCGCGCCACAGGCACAGCCGTCGCCGCAGCCGCCGCTCTGTGCGAGGGGAAGGTCGGGGGTGCTCACTTCTGTCACTGCTCCTGGGGACGGTGGGGCTGCTGGTGCCGGGTCGGGGGGAAGTCTGGGGTGTCCGTGGTGTGTACGGCCAGCGTCCGGTCGGGATTCAGCCGTACGACGATGTGGCGCCGCCATGTCGTGTCCTCGCGCTCGGCGTGGTCCTCGCGCCAGTGGCAGCCGCGGGTCTCCTCGCGCAGGCTCGCGGCGGCGACCAGGACGCGGGCCACGCACAGGAGGTTGGTGGCCTCCCAGGTGTCGACGCCGGGCTCGGCGGTCTTGCCGTTCTCGTCGAGGGCGTCCCGGGCGTCGGCGTGGAGCCGATGGAGGGCGTCCGCGGCGGTCGCGAGGGAGTCGGCGGAGCGCAGGACGCCCGCGCCCTGCGTCATGGTCCGCTGGATCAGGAACCGGGCCTCGGGGGCGAGCAGGGGGTGCGCGGGCTTCTCGGGGTGCTCCACGGGGACCGGCACCCGCGCGTGCAGGCCGTTCTCCGCCCGGCGCCCCGCGATGTCGGCGGCGATGCGCTCGGCGTAGACGAGCCCCTCCAGGAGGGAGTTCGACGCCAGCCGGTTGGCGCCGTGCACGCCGGTGCAGGCGACCTCACCGCACGCGTACAGGCCGGGGACGGTCGTACGGCCCTGGGGGTCGGTGCGGACGCCGCCGGAGGCGTAGTGGGCGGCCGGGGCGACCGGGATGGGCTCGTGGACCGGGTCGATGCCGTGGGCGCGGCAGGCGGCGAGGATCGTCGGGAAGCGGTGCGCCCACATGTGGGCGCCGAAGTGCCGGGCGTCCAGGAACATCTGCTCGGCGTCCTGTTCCTGCATGCGGCGCATGATGCCCTTGGCGACGATGTCCCGGGGCGCGAGTTCGGCGAGTTCGTGCTGGCCGACCATGAAGCGCACGCCGTCGGCGTCCACCAGGTGGGCGCCCTCGCCGCGTACCGCCTCGGAGACCAGGGGCTGCTGGCCCTCCGCGTCCGCGCCCAGGAACAGCACGGTCGGGTGGAACTGCACGAATTCGAGGTCCGAGACCTCCGCCCCCGCGCGCAGGGCGAGTGCCACGCCGTCGCCGGTCGACACGGACGGGTTGGTGGTCGCCGAGAAGACCTGGCCCATGCCGCCGGTCGCGAGGACGACCGCGGGGGCGTGCACCGCGCCCACGCCGTCGTGCTGGCCCTCGCCCATGACGTGCAGGGTCACGCCCGCGGTGCGGCCGTCGGCGTCCGTGAGGAGGTCCAGGACGAGTGCGTTCTCGATCGTGCGCAAGCCACGCGCGCGTACCGCCTCGACGAGCGCCCGGGAGATCTCCGCGCCGGTCGCGTCACCGCCCGCGTGGGCGATGCGGCGGCGGTGGTGGCCGCCCTCGCGGGTGAGCTCGAGGCGGCCCTCCTCGGACTCGTCGAAGTGGGCGCCGGTCTCGATGAGCCTGCGGACGGCGTCGGGCCCCTCGGTGACGAGGATCCTCACGGCCTCCTCGTCGCACAGGCCCGCGCCCGCCACCAGCGTGTCGTCCAGGTGCTGTTCGGGCGTGTCCCCGTCGCCGAGGGCCGCGGCGATGCCGCCCTGGGCCCAGCGGGTGGAGCCGTCGTCGAGGCGGGCCTTGGTGACCACGACCGTCCGCAGGCCCTCGGACTCGCAGCGCAGGGCGGCGGTCAGGCCGGCGACACCGGAGCCGACGACGACCACGTCGGCGTCGATGGACCAGCCCGGGGCGGGCGCGTGCAGTCGTATGCCTGTGCTGGTCACGAGGCGGCTCCGAAGGTGAGGGGGATGTTGTCGATCAACCGGGTCGTCCCGACCCGGGCGGCGACGGCGAGGACGGCCTCGCCGGTGAAGTCGTCCTCGATCTCGGTGAAGTCGGACGGGTCGACCAGGGCCAGGTAGTCGAGCGCGAGCGGCGGGCTCAGCCGGCCGGCGTCGTCGAGGACCAGGCGGGCGGCCGAGCGGACGGCCGCGGGACCGCCCGTGGAGGCGGGGCGAAGCGAAGCGTCCTGGCCAGGAGCGGTGGTCGGGGACGTGCGGGCCTTTGCGACGGCGTGGGTGTCGGCCGCCGCGCGGGACTCCCCTATGGCGCTCAGCGCTTCGGCACGCGCGTGCGTGGCGGGCACCTCACGCGCCCGCGCGCGCAGCGCCTCCTGAGCCGCGTGCCGGTCGCGGCCCGCGAACAGCGCGCGGGACAGCGCGAGCGCCGTGCGCCGCTCCTCCGGTGTGAGGTAGCGGTTGCGGCTGGACAGGGCGAGGCCGTCCTCCTCGCGCACGGTCGGTACGCCGACGATCTCGACGCCGAAGTTCAGGTCCCGTGCCATGCGGCGGATCAGGGCCAGTTGCTGGGCGTCCTTCTGGCCGTACAGGGCGACGTCGGGGCGGGTGAGGTGCAGCAGCTTGGCGACGACGGTGAGCATGCCGTCGAAGTGGCCGGGGCGCGAGGCGCCCTCCAGGCGCTCACCCATGGGGCCGGCGCTGATGCGGACCTGGGGCTCGCCGCCCGGGTAGACCTCCTCGACGCCGGGCGCGAACACGGCGTCGGCGCCCGAGTTCTCGGCGATCTTGAGGTCGGCGTCCAGGGTGCGGGGGTAGCGGTCGAGGTCCTCGCCCTTGCCGAACTGCAGCGGGTTCACGAAGACGGTGACCACGACCTCGCCGTCCGGTCCCGCGATCTCGCGGGCGGTGCGGATCAGGGTGGCGTGGCCCTCGTGCAGGGCGCCCATGGTCATCACGACGGCGCGGCGGCCCGCGCGCACGCGTGCGTGCAGCTCGTCGGCGGTACGCAGCAGGGCGGTGGTCATCGGGCGTCCCCTTCGGTGCCGTCGGTCCCGGTCCCGGTGGTCCCGGTGGTCCCGTCGGCGAGTACCCCGAGGAGGTCCTCCGCGAGTTCCGGTTTCAGCAGTCCGTGGGCGAGCGCCCGGTCCGCGGTCGCGCGCGCCATCGCCAGGTAGCCGGCGACGGTCTGCGGGGCGTGCCTGCGCAGCTCGGTGACGTGCGCGGCGACCGTGCCCGCGTCCCCGCGCGCGACGGGGCCGGTGAGGGCCGAGTCGCCGGAGCGCAGGGCGTTGTCGAGGGCGGCGCCGAGCAGCGGGCCGAGCATCCGGTCGGGGGCCTCGACGCCGGCCGTGCGCAGCAGCTCCATGGACTGGGCGACCAGCGTCACCAGGTGGTTGGCGCCCAGCGCGAGGGCCGCGTGGTAGAGCGGCCGGTTCTCCTCGGCGATCCACTCGGGTTCGCCGCCCATCTCGATGACGAGCGCCTCGGCGGCCAGCCGCAGCTGGTCGGGCGCGGTGACGCCGAAGGAGCAGCCGGCCAGGCGCTGGACGTCGACGGCGGTGCCGGTGAAGGTCATCGCCGGGTGCAGGGCCAGCGGCAGCGCGCCCGCGCGCAGGGCGGGGTCCAGGACCTTCGCGCCGTACCGCCCGGAGGTGTGCACGAGCAGCTGCCCCGGCCGCACGGCCCCGGTCTCGGCGAGGCCCTCGACGAGGCCGGGCAGTGCGTCGTCGGGGACGGTCAGCAGCACCAGGTCGGCGCGCCCGAGGACTTCGGCGGGCGTGACGATCGGCACGTCGGGCAGCAGCTGCGCGGCGCGCCTCCTGGAGGCGTCGGAGACCCCGGAGACGGCCACCGGGCGGTGTCCGGCGAGTTGCAGGGACGCGGCCAGTGCGGGGCCCACCCGTCCGGCGCCCACGACGCCGACGGTGAGCCGCGCGGGGCGGTCCTTGGGATCTGGCTGGTGGACTGTACTCACGCGACGGCGGCCTTCCCGTTCCAGTCCGCTCTGGGTACCGGACGATTTCTCGTCATGTTAACGCGATCGGTTCCGGAGGCGTCCGGTTGTCCACAGGCTGTGGGTTTCCCGGCACCCCGGCGTCCCTGACGGGACGACGGAAATGCGCGTGCCGCCGCGGACCACCGCACGGCATGATCCGGACCATGACGGACACGGCGGAACAGGGCGGGGAACAGTCGGCGCAGGAGCGGCTGCGGGAACGGCGGGCGGCCGCCTGCCTGGGGGCGGAGCGTGTCCTGTCCCGGGCGGGCTTCCGCGGCACGCTGCGCGAACGCCTCGCCTGGCTGCAGGAGGCGGCCCCTCGGGTGTACGACCTCGACGAGCCCGGCGACATGTACGGCAACCGGATCGTGGAGGCCCTGGAGGACCGCGTCGCCACGTTGCTGGGCACGGAGGCGGCCGCGTTCTTCCCGACCGGCACCATGGCCCAGCAGGTCGCCCTGCGCTGCTGGGCGGGCCGTACCGGCAACCCCACCGTGGCGCTGCACGCGCTGGCCCACCCCGAGGTGCACGAAAGAGGCGCGCTCAGCGAGGTCGCGGGGCTGCGCCCGGTCCGCCTGACGAGCGAGCCCCGGCTGCCGACCGCCGAGGAGGTGCGCGACTTCGAGGAACCCTTCGGGGCGCTGATGCTGGAGCTGCCCCTGAGGGACGCCGGGTTCGTGCTGCCCTCCTGGGAGGAGCTGACGGAGGTCGTGGAGGCGGCGCGCGAGCGCGACGCGGTGGTGCACTTCGACGGCGCACGCCTGTGGGAGTCCACCGTCCACTTCGGTCGCCCCCTGGACGAGATCGCGGGTCTGGCGGACAGCGTCTACGTGTCGTTCTACAAGTCCCTCGACGGCTTCGGCGGCGCCGCGCTGGCCGGCCCGCGGACCCTCGTGGAGGAGGCGAAGACCTGGCGGCACCGGTACGGCGGCATGATCTTCCAGCAGTTCCCCACGGTGCTGTCGGCGCTCGTGGGTCTGGAGCGCGAGCTGCCCCGGCTGCCGGAGTACGTGGCCCACGCGCGCGTGGTCGCCGCCGCACTGCGGGAGGGCTTCGCCGGGACCGGAGTGCCGTGGGCGCGCGTCTTCCCCGAACAGCCGCACACCCACGAGTTCCAGGTCTGGCTGCCGTACGACCCGGACGTCCTCGCCGAGGCGGCCGTACGGCAGGCCGAGCAGACGAAGACACTGCTCTTCGGCGTCCCCTGGGGCCGGGGCGGGCCGGGCCTGGGCGTCACCGAGGTCACCGTGCGCGCCGACGGCCTGCAGTGGACGGCCGACGACGTGAAGGCGGCGGTCGCGGACTTCGTCGCTCGGGTGACCGAGGTGGCCGCCGAACCGGAGGAAACGGCCGAGGCGGTCAGCGAGTAGGACGCGGGCGCAGCCACCGGCCCTGGGCCCGCGGGCCCGGCTGGGCAGCGGCTTCCCGGAGGGGATACGCCGGCTGGAGGCGGGGCCCGCCCGCCTCAGCCGTGCCCGCCCGCCCGGACCAGTCCCGTCTCGTACGCCAGGACCACCACCTGGACCCGGTCCCGCAGCCCCAGCTTGGTCAGGATGCGTCCCACGTGGGTCTTCACGGTCGCCTCGGACAGCACGAGCCGGGCCGCGATCTCGCCGTTGGACAGGCCCTGGGCGACCAGCACCATGACCTCGCGCTCACGGTCGGTGAGCCGCTCCAGCTCCTTGAACTGCGGCTCCTTGCCGGCGCTGGGCAGCATCGGCGCGAAGCGGTCGAGCAGGCGGCGCGTGGTCGAGGGCGCCACCACCGCGTCACCGCTGTGCACCGCGCGGATGGCGGCCAGCAGCTCGCCGGGCGGCACGTCCTTGAGCATGAAACCGGAGGCGCCGGCCTTCAGCCCGGAGAAGGCGTACTCGTCCAGGTCGAAGGTGGTCAGGATCAGGACCTTCGGCGGGTCGGACTCCAAACAGATACGGCGGGTGGTCTCCACCCCGTCCAGCTTCGGCATGCGCACGTCCATCAACACGACGTCGACGGCGGTCGAGCGCAGCACCTGGAGGGCCTCGACACCGTCGCCCGCCTCCGCGACGACCTCCATGTCCGGCTGGGCGGCAAGCACCATCCGGAACCCGGTGCGCAGCAGCACCTGGTCGTCGACGAGCATCACGCGGATCGTCATCGGGGCCTCTCTTTTTGCAGGGTCGTTTTTCGCAGGGGTCGTTACAGGTGTCAACGAAGGACGTGCGTCGGTGTCAGTGCGCCGGTTTGAGCGGGAGCAGGGCACTGATGCGGAATCCTCCGCCGGGACGCGGGCCCGCGTCCAGGGTGCCGCCGACCATGCCGACCCGCTCCCGCATGCCGATCAGGCCGTGACCGGCGCCGTCGGCGCCGCCCTCCTCGTACAGCTCGTGCGGGGCGCCCTTGCCGTCGTCCTCGACGAGCAGGCCGAGCCCGTCGTCGAAGTAGACCAGGCGGACGCTCGCACCCGCGTTCGGCCCACCGTGCTTGCGGGTGTTGGTGAGCGCCTCCTGCACGATGCGGTAGGCGGTGAGCTCGACGCCGCTCGGCAGCGGCCGCGGGGTGCCCTCGATCTTGAAGTCGACGGGCAGACCGGAGCCCCGGCACTGCTCGACGAGCTCGTCGATCTGCTCGACGTCGGGCTGCGGGACGTACTCGCCGCCCTCCTGGTGCTCGCCGGTGCGCAGCACGCCCAGCAGGCGGCGCATCTCGGCGAGCGCCTGGCGGCCGGTGGAGGAGATCGTCTCCAGGGCCTTCTTGGCCTGGTCGGGGGCAGCGTCGAGGACGTAGGCGGCGCCGTCGGCCTGCACCACCATCACCGACACGTTGTGCGCGACGACATCGTGCAGCTCGCGCGCGATCCGGGCGCGCTCGGCGGCGACCGCGACCTTCGACTGCGCCTCGCGCTCCTTCTCCAGGCGCGCGGCCCGCTCCTCCAGCTGTGCGAAGTAGGCGCGGCGGGTGCGGATCGAGTCGCCGAGCACCCAGGCCAGCGCGAACGGCACCGCCTGGAAGATCATCAACGCGAGGTTGCCCAGCACGCTGGTGTCCTGGTTCGGCCAGCGCAGTGTCGCCAGGGGCGCCGCGCTCAGGCCCACGGCCAGGGCGAGCCGGGACGCCCAGCGGGCACCGGTCGCGGCCACGGTGTAGACGATCACCAGCATGGCGAAGTCGGCGGCCGTCGTCTCCACGTCCAGCACGAGCTGCGCCGCGCCCAGGCCGATGGTCAACAGCAGCATCTTCTCCGGCATGCGCCGACGCAGCGCGATGACCAGGCACAACAGGAGAACGATGGGTACGACGACCGCCGGGGAGTCGGTACCCCGCGCCTCCTGACGGGCGGTTTCACCCACCACCGAGATCCCGAACAGGAAGACGGCCCAGAAGCTGTCGACCCATGTCGGGTGCCTGCGGAGGAAGTCATAGAGGCGTTGCACGTAACCCAGCGTAGGGAAGCGAGATGCGTGCAGGGGTCAACCGGAGGACCGATCCGTACCTCACGCGCATACTCCGCAAGGTGGAGGCCCCGTTCCCCTGTGCGCCTAACCTGACGGCGTGACGCAGGAGGAGACAGTGGGCGATTGGCTCGGCCGGCGGGCGGCCACGGAGGCCGCCCTGTACGGACCGGAGGGTTTCTACCGCAGGCCGGAAGGGCCGGGCGCGCACTTCCGTACGTCCGTGCACGCGTCCCCGTTGTTCGCCGAGGCCGTGGCCCGGCTGCTGTGCCGGGTCGACGAGGCGCTGGGGCGGCCCGAGACGCTGGACTTCGTCGACATGGCCGCGGGGCGGGGCGAGTTGGTCGCCGGCGTGCTGGCCGCGCTGCCCGCGGACGTGGCCTCCCGCGCGCGCGGGTACGCCGTCGAGATCGCCGACCGGCCCGCCGGCCTCGATCACCGGATCGAGTGGCTGGCCGAGCCCCCGCAGGGAATCACCGGGTTGCTGTTCGCCAACGAGTGGCTGGACAACGTGCCGGTGGAGATCGCCGAGGTCGACTCCGCGGGCGTACCGCGGCTGGTTCTCGTACGGCGGGACGGGCACGAGCGACTCGGGGAGCCGGTCTCCGGTCCGGCGGCGCAGTGGCTCGCGCGCTGGTGGCCCCTGCCGGCCGAGGAGGGGTTGCGGGCCGAGATCGGTCTGCCCAGGGACGAGGCGTGGTCGTCGGCGGTCGCCACCCTCGACCGGGGGCTCGCGGTGGCGGTGGACTACGCGCACACCGCCGACGCGCGGCCCCTGTTCGGGACGCTCACCGGCTTTCTGGAGGGACGCGAGACGGCACCCGTACCGGACGGGTCGTGCGACATCACGGCGCATGTCGCCCTGGACGCGTGCGCGCTCCCCGGTGGGCGGGTGCTGACCCAGCGCGACGCCCTGCGCGCCTTGGGCATCTCAGGCGCACGCCCCCCGCTCGCGCTCGCCTCCACCCAGCCCACGGCCTACGTACGCGCCCTGGCGAGCGCCGGAGAGGCCGCCGAGCTCACGGCCACGGGTGGCCTCGGCGACTTCGGGTGGCTGATCCAGCCGGTGAGGATCCCGGCAGCGCCCCTCGGCGGACTGCTCGCCGGCGGCGTACCCGTCGACGGTCCCGCCGCCGACGGCCCGCCAGCCGGCGTCCCACCTGTCGACGGCCTACTTGTCGATGTCCCCGACCACGAAGAACAGTGACCCCAGGATCGCCACCATGTCCGCGACCAGCGTGCCCGGCAGCAGCACCGCGAGGGCCTGGATGTTGTTGTACGAGGCGGAGCGCAGCTTCAGCCGGTACGGGGTCTTCTCGCCCTTGCTGACGAGGTAGTAGCCGTTGATGCCGAGCGGGTTCTCGGTCCACGCGTACGTGTGGCCCTCGGGCGCCTTCAGGACCTTGGGGAGCCGCTGGTTGATCGGCCCGGGCGGGAGGCCGGCGAGCCGGTCGAGGCAGGCGTCCGCGAGGTCGAGGGCGTTGTGCGTCTGCTCCAGGAGGACCTCGAAGCGGGCGAGACAGTCGCCCTCCTTCCGGGTCACCACCTTCAGCGTGTCCTGCAGCTCGCCGTAGGCCAGGTACGGCTCGTCGCGGCGCAGGTCGAAGTCGACGCCCGAGGCGCGCGCGATCGGCCCGCTCACGCCGTAGGCGTGCACGGCCTCCGGTGCGAGGACGCCCACGCCCCGGGTGCGCCCCCGGAAGATCTCGTTGCCGAGGACCAGATCGTCGTAGACGTCCATCCGTGAGCGCACGGAGGCGACGGCGGCACGCGCGCGTGAGGCCCATCCCGCCGGGAGGTCCTCCTTGAGGCCGCCGACGCGGTTGAACATGTAGTGCATGCGCCCGCCGGAGACCTCCTCCATGACGTTCTGGAGCGTCTCGCGCTCCCGGAACGCGTAGAAGACGGGGGTGATGCCGCCGAGCTCCAGGGGATAGGAGCCGAGGAACATCATGTGGTTCAGCACCCGGTTCAGCTCCGCGAGCAGCGTGCGCGTCCACACCGCGCGCTCGGGGACCTCCATGCCGAGCATGCGCTCCACCCCGAGGACGACACCCAGCTCGTTGGAGAAGGCCGACAGCCAGTCGTGGCGGTTGGCGAGCATGATGATCTGGCGGTAGTCGCGCGCCTCGAAGAGCTTCTCCGCGCCGCGGTGCATGTAGCCGATCACCGGCTCCGCGTGCTGGATCCGTTCGCCGTCCAGCACCAGCCTGAGGCGTAGGACACCGTGGGTGGACGGGTGCTGGGGCCCGATGTTGAGCACCATGTCGGTGCTCTCCGCGGCGCCGCCGATACCGACCATGGTCTCCGTCGTAGGAGTCATGGACACAGTCTCTCCTACGTACGCTGACCGTATGGAGACGGGGAGCACGGCGGACACGGGGACCACGGGGGACGAGCCGGTGTGGACGGGGCTGCCACCGGGGCTGCTGCGGATGCGACGTCTGTTGCTGGTGGTGTGGCTGGGGCTGCTGGCTCTGGGACTCGGGCTGCTGCTCGGCCTGCTCGTCGCTCCGGTCTGGTCGGTCTTCGCGCTGCTGCCGTCGGCCCTGACGGCCTGGGGCTGGGTGATGCTCGGCCGCAACTGGCGTTCCTGGCGCTATGCCGAGCGCGCCGACGACCTGCTGATCAGCCGCGGCGTGCTCTGGCAGGAGGAGACCGTCGTGCCGTACGGGCGGATGCAACTGGTCGAGGTCACCTCCGGGCCCGTCGAACGCCACTTCGGGCTGGCCAGCGTGCAGCTGCACACCGCGGCCGCGGCGACCGACGCGACCATCCCGGGCCTCGACCCGGCCGAGGCGGAACGGCTGCGCGACCGGCTCACCGAACTCGGCGAGGCCCGATCGGCGGGCCTGTGACGGCGCCGGGCGTGGGCGACGCGATACGCGAGAAGCCGCCCGTCGCCGAGCGACGGCTGCACCCTGTGACGCCGCTCAGGCGAGCCTGGGCGCCGATCGCCGTGATCATCGGGTGGGCGGCGCACGACCCCAACCAGGCTCAGGAACAGCTGACGAGGCTCACGACGACCACACTGGTGATCGGGCTCGCCGTGTTCGTGCCGGCCGCCGCTCTCTACGGCTTTCTGACCTGGTGGTTCACCCATTTCGCGGTGACCGACACCGAACTGCGCATCCGTACCGGCCTGCTGTTCAGGCGTGCCGCGCACATCCGGCTCGAACGCATCCAGGCCGTCGACGTCACCCAGCCGCTGCTCGCACGGGTGGCGGGGGTCGCGAAACTCAAACTCGACGTCGTGGGCGCGGACAAGAAGGACGAACTCGCCTTCCTGGGCGAGGGCGAGGCGCGGGCCCTGCGCGCGGAACTCCTCGCCCGCGCCGCCGGTTTCGCGCCCGAGACGGCGCACGAGGTCGGCGAGGCGCCCTCCCGCGAGCTGTTGCGCGTGCCGCCGGGTGTGCTCGCCGTCTCGCTGGTGCTGACCGGCGCGACCTGGGGCACGCTGGTCGCCGCGCTCGTCGTACCGCCGGTGCTGTGGCTGGCCACCCACAGCGTGTGGACGGTCCTCGCGACCGCGCTGCCACTGCTGGGTGCGGCGGGCGCGAGCAGCGTGGGGCGGTTCGTCGCCGAGTACGACTGGACGGTGGGCGAGTCGCCGGACGGGCTGCGGATCGACCACGGGCTGCTGGACCGTACGCACGAGACGGTGCCTCCGGGGCGCGTGCAGACCGTACGGATCGTGGAGCCGTTGCTGTGGCGGCGGCGCGGCTGGGTGCGGGTGGAGCTGGACGTGGCAGGGTCGTCCAACTCCGTACTGGTGCCGGTCGCTCCGCGGGAGGTCGCCGAGTCGGTCGTCGCGCGCGTGCTGCCCGGCGTGACCGTGCCGCCCCTGTCGGCGCTGTCCCGTCCACCGCGGCGGGCCGCCCGGTGCGTGCCGTGGTGGTGGCGCGGCTACGGACTCGTCGTCACCGACGCGGTGTTCGCGGCCCGGCACGGCCTGCTGCGGCGGAGTCTGTCGCTCGTTCCGCACGCGAAGGTGCAGAGCGTGCGACTCGCGCAGGGGCCCTGGAAGCGCGTGTGGCGCGTCGCCGACGTCCACGTGGACACGGGTGCCAACAAGACGGTCACAGCGCGGCTGAGGGACGCTCAGGAGGCTGCCGAACTGCTGCGGGGGCAGGCCGAGAGGTCACGGACGGGTCGGAAGGTCGCGCGACCGGACCGCTGGATGGCGTCCTAGGTCCTCCAGGGCCCGCCTGCGGACGGATGTCACGAGACCGCGCTTCGCAGGCCCTGGAGGTCGATCTGCTCCGTCTCGTCGTGGGCGGTCAGGTCGATGACCTGGCCGACGCCACGGGACTCCTCGTCCACCGGCTTGAACTCCGCCTCGGACTCGGCCTTGTGGAGGGCGAGCGCCTCCTGGCCGACGACGTCGGCGAGGTCCTCGTTCTGGACGGCGGCAAGAGCTGCCGGGGCCGCCCCCTTCTGCATACCGAAGAAGTCGAAGCCGCCCTCCACCAGCGGGCGCCGCGCCGGGGTCGCCGGTGCGACCGCCACCGCGGTCGGCGCGACGAAGTGTCCGGAGGACCGCCGGCCCGGCTGGGCGGTCTTCGCCGTCGTGGTGGCGGCCGCGCGCTCATGCTCGTCGACCGCCACGGGCTTCCCCCGCACCTCGTCCTCCTGCGCGGCCTCCGCCTCGGTGCCGCCGACGGCCTCGGCGGCCGTCTCCCCGGCCGAACCGGCCTTCACCGGCTCGTCCTTCACGGCGTCCTTGGCGCCGGCCTTCGTCGCGTCCTTGGGCTCGCCCTTCGGCTCGGTCGTCGTCGCATCCTTCGGCTCGCTCTTCGGCTCGCCCTGCGTGACGTCCTTGGGCTCGCTCTTCGGCTCGGCCTTGACCGCCGTGCCGTCGCCGTGGTCGCCGAGGCGCGCCAGCGCCCCCTTCGCCCGCAGGAACAACTTGGAGCCCTCGGGCGAGAAGATCGCCGGAGCCTCGGATCCCTCTTCCGCCGCCGGTACGGCCTCGGCGGCCTCGCCCGTCTCGTCGGTCTCCTTGTCGGCCGGGGCAGCCACGACCCCCGCCTCGGCCACCGGCGCGGCCTGTGCCGGCAGCAGCTCACGGGTCGGACCGGTCGCCTCTATCTCCAGCAGGCGGCGGCCCTCCAGGGCGCTCGCGCGCTCGGTCTCCGCCGTGGCGTACCGCCGCAGCAGGGCCGCGTGTTCGTTGCGCAGGCCCGCGAGTTCCGCGCGCTTGGCCCGCAGCCGCTGCTCCAGCTTGACGCGCAGTTCGCGCGACTCGTCGAGGTCGGTCTCCAGTTCGGCCACCCGCTCCTCGAAGCGCCACTCGTCGCTCGCACGCGCGCGCGTGAGGTCGGCGACCTGTTTGCCCGCCTGCGTGTCCCAGTGACGCATGACAACCGCTCCGACGACCGCCGTCGCCGCGGCGGCCGCGGCCAGACCACGGAGCACCATCTGTTCCGTGAACACCCAGGGGCCGAGCGCACAGACGAGAGAAACGCCTGCGATGGCCGACGGGGGCAGCATCCTGTGCAAGGGCGGTGAATGGCGGTGACGTCCACGTGGCATGGCCAGAAACTTACCGCGCGTAGGCGAATGATGGTGCCCCAGCCCGTAAAAACACAGCCATCCCGATGCCTTCACACGTCATCAGGAATCAGATCCGCCACCGAATTCGGCAGGATCGGCAAGACGGGAACGACAAGGGCACCGAGAACCGCAAGATCATTTTCAGTGGTCGTCCAGCCGCCCGCTGATCCACTGCAGCGTCCCGGGAATCTCCCGCCGCCAGGTGTTGAAGTTGTGGCCGCCGCTTTCGAGGATGATCGAGGAGATCCGTGTCCGCCCGGTGCCCTTCACCCGCTCGATGAACTTCAACGTGTCCTTGTAGTTCGCCTCGCCGACCTTGCTGCTGGTGACGAGCAGTGAAGTGTCGGGTGCGGGCATGTGCTTGAGGTACCAGAACAGGTTCGCGCGATCGCGCAGTTCCTTGTCACCGTGGAAGAGATCGCCCGTGGTCGGGTCGCTCGGCGCGTTGTAGTACGGGGACAATCCCGCCCCGGCGGCGTACACCTCGGGGTGGTGCATGGCGAGCTTCAGCGCGCAGTAGCCGCCCGTGGAGTCGCCGATGATCCCCCAGCTGCCCGGCTTCGCGCCGACCCTGTAGTGGGCCCGTACGGCGTCGGGCAGATCCCTGGCGAAGAACGACTCGGTCTGCGGGCCCCCCGGCACGTCCACGCACTCCGTGTCCCGCGGCGGCGCCACCGTCGGCCTCAGCATCACCAGGATCATCGGCTGCATACGCCCGTTCCTGGCGAGGTTCCAGGCCGTGCGCGGGAAGTGGAGTTTGTTCACCAGCGCCTGAGCCGTACCCGGATAACCGGTGAGGACGACGGCCGCGGGAAACGTCCGCGTGCGGTACTCCGGCTGGAAGTACTCCGGCGGCAGATACACGTAGGCGGGCGTGTTGATATGCGTCGTACGGCCCGCAATGGCGACCTTCTGAATCTGCCCGCCGGCCTGCGGCCTCAGACCGCCCGTCTCGTACACCCTCCGCGTGTCGACCACCTGGAGAGGGCCGCCGGACCCGAGACCCTCGGTGTGGTCGACGACCACACCCTGGCCGGTCTCCCGCCCGAACAGGTCCGCCCAGGAGGCGTAGAAGCCGAAGGCCTGGTTGGCGGCGAGGCCCACCGACACGAAGAGCGCCAACTGCGTGGCTAACAGCAGGCCCACGCGTCCGCCGACGGCCCGCCAGTTCCGCTGCGCCAGTCGTGGCCACAGCCACACCGTGCCGACGAACAGCAGCACCGCGAAGAGCACCGCCAGCACCAGTGTCTTGTTGCTCGTGAGACCCATGGATTCCTTCGTGAGGGCTTGCCCGGGACTTTCCCTGGACTTTGGAACGGCTTTGAGGAGTTGAGTGAACCTCTCCCCCTGAGACACCGTCCTAGAGGGCGCAATGTCGCCGGATGCCCGAATCGGGCCCGGATCCAAGGTCTCTCGCAGAACAACGGGATGCGATGTCTGTCAGGACAGATGAGGAAATGTCGGGCGAGGTTCCGACCGGATCACACCGGGTGCGGCGCGCCCTGAGTGGTCCGCGCCCCGAGGCCGTCCCGGCCCTCGTCGGCAGAGCCTGCGCGCTCGTGGGCCTCGTGGACATCGCGGCCGGCGTCTTCCCGCGCTTCAGGCACAGCCGTATGCACACCATGGCCGAGGTGCTGCCCGGCGCGCTCGGACCGTTCGCCGCCGCGCTCTCGCTCAGTGCCGGCGTCCTGTTGCTGCTGCTCGCCCATGGGCTCAGGCGTCACAAGCGCCGGGCCTGGCGCGCGGCCGTGATCCTGCTCCCGGCCGGCGCGGTGGCGCAGTTCACCTACCGGCACTCCCTGGTGGGCGTGCTCATCTCGCTCGCGCTGCTCGCGCCCCTCCTGCGCCACCGCGACCAGTTCGCGGCTCTGCCCGACCCGCGCAGCCGGTGGCGGGCGCTCGCCAACTTCGTCCTCATGGGCGCCGGTTCGCTCGCCCTCGGACTGGTCATCGTCAGCGCGCACCCCAACCGCATGGTGGGCGACCCCAGTCTGGCCGACCGCATCGCGCACGTCCTGTACGGCCTGTTCGGCTTCGAGGGCCCGGTCGACTACCAGGGCAACACCTCCTGGACGGTCGCCTTCTCCCTGGGCGCCCTGGGCCTGCTCACCGCCGTCACGACGATCTACCTGGCCCTGCGCCCCGAGCACCCGGCCGCGCGCCTCACGGCGGAGGACGAGGCCCGTCTGCGGGCCCTGCTGGACAAGCACGGGGGCCGCGACTCCCTCGGCCACTTCGCGCTGCGCCGTGACAAGGCCGTCGTCTTCTCGCCCAGCGGCAAGGCGGCCGTCACCTACCGCGTCGTCTCCGGCGTGATGCTCGCCAGCGGCGACCCGATCGGCGACGTCGAGGCCTGGCCGGGCGCCATCGAGCGCTTCATGGACGAGGCCCGGGCCCACTCCTGGACCCCCGCCGTGATGGGCTGCTCCGAGACCGGCGGCGAGGTCTGGACCCGCGAGACCGGTCTCGACGCCCTCGAGTTGGGCGACGAGGCGGTGGTGGACGTCGCGGATTTCTCCCTGGCCGGCCGCGCGATGCGCAATGTGCGCCAGATGGTCAAACGCATCGAGCGCGCCGGTTACGAGACCCGGGTGCGGCGCGTCCGTGACCTCGGCGAGGCCGAGCTGGACCGCATCCGCCGCGCCGCCGAGGACTGGCGCGGCACCGACACCGAACGCGGCTTCTCCATGGCGCTGGGCCGCATCGGCGACCCCGCCGACGGCGACTGCCTCGTCGCCACGGCCCACAAGGCCGACGACCGGCCGGGGCAGTACGGCGACCTGAAGGCGATCCTCCACTTCGTGCCGTGGGGCACCGACGGCGCGTCCCTGGACCTGATGCGGCGGGACCGCTCGGCGGACCCGGGCATGAACGAACTGCTGATCGTGGCGGCACTCCAGGCGGCACCGAGGCTCGGCATCGCACGCGTGTCCCTGAACTTCGCGATGTTCCGCGCCGCCCTGGCGCGCGGCGAGAAGATCGGCGCGGGTCCGGTGCTGCGCGCCTGGCGCGGGCTGCTGGTCTTCCTCTCCCGGTGGTTCCAGATCGAGTCCCTGTACAAGTTCAACGCGAAGTTCCAGCCCCGCTGGGAGCCCCGCTTCGTCGTCTACCGCGCCTCCGGAGACCTGCCCCGCATCGGCTTCGCCGCCATGCAGGCGGAGGGCTTCGTCAACCTGGCCCTCCCCCTGCCACGCCTCCTCCGCCGCCGGCCGGCCGGCCCGCGCGCGTGCGCCCACGCCGTCGCGGAACGGGACGTCCGCGCGGCGTGACGGGCAGGGCCGCGGTGCCGACCGACCGGCACGGACCGCGGCCTCCAGGACAGGCCCGAGCGGGAGCCCCGCCCCCTCCTCCAGCCCGAGGACTTCCGCTCGGGCCGCACGTGCCCGGCTGTCGCGACAGGCGGGCCTCGGCCTTACGGCCCCGCCCCTGGGCCTACGCTGAACGTATGAGCAAGCAGAGCGGACGTGGGCGCGTCGCGGGCCTTCCGGAATGGGGCCGCTGCGCGGTCATGGGAGTCGTGAACGTCACCCCGGATTCCTTCTCCGACGGTGGCCGTTTCTTCGACACGACGGCCGCCGTCAAGCACGGCCTCGACCTGGTCACCGAGGGCGCCGACCTCGTCGACGTGGGCGGCGAGTCCACCCGCCCCGGCGCCACCCGGGTCGACGAGGCCGAGGAGCTCAAGCGGGTCGTCCCGGTCGTCCGCGGCCTCGCCTCCGAGGGTGTCACCGTCTCCGTCGACACCATGCGCGCCTCCGTCGCCGAACGGGCCCTCGCGGCCGGCGCAGCCCTGGTCAACGACGTCAGCGGCGGCCTCGCCGACCCCGCGATGGTCCCGGCGGTGGCCGCGGCCGGCGCCCCCTTCGTCGTCATGCACTGGCGCGGCTTCCTGGAAGGCGCCAACGTCAAGGGCGTGTACGACGACGTGGTCGCCGAAGTCGCCGACGAACTCCACGCGCGCGTGGAGGCCGTTCTGGCGGGCGGCATCTCCCCCGACCGCATCGTCGTCGACCCCGGCCTCGGCTTCTCCAAGGACGCCGAACACGACCTCACCCTCCTCGCCCACCTCGACCGCCTCCTCGGCCTCGGCCACCCGCTGCTCGTCGCGGCCTCCCGCAAACGGTTCCTCGGCCGCGTCCTCGCCGGACCGGAGGCCGCTCCCCCGCCCGCACGCGAGCGCGACGCCGCGACGGCCGCCGTCTCCGCCCTCGCGGCGCACGCCGGCGCATGGGCGGTGCGCGTGCACGAGGTGCGCGCGACGGCGGACGCGGTACGGGTCGCGCGCGCCGTGGAGAGCGCGCGGTCCGCGGAAGGCGCACGCGCCGCGGACAACGGTGCAGAGGGAGACCGGTGAGCGCCCCCCACACCGACGTGGAAGCGGTCGAACTCGCCAACACCTCCTTCTACGAGGCCCTGGAGGGCGGTGACTTCGAAGCGCTGGAGTCGCTCTGGCTCACCCCGGCCGACCTGGGCGTCGACGAGGAGTACCACGACCCGGCCGATGTCGGCGTGGTCTCCTGCGTGCACCCCGGCTGGCCGGTCCTGACCGGCCGCGGCGAGGTCCTCAGGTCGTACGCCCTGATCATGGCGAACACGGACTACATCCAGTTCTTCCTCACCGACGTACATGTGTCCGTCACCGGCGACACCGCCCTGGTGACCTGTACGGAGAACATCCTCAGCGGCGGCCCGGCCCCCGAGGGCGGCGAAGAGCTCGGCCCGCTCGTCGGCCAGCTGGTCGTCGCCACGAACGTGTTCCGCCGTACCCCCGACGGCTGGAAGATCTGGTCCCATCACGCCTCTCCCGTCCTGGCCGAAAACGACGAGGACGAAAGCGACGAGACGCCCGCCTGAGCGGGTAGGCGACTCATAGGACGGCGCCCCCGGGGACTCCCGCGAGCCACCCGGGACCGCCCGCGAAGGATGGGGAAGTGGTTGGAATCACGGACCCTGGGTAGGGGCGGCTACCAGCCCGTGAGCCGTCGGGTTCCCCAGGGGAAACGCAGGGTGAACCCTCCTGAACCCGGCCCGGCCGCGCCCCCGTGGCCCGGCCTTGTCAGTGCTCGCAGGTAGATTCGTTCGAGGCCGGTGTACCGCCCGCACGCGGTACGAACCGGCCGTCACCGACGATTGCAGGAGTGATTCGCGTGGATCGTGTCGCGCTGCGCGGCCTCAAGGCCCGCGGGCACCACGGTGTGTTCCCCAAGGAGCGCGAGGAAGGCCAGACCTTCATCGTGGACCTCGTCCTGGGCCTGGACACCCGACCGGCCGCCGCCGACGACGACCTGGCGAAGACCGTGCACTACGGCATCGTGGCGGAGGAGGTCGTGGCCGTCGTCGAGGGCGAGCCCGTCAACCTCATCGAGACGCTCGCCGAGCGCATCACCCAGGCCTGTCTGAAGCACGAAGGGGTCCAGGAGGTCGAGGTCACCGTCCACAAACCGGACGCGCCGATCACCGTCCCCTTCGACGACGTGACCGTCACCATCACCCGGAGCCGAGTATGACCGCGTTCTTCACCGAGGGTCAGAGCGACCCGACCGTACAGCCGGTACCCGCCTCCGTCGTCGAGAAGGTCGACGCCGCCGACACCACCCTGCACAACCCGAAACGAGCCGTGATCTCCCTCGGCTCCAACCTGGGCAACCGCCTGGAGACCCTCCAGGGCGCCATCGACGCCCTGGAGGACACCCCCGGCGTCCGCATCAAGTCCGTCTCCCCCGTGTACGAGACGGAGCCGTGGGGCGTCGAGCCCGGCAGTCAGCCGTCCTACTTCAACGCGGTCGTGGTCCTGAAGACCACCCTGCCCCCGTCCTCCCTCCTGGAGCGGGCGCACGCCGTCGAGGAGGCCTTCAACCGGGTACGGGACGAACGCTGGGGCCCGCGCACCCTCGACGTCGACATCGTCACGTACGCCGACGTCGTCACCGACGACCCGCACCTCACCCTCCCCCACCCGCGCGCCCACGAACGCGCCTTCGTGCTCGCCCCCTGGCACGACGTGGAACCCGAGGCCCAGTTGCCCGGGCGGGGCGCGATCGCCGCCCTCCTCGACACCCTCACCCGCCACGGCGTAGAACCCCGCAAGGACCTGGAACTCCGGCTGCCCGAGTAGCCGTTAAGGTCAAGACGACCCCGGGGCGGCCGGACATGCCGGCCGGACCGGACGGGTCGTCACGACCACCGTCCGGGACCACGGCCGGGGACCTGAAGGGACACCGTGAGAGAGCTGCGCATCAGGCTGCTGGCCGGCGTCTTCGCCATCGCCGGGATCCTGTCCTGGGCGGGCGCCCGCCTGTGGAACTCGGTCGGGACCCTCCCCAGCGTCCCCCTGGCCGCCCCCATCGTCCTCGCCCTGATCGCCGCGGTCCTGCTGGCCACGGCGCTCTCCATCCGCGCCCGCCTCAAGGCCCAGCGGGAGCGCCGCCCCGAGGCCAAGGGCGTCGACCCGCTCATGGCGGCCCGCGCGGTCGTTTTCGGCCAGGCAAGCGCCCTGGTCGCCGCCCTGGTCTCCGGGATGTACGGCGGCACCGGCGTCTTCCTGCTCGAGTCCCTCGACATCCCCGCCCGCCGCGACCAGGCCATCTACGCCGGCTTCTCGGTCCTCGCGGGCATCGCCGTCATAGCGGCCGCCATCTTCCTGGAGCGCGTGTGCAGGCTCCCCGAGGACGACGACCACAACACGGGGGCGGCTTCGGCGGCGTGACGCCGGTGGACGTCAGCGGGCCATGATGAGGCTCATCGCCTCGTTCCGCGTCGCCGCGTCCCGCAGCTGCCCGCGCACGGCCGACGTGAGGGTCTTGGCGCCGGGCTTGCGGATGCCCCGCATCGACATGCACATGTGCTCGCACTCCACGACCACGATGACGCCACGCGGCTCCAGCATCTCCATCAGGGAGTCCGCGATCTGCGTGGTGAGTCGTTCCTGCACCTGCGGGCGCCTGGCGTAGACGTCCACCAGGCGGGCCAGCTTGGACAGGCCGGTGATCTTTCCGGTGGTGGCCGGAATGTATCCGACGTGGGCGACGCCCCTGAACGGCACGAGGTGGTGCTCACACGTCGAGTACACCTCGATGTCCTTCACGAGCACCATCTCGTCGTGCCCCATGTCGAACGTCGTCGTCAGCACGTCCTCCGGGCGCTGCCACAACCCCGCGAATATCTCCTTGTACGCCCGCGCGACCCGAGCCGGCGTCTCCCTGAGGCCCTCCCGGTCCGGATCCTCGCCGACCGCGATCAGCAGTTCACGTACGGCGTTCTCGGCCCGCTTCTCGTCGAACTCGCCGATGGAGCCCTCGCCGTCCAGCATCACGGGGTCGGTCATCTGGTGCCTCGTTCCTGTGCCTCTCGCGCATGTGGGCCACGCGCGTCACTGCGGGCATACAAATGCCGCGCCCCCCAGGCTAGAACCTGGGGGGCGCGGCAATCCATTCCGGGCCTGGTGAGGTCACCGGGGCCGAGGTGCCCGAGGAGTCAGCTCTCCGGACGCTCCTCGGGTGCGGGCTCGGTCACCGGGGCGGGCTCCGCCGCGGTGGACTTCGCCGTGGAGATCGCCGGCGTGGCGCCGTTGGCACCGTTCGTCAGTGCGAGCTCCCTGGGGGAGAGCACCGGCGGACGGGTGGACGGCGTACGGCGGGAGGAGCCGGTCCAGGCCGGCCGCGGGGGACGCTTGACGATGGGAGCGAAGATCTCGGCGATCTGCTCCTTGTTCAGCGTCTCCTTCTCCAGCAACTGGAGGACCAGCTGGTCGAGGACGTCGCGGTTCTCGACCAGGATCTCCCAGGCCTCGTTGTGCGCCGTCTCGATCAGCTTCTTGACCTCTTCGTCGACCAGCGCGGCGACCTCTTCCGAGTAGTCACGCGGGTGCGACATCTCCCGGCCCAGGAACGGCTCGGTGTTGTCGCCACCGAACTTGATGGCTCCGAGACGCTCGGTCATGCCGTACTGCGTGACCATCGCGCGGGCCGTTGCGGTGGCCTTCTCGATGTCGTTCGCAGCGCCGGTCGTCGGGTCGTGGAAGACCAGTTCCTCGGCCGCGCGGCCACCCAGCATGTAGGCCAGCTGGTCCAGCATCTCGTTGCGCGTGGTCGAGTACTTGTCCTCGTCCGGCAGGACCATCGTGTAGCCCAGAGCACGGCCTCTCGAGAGGATCGTGATCTTGTGGACCGGGTCGGAGTTCGGGGAAGCCGCCGCGACCAGGGCGTGTCCGCCCTCGTGGTACGCGGTGATCTTCTTTTCCTTGTCCGACATGATCCGGGTCCGCTTCTGCGGGCCCGCCACGACACGGTCGATGGCCTCGTCCAGCGAGTGGTTGTCGATGAGCTTCTTGTCGCTGCGCGCCGTCAGGAGCGCCGCTTCGTTCAGCACGTTCGACAGGTCCGCGCCGGTGAAGCCCGGGGTGCGGCGGGCGACGGCCGACAGGTCGACGTCCGGCGCGACCGGCTTGCCCTTCTGGTGGACCTTGAGGATCTCCAGACGACCCTGCATGTCCGGACGGTCGACCGCGATCTGGCGGTCGAAACGGCCGGGACGCAGCAGAGCCGGGTCGAGGATGTCCGGTCGGTTCGTCGCGGCGATGAGAATCACACCGCCCTTGACGTCGAAGCCGTCCATCTCGACGAGCAGCTGGTTCAGCGTCTGCTCGCGCTCGTCGTGACCACCGCCGAGGCCGGCGCCGCGATGGCGGCCGACCGCGTCGATCTCGTCGACGAAGACGATCGCCGGGGCGTTCGCCTTGGCCTGCTCGAACAGGTCACGGACTCGGGAGGCACCGACACCGACGAACATCTCGACGAAGTCGGAACCGGAGATCGAGTAGAACGGCACGCCGGCCTCGCCCGCGACAGCACGCGCGAGCAGGGTCTTGCCGGTGCCGGGAGGGCCGTACAGCAGTACGCCCTTGGGGATCTTCGCCCCGACGGCCTGGAACTTCGCCGGTTCCTGCAGGAACTCCTTGATCTCGTGGAGCTCCTCGACGGCCTCGTCCGAGCCCGCGACGTCCGAGAACGTCGTCTTCGGGGTGTCCTTGGTGATGAGCTTCGCCTTGGACTTCCCGAATTGCATGACCCGGGAGCCGCCACCCTGCATCTGATTCATCAGGAACAGGAAGACGACCACGATGAGGACGAAGGGGAGCAGGGAGAGCAGGATCCCGACGAAGGCGTTCTGCTTCGTCGGCGAGACGGTGTAACCGTCCGGGATCTGCTTGTCCTGGTACTTGGTCTGCAGCGTGCCGGCGATGGTCACGCCCTGGTCGCCGATGTAGCTCGCCTGGATCTTCGAGCTGCCTTCGACCTTTTCGCCGTCCTTGAGTTCGACCTTGATGGTCGACTCGTCGCCGGTGGTCAGTTTGGCCGACTCGACCTTGTTGTCATTGATCGCCTGGATCACCTGGCCGGTGTCCACCGTCTTGTAGCCACCGGACGAGCCGACGACCTGCATCAACACGACCACGGCAAGGACGGCCAGCACGATCCACATGACCGGCCCACGGAAGTATCGCTTCACGTCCATCCATACGGAGCGATGACGCCCCGTCCCTCCTGCCATAGTGAGTTTGATAAGACAGTTCTTCTGACGGTACCCCAGCATTGTGGACCGAAGCCGCACGGGAGGGCTGGCGAGCCCGTCTGCATGCTCCAACGGCGCGAAACCCGCTGAGGTTCCCGATCGTCTTACAGGGCTTGGGCCGACTGGCTCTCAGCCACCGTAGACGTGGGGCGCGAGCGTACCGACGAACGGGAGGTTGCGGTACTTCTCGGCGTAGTCGAGGCCGTAACCGACGACGAACTCGTTCGGGATGTCGAAGCCGACCCACTCGACGTCGATGGCGACCTTGGCGGCCTCGGGCTTGCGCAGCAGGGTGCACACCTTGAGGGATGCGGGCTCGCGCGAGCCGAGGTTGGAGATCAGCCAGGACAGGGTCAGGCCGGAGTCGATGATGTCCTCGACGATGAGGACGTGCTTGCCCTTGATGTCCGTGTCGAGGTCCTTGAGGATCCGCACCACACCGGAGGACTGGGTGCCCGCCCCATACGAGGACACGGCCATCCAGTCCATGGTGACGGGGGTGGACAGCGCCCGGGCGAGGTCGGCCATGACCATCACCGCGCCCTTGAGGACGCCGACGATGAGCAGGTCCTTGCCCGCGTACTCCGCGTCGATCTTCGCGGCCAGATCGACCAGCTTCGCGTCGATCTCTTCCTTGGTGATGAGTACCGTCTTGAGGTCGGCACCCATGTCGTTCGCGTCCACCCGCATCACTTTCGGTCGTCCCACCGGCCGTTCGGACCGCCCACGAGCCGTAAGCGATCCGATGGCGGGGGTCCGGATTCAGCCTTGCCGAATCACCAGTCTGCCACCCTGCCGCTGGGCGACGACTTTGCCCGGGAGATTGATGGCTCCCTGGCCTCGCCAACCGGTGATCAGCCGGTCGACTTCCTCGATGTGCCGGGCGAACAGCGAGCCCGCCGGAGCGCCGGCCTCGATGGCGACGCGGCGCAGGATGCGGCGGCGTACGGCGGGCGGCAGGGCGTAGAGCTTGGCGCACTCCAGGAGACCGGCCGCGTCCCGGACGGAGGCCTCGGCCTGACCGGCCCAGGCGTCCAGGGCGTCGGCGTCGTCGCGGGAGAGCCGGGCCGTACGGGCGAGGGCTTCCACGACTCCTTTGCCGAGCGCCTTCTCCAGGGCGGGCAGACCCTCGTGGCGCAGCCGGGAGCGGGTATACGCCGGATCCGCGTTGTGCGGGTCGTCCCAGACGGGCAGCGACTGGACCATGCAGGCCTTGCGGGCGGTCTGCCGGTCGAGCTGGAGGAAGGGGCGGCGGTAGCGGCGGGCGGCCCCCGGCCCTCCGGAGACAGCGGCCATACCGGACAGGGAGCGGATGCCCGAGCCGCGGGCGAGGCCGAGCAGGACGGTTTCCGCCTGGTCGTCGCGGGTGTGGCCGAGCAGGACCGCGAGGGCGCCATGGCGTTCGGCGGCGGCGTCCAGCGCGGCGTAGCGGGCATCGCGGGCGGCTGCCTCGGGTCCGCCTTCGCGGCCGACGGTCACGGCGGTGGCCTCGACCGGGTCGAGGCCCAGTTCGCGCAGGCGCAGGACGACTTCAGCGGCGCGCAGGTCGGAGCCCGGCTGCAGACCGTGGTCGACCGTGACGCCACCGGCGCGGATGCCGAGCTTGGGGGCCTCGAAGGCGAGGGCCGAGGCGAGGGCCATGGAGTCGGCTCCGCCGGAGCACGCCACGAACACGAGCGGCGACGGCCGGCGCTCGTGCGGGGTGCTGTCCGGGGCGCCGTCCGGGGCGCCGGGCTCTCCGGTCGTTCGGCCGTGGTCGGTGAGGATGTCGTGGAGGACGCGGCGGACCGCCAGGCGTATCGCCGCGACCGCAGGATGGGGACCCATGTCCGGTTCCCTTCATGAAATTGTCGGGGGTGAGCCCGAGCTCGGTCACTCAGAGTGTGTAGATGGTGACAGAACCGGGCCGTTCCCCGAGCATTGCACGCCTACCCATCGCTCACGGTCCCTCGGACGGGTGATTGGAGGGGCGTTCGCCTGCCGTCGGCCGGAATCGCTTCACGACCCCGGCGCCCTGTTCACGACTCGGGCTTGCGGTGCACCCGCGCGACCCAGTCCGCCGGTTTGGCGATCTCCGTCTTGGTGGGGAGGGTGTTCGGGGACGTCCACACGCGGTTGAAGCCGTCCATGCCGACCTCGTCGACGACGGCCCGTACGAAGCGTTCGCCGTCCCGGTACTGCCGGAGTTTGGCGTCCAGTCCCAGCAGCTTGCGCAGCGCCATGTCGAGTCGGGAGGCCCCCTTGGCGCGACGCTGCTGGAACTTCTCGCGGATCTCGGCGACGCTCGGCACGACGTCCGGACCGACCCCGTCCATCACGAAGTCGGCGTGGCCCTCCAGGAGGGACATCACGGCGGTGAGGCGGCCGAGGATCTCCCGCTGGGCGGGCGTCTGCACGATCTCCACGAGGGACCTGCCGCCCTCGTCCTCCTCGCCCTCGGGGCGCCCGCCGGCGAGGGACTGGGCGGCTTCCCGGATGCGTTCCAGGACGGTCATGGGGTCGACCTCGGTCTCCCCCAGGAACGACTGGATTTCACCCTCCAGGTGGTCCCGCAGCCAGGGCACGGCCGTGAACTGCGTGCGGTGCGTCTCCTCGTGCAGGCACACCCACAGGCGGAAGTCGTGGGGCTGCACGTCGAGTTCGCGCTCCACGTGCACGATGTTCGGGGCGACCAGGAGCAGCCGGCCGCCGCCGTTCTCGCCCGCGGGAAGGTCGCGGGTGGACGGCGCGAACGTCTCGTACTGCCCGAGGACGCGCGAGGACAGGAAGGACAGCAGCATCCCCAGCTCGACGCCCGTGACCTTGCCGCCGACGGCGCCGAGGACCGCGCCGCCGGGAGTGCTGCCGCGCCGCTCCTGCATCTTGTCGAGCAGGGGCTTGAGAAGCTCCCGGAAGCCCGCGACGTTCGCCCGGACCCAGCCGGGACGGTCGACGACGAGGACCGGGGTGTCGTGGGTGTCTTCCGTCCCCAAACGAGTGAAGCCCCGGACGTGTGACTCCGAGGCCTTGGCATGTCGGCGCAGTTCCGCGACGACGGCCCGGGCCTCGTCGCGGCTCACCTCGGGGCCCGGCCGCACGAGCCGGGTCGCGGTCGCCACCGCGAGATTCCAGTCGACCATCTCGGCACCACCGATGCTCGTCATGCGTCAACCGTACGTGAGCGCCACCGCTTGGGGCAGGGCCGCGCGAGGTTGACGGGGCCTGGTTACCTGCAACCGCACGCCGCCAGGGCCGTCGCCGTCCGGTCCAGCGCCGACTGTGCCGCCGCCGGGTCGGTCGTGTTCGACGCCAGGAAGGCGAAGGCCAGGAGGCGGCCGCTTTGGTCCACCACCGTTCCCGCCAGCGTGTTCACGCCCGTCAGAGTGCCCGTCTTTGCTCGTACGATTCCCGCCGCGCCGTCCGTATAACGGCTGGTCAGGGTCCCCGTGAAGCCGGCCACCGGAAGGCCGGTGAGGGCCGGGCGCAGTTGCGGGTGGGCCGGGTCGCCGGCCTTCGCCAGGAGGGACGTCAGCAGGTCCGCCGTGAGTCTGTCGCCGCGGTTCAGGCCGCTGCCGTCCTTGAAGCCGGCGCCCGACACGGGCAGTCCGAGCTGCTTCAGCCGGGCGCCGATGGCCCGGCCGGCGCCGTCGAAGTCGGCGCGTTCGCCTGCCGCGACGGCTGTCTGGCGGGCGAGGGCCTCGGCGATGTCGTTGTCGCTGTTGGTGAGCATGCGTTCGACGAGTGCGGAGAGCGGGGGCGAGGAGACGGTGGCGAGGGACTCGGCGCGGCCGGTGGCCTTGGAGGGGCCGGGAGACGTGGTCCTGATGCCGTGCTCCTTGAGGAGGCCGGCGAACGTGCGGGCCGCGTCCGCCGCCGGGTCCGGCACGCGCGGCGCGGGTCCGCTCGCGGAGTCGTCCGTGCGTGCCTCGTCGGCCATCAGGGCGCTGACGGGGGCGAGGTTGTCGTTGACGCCGATGGGGTGAAGTTCGGGACCGGCGTACAGGGTGGTGTCGTACGAGAGCGTGACTTCGCTGATGTCGCGCTGCTTCAGGGCGGCGGCCGTGTCGTCGGCGAGGGTGCGCAGGCTCGCCCAGTCCCCGGCGTCCTCGTGTGCGGTGAGGGTGGGGTCGCCGCCGCCGACGAGGACGAGTTCGTTGGTGTCGGGTTCGAGGGCGGCGCGGGTGGTGAGGCGGTGGTCGGCGCCGAGGGCGGAGAGGGCGGCGACCGCGGTGGCGATCTTCGTGGTGGAGGCGGGGGTCAGGGCCTCTTCGGCGCCCGTGCCGTAGAGCCGCCTGCCGGTGGCGACGTCGACGACCGCCGCCGTGCGGCGGGAGCCGAGTGCCGCGTCCTTCAGGAGGGGGTTCAGGACCTCGGCGAGGGCCGGTCCGGTCGGGGCCGTCTTGGCCCGGTTCGTGGCGCCGCCGAGGCCGGCGAGGACGGAGGCCGCGCTGGGCGCCGGCCGGGGCGCCCCTCCCGCCGTGTCGGAGGACGTGCCGGTCGAGCCATCGTGATCTGCGCCACCCGTGTGCTCCAGGGCAACCGCCCGGTCCCGCTCCGCCGTACGCTGACCGCTGGAGTCCCAAGGGCCGGCGGCGGTCACCACTGCTCCGGCCAGCGCCAGTCCGGCGGTGGCTGCGCCCGCGGTGTACTGCCAGGTCTTCGGCCTCGTGATCCGCGCGACCTGCGGCTTCGCGGCCCGCGCGATCCGTGTGACCCGCGGTTTCGCGGCCGCGGTGGCTCGCGCGAGACGCGGTCGTACGGCGCCCGCGGCCCGTGCCAGACGCGGTCGTACGGCGTTCGCGACCCGCGTCACACGCGGTCTCGCGGCTCGCCAAGGCCTCAGCTCTGGCACGACCACCAGCCCCTTTCGCGATCACACACCTGCGTGAGGGACACTTAACCACCAGAACTATGTGTTGATCATGGAGGAGTCACCGGTGGAGTTCGACGTCACGATCGAGATCCCGAAGGGTTCGCGGAACAAGTACGAGGTGGACCACGAGACCGGTCGGATCCGCCTGGACCGTCGACTCTTCACCTCGACCGCCTACCCGACCGACTACGGCTTCGTCGAGAACACCCTCGGCGAGGACGGCGACCCGCTGGACGCGCTGGTCATTCTTGACGAGCCGACATTCCCGGGCTGCCTCATCAAGTGCCGTGCGATCGGCATGTTCCGGATGACGGACGAGGCCGGCGGCGACGACAAGCTGCTGTGCGTCCCGGCGACCGACCCGCGTGTCGAGCACCTGCGCGACATCCACCACGTGTCGGAGTTCGACCGCCTGGAGATCCAGCACTTCTTCGAGGTCTACAAGGACCTCGAGCCCGGCAAGTCGGTCGAGGGCGCCGACTGGGTGGGCCGTACGGACGCCGAGATCGAGATCGAGCGGTCGTACAAGCGCTTCAAGGACCAGGGCGGTCACTGATCCTGCTGTTGCGAAGGGGCCGCACGCATGCGCGTGCGGCCCCTTCGCGTATGTGTGCGCATACTGAGGCTTGCTGAACGTGTCGTACAGGGAGCGCTACGGAGTGAGGGACGCGGAGGACCGCAAGCCGCGGTCGGACGAGGCCAGGAGCCGGTTCACGGCCCCCACCGCAGTCGTCGGGGATTCGGCCGATTCCTCCACGACGTCGGAGTTCGCGATTCCGCAGGGGCTGGCCGTTCCCAGAGGCGTCGGCACGGAGTCCGAGGTCACCTCCGAGTTCGCCCTGCCCAAGGGGCTGGACGTCGCGCAGACGCCGCCGGCGGACTCCGAGGGGTCGGCGTTCAGCAACCCGCGCACCTACAGCGCGAAGGACGCCCCGCCGGCGTTCACCCCTGCGACCGGCATCCCCGTGATCAGCCTCACCAAGAACGCGCCCTGGCAGGACCGGATGCGCACGATGCTGCGGATGCCGGTGGCCGAGCGGCCCGCGCCGGAGCTCTTGCAGAAGGTCGAGGAGGAAGGGCCGGCCGTTCCGCGCGTGCTCGACCTGACGCTGCGTATCGGCGAGCTGCTGCTGGCCGGCGGTGAGGGCGCCGAGGACGTGGAGGCGGCCATGTTCGCCGTCTGCCGGTCCTACGGCCTGGACCGCTGCGAGCCCAACGTCACCTTCACCCTCCTGTCGATCTCGTACCAGCCGTCGCTGGTCGAGGACCCGGTGACGGCGTCCCGGACGGTCCGCCGCCGCGGCACCGACTACACGCGCCTGGCGGCCGTGTTCCGGCTGGTCGACGACCTCAGCGACCCCGACACGGCGATCTCCCTGGAGGAGGCCTACCGGCGGCTCGCCGAGATCCGGCGCAACCGGCACCCGTACCCCGGCTGGGTGCTGACCACCGCGAGCGGTCTGCTGGCGGGTTCCGCCTCCGTGCTCGTCGGCGGTGACTACATCGTCTTCATCGCGGCCGCGCTCGGCGCGATGCTCGGCGACCGGCTGGCGTGGCTGTGCGCGGGACGCGGACTGCCGGAGTTCTACCAGTTCACCGTCGCCGCGATGCCGCCGGCCGCGATCGGGATCGCCCTGACGCTCGCGCACGTGGACGTGCAGGCCGCCGCGGTCGTCACCGGTGGACTCTTCGCCCTGCTGCCCGGGCGGGCGCTCGTGGCGGGCGTCCAGGACGGTCTGACCGGCTTCTACATCACCGCGTCCGCGCGCCTGCTGGAGGTCATGTACTTCTTCGTCGGCATCGTCGTCGGGGTGCTGATCATGCTCTACGTGGGTGTGCAACTGGGCGCCCACCTCAACCCGGACGCCGGACTGGGCGACTCCGAACGGCCGCTGTGGCAGATCGGCGCGTCGATGCTGCTGTCGCTGACCTTCGCGGTGCTGCTCCAGCAGGAACGATCCACCGTGCTGGCGGTGACCCTGAACGGCGGTGTCGCGTGGTCGGTGTACGGCGCGATGCACTACGCGGGCGGTCTCTCGCCGGTCGCCTCCACGGCGGTGGCGGCGGGGCTGGTGGGGTTGTTCGGCCAGATGCTGTCCCGGTACCGGTTCGCTTCCGCGCTGCCTTACACGACGGCGGCGATCGGGCCCCTGCTGCCGGGTTCCGCGACGTATTTCGGGCTGTTGTCCATCGCGCAGAACCAGGTCGACGAGGGGTTGGTGTCGCTGTCGAAGGCGGCGGCGCTGGCGATGGCCATCGCCATCGGGGTCAATCTCGGGTCGGAGATCTCGCGTCTGTTCCTGCGGTTGCCGGGGGCGGGGAGTGCGGCGGGGCGAAGGGCCGCGAAACGGACGCGGGGGTTCTGAGCGCCGGGTGCCCGCGAGGACGGAGGGTTCCGGCGGACGGCGGCCGCGGGTTCGTCGTGGTTGCTCGCGCAGTTCCCCGCGCCCCTGGTCCGGCTGTCAGTAGCCCTGCTGGGGCGGGTACTGCTCGTTCTGCTGGGAGCCGTACGGCTGTTGTCCGTAGTTCTGCGGGTACTGCTGGGCGTACGGCTGCTGCTGGGGCTGGGGCTGGCCGTAGTGCTGGTCGTAGCCGTACTGCTGCTCGCCCTGGGTGTCCTGCTGGTCGGTCGGGGGGATGCGGCGGAGTTGGGTCGTCGCGTCGTCCATGGCCGGGGGCTGGTAGGCGGCGACCGGGGGCTGAGCGGCGGCGCGCTTCTTCTTGGAGCGTTCGCGGAGGTACTCGACGGCGATCGGGACCACGGAGACGATCACGATCAGGACGAGGATCGCCTCGACGTTCTTCTTGATGAGGTCGATCTGGCCGAGCCAGTAACCCGCGAGGGTGACGCCGGTGCCCCACAACACGCCGCCGACGATGTTGTACGTGAGGAAGGTGCGGTACTTCATTCGACCGGCGCCCGCCACGATGGGGGCGAAGGTGCGCACGATCGGCACGAAGCGGGCGAGGACGATCGCCTTCGGGCCGTACTTCTCCATGAACTCGTGGGCCTTTTCCAGGTTCTCCTGCTTGAAGAGCTTGGAGTTGGGGCGGCTGAAGAGCCTCGGACCGAAAAACTTGCCGATCATGTAGCCCACTTGGTCGCCGATCACCGCGGCGAGCACGATCAGCGTGCAGACCAGCCACAACGGCTGGCTGATGAAGTTGCCCTCGGCCACGAACAGGCCCGCCGTGAACAGCAGCGAGTCGCCCGGCAGGAACGCGAAGAGCCCGGACTCCGCGAAGACGATCAGCAGGATGCCGGGCAGGCTGAAGGTCTCGATCAGATAGTCGGGGCTGATCCACTCGGGGCCGAGCGCGAGCGTGGTCGTCACGGGTTTGTGGCTCCTGCGTGTGGGGGACGGGCTGGGCTGGCTGCCAAAAGTATCAACGCAGCCGTCGTGGCCCAGGTTCCATGGGCGCCCCCAGGATGCACTGTGGTCCGTCTGGGACAAAGCTGTGGACCATGGGTATCGAAGAATACGGCGGTGGCCAGGAGCCCCGTCCGGACGTGCTCGTGGTGACCACGAACGACGTGCCCGGCCACCGGGTCCAGGAGGTCCTCGGAGAGGTCTTCGGGTTGACCGTACGGTCCCGGCACCTCGGGAGTCAGATCGGCGCGGGTCTGAAGTCGATGATCGGCGGTGAGCTCAAGGGGCTCACCAAGACACTGGTGGAGACCCGGAACCAGGCGATGCAGCGGCTGGTGGAACAGGCACGCGCGCGTGGTGCCAACGCCGTGCTGATGTTCCGCTTCGACGTGTCGGAGGCCGCGGACGTGGGCACCGAGGTGTGCGCCTACGGGACGGCGGTGGTCCTGGCCCGGGAGTGAGACTCCCGGGCCGGGAATTCAGGAGGTGCGGCGGGTCGCGTTCGCCGTGATCGCGTCCCTCAGGTGTTCGGCGAGACCCGGGCGCATGGAGTCGTAGAACGCCTTGAAGCGCTCGTCGGTGACATACATCTCGCCGAGGCTCCGGTGGAGTTCGTACGAGCACTCGTAGAACCACGTGCCGATGTGCTGCCGGTGTTCCTCGGCCATGTCCATCGCCGCCTCGCCGGTCGGCGGTTCGCCGGCGGCCATCAGGGCGTCGTAGCGCTCGCTCCAGTCGTTGACCTCGGCCTGCATGCGCTTCCAGTCGTCCTTGGTGTAACTCGCGGCGCGGCGCTGCGACTCGGCGTACGCCTCCGTGCCGCCCCAGCGCTGTTCCGCCTCCTCGGCGTACTGCTCGGGATCCTTGTCGCCGAAGACCTCGAACTTCTCCTCCGGCGTGAGGTTGATGCCCATCTTGCGTGCCTCCATGGCGTTCTCCACGGCCGCCGCCATCTTCTGCAGCTTCTCGATCCGGGCGGTCAGCAGTTCGTGCTGGCGGCGCAGGTGCGCGCGCGGGTCCGCGGCCGGGTCGTCGAGCAGGGCGGCGACCTCCTCGAGCGGGAAGCCGAGCTCTCGGTAGAACAGGATCTGCTGCAGCCGGTCGAGGTCGGCGTCGCTGTAGCGCCGGTGGCCCGCGTGGCTGCGCTCGCTCGGGACGAGCAGGCCGATGTCGTCGTAGTGGTGCAGTGTGCGCACCGTCACTCCGGCGAAACCCGCCACCTGTCCCACGGAATAGCTCACTTCGTCCGCTCCCTTCCCGGTACGCCCTCCACGGTGGGTCCTCACGCGACGTGAGGTGCAAGCCGAATTTCCGGCGGGGCCCGGGCGGCGGACCCCCGGCCGGCTCCCTCCGGATGTTCAGTCCGTTTTGTCCCCCTATCGTGAGCGCGTGGCCCAGGACCCCGCGCAGCAGGCGCCCACCGCCCCGGCGACCCCGGCGCGCGCCCTGCTGCCGTTGGTCCTCCCCGCTCTCGTGGTGGGTGCGGGCGCGAGTCTGATCCTCCTCGGGGTGAGCGCGGCGGCCGAGGAACTCCAGGACGTGCTGTGGCAGAACCTGCCGGACGCGCTGGGGATCGGCCGGTACTCCGTCCTCTGGATGCTCGTCGTGCTCACCGCGACGGGCGTGGTGGTCGGGCTGGTGGTGTGGAAGGTGCCCGGGCACGCCGGGCCCGACCCGGCCACCACCGGGCTCGATGCCCCCGTCCTCCCGCCCGCCGTGCTGCCGGGACTGGTGCTGGCGACCGGGCTCATGCTCGCGGGCGGGCCGAGTCTCGGTCCCGAGAACCCGATCATCGCCGTGAACGTGGCGCTCGCGTTCTGGCTGGGCGGTCGGCTGCTCCCCCGCGTTCCGGGCAGCCTGTGGCCGGCGCTGGCGGAAGCGGCGACGATCGGCGCGCTGTTCGGCACGCCGGTGGCGGCGGCGCTGGTCATCTCCGAGGCGCTGGCCGGGAAGCAGTTGAAGGGGGCGCTGTGGGACAGCGTCTTCGCGCCGCTGGTCGCCGCCGCGGCCGGCGCCCTGACAACCGCCCTGGTGGACGAACCGACCTTCGACCTGCGTCTGCCCGCCTTGGGGCAGCCCGGCTGGGGCGATCTGCTGGCGGCGCTGGTGGTCGCCTCGGCGGCAGCGCTGCTCGGCATGATCGCCGTGTACGCCTTCCCGTACGTCCACGGCGCCTTCGCCCGGCTCGGCCACCCGATACTGGCCCTTCCGGCCGGCGGGCTGGTGCTGGGCCTGCTGGCGGCCCTGGGCGGCCATCTGACGCTCTTCAAGGGGCTGGACGAGGTCGGCGAGCTGGCCCGCGACCCCGACGGCTGGTCGGCGGGGCAGTTCGCGACGATGACCGTGGTGAAGCTGGCCGCGCTGCTCGTCGCCGCGTCCTGCGGCTTCCGAGGCGGGCGGATCTTCCCGGCGGTGTTCGTCGGCACCGCCTTCGGGCTCGGCGCCCATGCCCTGGTGCCCGCCGTCCATCCGGCGCTCGGTGTCGCCGCGGGCGTCCTCGGCATGCTCCTCGCCATCACCCGGCAGGGCTGGGTGAGCCTGTTCACGGCCGCCGTGCTGGTGGCCTCCCCCGCGATCCTCGCCCTGCTCTGCATCGCCTCCCTGCCGGCCTGGCTGCTGGTGACGGGCCGGCCGCAGATGCAGTTGCACAAGGACGGGACCCCGGTCACCTGAACCCGCCGATCAGGCAAGGAGACCCGCCCATGCCAGGCGGTCGTGGGCGGCAGGAAAGTCTCCGGGAGGCGGTGCTCGGGCGGGACCTCCGACATGCCGCCGACCTGGTTCGCCAAGGGGCGGCCACCGGTTTCCCTCACCGAGTCCGCTGTGCGGTGCGTCCCTGTCAGTTCCCGTCGCCCAGCTCGAAGGACGCCCAGTGGACCCCGTCGGCGGATATGCGAAAGCTCCCGGCGCCGAAGCTGTCGCTCCACAGGTAACCGAGCGGCGTCCGGGTGACCGAGCCGGCCAGTCCCCGGCTGCCGGACCCCGTGAAGGAACGGCCGCCGTCGACGCTTCGCCAGGCGCCGGCCTCGCCGTGGACCGTGAGGCTGCCGTCGGCGGCGGCGACCGGGGTGCCGAGTGACGAGCGTGGTTCGACGCCCTTGCGGTGTTTCCAGACCCGCTCCCAGGTGTGGGCGCCGTCGGTGCTGCGGTACAGGGCGAGCAGGCCGTTCTTCACGTCGTCCTCGTCGGGCGGGAGGCCCGGCCGGACCGCGTACAGCAGCGTCGACCGGGCGACACCGACCACGTGCACGCCCGAGCCGTGCTCCGCCGTCCCCGGCAGCCGGGAGAGCCGCCAGCTGCGCCCCCGGTCCTCGCTGACGGCGAGGGCGGGCCGACCGGAGCCCGGGTCACTGCCGGAGGCGAACAGCAGTTCCTCGGCCGACGCGCCGACCAGGCCGCTCTCGGCTTCCGGCGCGACCGCGCCCGCCGGCCGCACCGCGCCCTCCAGCGGAGGCTGGCCGGCCAGGGCCTTGTACTCCCCCGTGTCCGGCAGAACCGCGACCAGGCGGGATCGTTCGCAGCCGTTCCCCTCCGGGTCCGTCCGCAGGCAGTCCTCGACCAGCGCACCGCCTTCGGGCACGACCGCTGTCGACCCCGAGGGCTCGCTGGAGCCCCGCCGCCAGTTGCGACCCGCGTCCCCCGTGAACCAGGTCCCGTCCGGGGGCGGCCAGGTGCCGTCCGTGAGGAGCGCCCGGCCGGGCCCCAGGACGACCAGGCCCGCCGTGATCCCGAGGTCACCCGTCACGTCCGGCAGCGGCGAACGGGCGAGCCGCCACGCGTCGGCGCCCCGGTCGAGCACGGCGACTCTCTGCCGGCACCGTGTTTTGCCGCACTCCGCGAGCAGCGCGAACCCACTGCCGTCCGACGCGAAGCCGATGCCGGCCACGAAGCCGGGGAGCTCCCGCGCCGACGGGATACGGGGAGGCGTGAACTCCGCCTTTCCGGGCGCACGCCCGCCCGCCCCCGCGTCCCCGCACGCCGTCGTCAACGCCAGCACGCCCAGCACGGCGGCCACCACCGCCCTGCCCCTGCCTCTGCCCCTGCCCCTGCCCCAACTCATGGGAACCCCCCGACCACCGGATCCGCCCGGCCGCGATGCACTGTCATTTCTGGTACACCGCTCACCGCGCCCGGGTTCCCATATCCCCGAGACGACTTTCCGGACCGCCCCTTTCCCCGCGACGACTTTCCGGACCGCCCCTTTCCCCGCGACGACTTTCCGGACCGCCCCTTTCCCCGCGACGACTTTCCGGGCCGCCCCGCCCTACTTGCTCAACGCCCCGAACCTCCGCACCGCCAACGGAAAGAACACCCCCACCAGCACCAACGGCCACACCACCGCGGCCCACACATGTCCCGGCTCCCCGCCCGGCCCGCCGAACAGGTCCCGTACCGCCGTCGCCGTCTGGGACATGGGGTTCCACTCGACCACCGTCCCCAGCCACGCCGGCATGGACTCGGGGGTCGCGATGGCGTTGGAGAGGAAGCCGACCGGCCAGACCAGGATCTGCACGGCCTGCACCAGTTCCGGCTTGCCGGCCACCATCGCCAGGTGGATGCCGATCCACAGCATCGCGAAACGGAACAGCAGGAGCAGCCCGACGGCTCCGAGGAAGCCGGAGACCCCGCCGTGCGTCCGCCAGCCGATCGCGTGACCGACGCCGATCATCACCGTCAGGCTCAGCGCCGACTGGAGCATGTCGGCGACCGAACGGCCCACCAGCACCGCGCCGTTGGCCATCGGCATGGACCGGAAGCGGTCGATCACGCCCTTGTTGAGGTCCTGCGTGACGGCGAGCATGGTGCCCTCCAGGCCGAAGGCCATGGTGAGCGCGAGCATGCCGGGGATCAGGTAGTCGACGTAGCCCCCTTCGACTTCCCGCCCGCCGCCGATGAGGTAGCCGAACATCAGCAGCAGCATCACGGGAAAGACCAGGTTGACCGCGACCTGCACCGGCTGCCGCGCCCAGTGGGCGAGTTCGCGCCGGGTCATGGTCCAGGAATCGGTCAGTGCGTACGTGCTCACGCGGTCTCCTTCGCTCGGTGGTCGCCCACTCGGTCGTCGCCGGTGAGGTGCAGGAACACCTCGTCCAGCGTCGGGCGGCGCAGGGCCACGTCCTCTGCCTCGATCCCGGCCTCTTCCAACGCGCGCACGACCCCGGACAGGGCCGCCATGCGGTCGGTGACCGGGGCGCTGAGCAGCCGGCGGTCGGTGTCGACGGACACGCCGGTGCCGGCGAGCGGCAACAGGGCGACGGCCGCGCCCAGTTGGCCCGCGTCGCGCAGGACCACGTCGATCCGGTCGCCCCCGGTCATCGCCTTCAGTTCGTCCGCCGTGCCGTCCGCGATGACCCGGCCCCGGTCGACGACCGAGATGCGGTCGGCGAGCTGGTCGGCCTCCTCCAGGTACTGCGTGGTCAGCATCACCGTCGTACCGGCACCGGCAAGGGAGCGGACCGCGTTCCACACCTCGGCGCGGCCGCGCGGGTCGAGGCCGGTCGTGGGTTCGTCCAGGAAGAGGACCTCCGGTTCGGTGATGAGGGAGGCCGCCAGGTCGAGGCGGCGCCGCATGCCGCCGCTGTAGGCACTGACGGGCTTGCGGCCGGTGTCGGTGAGGCCGAAGCGCTCCAGGAGTTCGCCGGCACGCACGCGCGCGTGCCGGGCGCCCAGGTGGTACAGGCGGCCGAACATCTCCAGGTTCTGGCGACCGGACAACTCCTCGTCGAGGGCCGCGTGCTGCCCGAGCAAGCCGATGCGGAAGCGCACCTCCTGGGGCTGGGTCACGAGGTCGTGACCCGCCACCTCGATGCGGCCCGCGTCGGGCCGCAGCAGGGTGGACAGGATCCTGACCAGGGTCGTCTTGCCCGCGCCGTTCGGCCCGAGCACGCCGTGCACCGTGCCCCGCCCGACCAGCAGGTCAAGGCCGTCCAGTGCCTTCTTGTCGCCGTACTTCTTGTGTGCGCCTTCGACGGTGATCGCCGTGTCGGCCACTGACCCACCCTTCTCTAATCAAACTTGACTACACGAGGAGGGTAATGCCCGAAACCGGATTGGTCAAACTTGATTAGCTTGCATCTCCCGGATGCCGGTCCCCCGTCGCGTACGGGTTCTCCTGCCCCTCCGCCAGGATGCCGAGGAAGGGCTCGCCCTCACCGGCGAAGGTGTAGGCGCCGCCCTCGATGCGGGCGATCAGCCCCTGGGTCCACTCGGCCTCCGCGTCGGCCGTGTGGATCCAGAGGTTCATGATCTCGCCGATGTGGCCGAGCTGCTCCGGGCCGTCCTCGGGCACGTAGTGCGCGGTGACCCCGGAGCGCCACTCCTCGATGCGCCGGATCCGCTCCTTCAGGAGCGCCACGGCCTCGGCGCGCGGCAGCTCGACCATGAAGCCGATGGCCGCCGACTTGACGTCCATCTTCTGGTCGTACGAGGTCAGCGCCTCGCGTACCAGCCTGAAGCACTCCTCGGTGCCGGCCTCGGTGATCTCGTACTCCGTACGCGGCGGGCCGCCCGCCGTGGACGGCGCGATCTCGTGCGCGTGCAGCAGCCCCTGCTTCGCCATCTGTTTCAGGGCGTGGTAGATCGAGCCCGGCTTGGCGTTGGACCACTCGTGCGCGCCCCAGTACTCCAGGTCGTTGCGCACCTGGTAGCCGTGGGCCCGGCCGTGCTGGCGCACGGCGCCGAGCACGAGGAGACGGATCGCTGACATGCGGTCCAGATTAGGCCGCGCCGGGGTCACTCCCAGGAGGTGCCCTGCTCCTTGGCCACCAGGTCCCAGGCACTCGCCCCGTCCAGGGACTCGCGGATGATGTCGGCATGGCCCGCGTGCCGGGCCGTCTCGCGGATCAGGTGCAGGACCAGCCAGCGCACGGAGACCGCCTCGTCCGGGGGGAACCAGGGCTCGTTCGGGAGCGGGAAGGTGTCGTCGAGGCTCGGGACCGCGCGGACGAACGCCTCCGTGTCGGCGGCGACCTTCTCCCAGTACGCGAGGTGCGACTCGACGCTCTCGTCACCCACCAGCTGGAAGCACTCGTGCCAGTTCGACTCGTCGCGCTTCACCGCCGGCGCCTCGCCCTTGGCGCGGGCCACCCAGCCCTGCTCGGTTTCGGCGACGTGCTTGAGCAGGCCGGCCAGGGTCAACTCGCTGGCGCTGGGGCGCGACGAGGCCTGCTCGTCCGTCAGCCCGAGCAGTGCCCGCCGGATGCCGCCGCGCTGCTCGGCCAGGAAGGAGAGCAGTGCGCCGCGCTCGTCGCCCTGGGCTTCCGCGCGAACGTGAGTGACCATGACCGGCCGCCTTTCGTCGGGATCGGGGCCTCGAAGGCCTCCTGACACCGACCAAGCTACGGACCCTTGCGGTCAGCTTCTGTCCGCAATCGGCCGAGAGGGCTGCGGAGAAGCGGGGGCCGCGGTCGATGCGCGCCGCTCGGCGAGGATCATGGCGGCAGACCAGCAGGGGAGGACACCGTGGGCAAGGGATCGAAGAAGCGGCACCCGCGCAAGAAGAAGCCGGGCAAGGGTCCGGCTGCGCCGAGGAAGCCGCTCAATCCTCCCCGGCTGGTCAGATCGGAGTCGCCGCTCGGGGCGCCGGTCGCCGTGGCGTTCTTCGTCCTGTTCTTCGGGCTGCTGCCGTTCCTCGGCGGCGGCTACATGCTGGCCGGGGCCGTCGGCCTGGTGGGGCACCGCGCCGTCTTCACCGCCACGAGTTGCGCGGTGACCGGGACCGGCAAGAACCGCCACGTCGCCTGCGCCGGCAACCTGGTCGCCCCGCGCCGGCCGTCACGGTACGCCTCCATAAGCGCGCAGTTGACGCTGGACCGGGCGACCCCGGTCCAAGTAATGCCCCTGGGCTCACTGGAGACCGTGGGCCCCGCCGCGGTCGCCGGCTGGTCGGCCCTCGCCCTGGGCGGTCTGACCGTCATCACCGCCGGCTCGCTCGCAGCGTTCGCCAAGCGGCTGAAGCCGCCGCCCCGCCGCACGGGACGCCGGCTGCTCCTCGTCCCGGGCTCCCTGACGCTGGCCGCCCTGGTCGCCTACGTCATCGCCAGGGCCGTCACCTGAGGCCGGCCGGCCCTGAGCGACGAAGCCGGCGACGCGGGCCGCATGACCCGGTCGCCGACTCGGCCGTGGCTGTCCTGCGGACAAGACGCCGGCCCTCAGTTGCAGGCAGCCTCGGACAGAGCGGCGGCCTCGGGCGGGGCGGCAGCCTCGGCGGAGCGTCAGTTCTCAGAACGGGAACCCGCTCCGCCCGTGCTGCACCGAGATCCACTTCAGCGTGGTGAACGAGTCCGCCGACGTGTCGCCGTTCAGGCGGCCGATGCCGGAGTGCTTCTCGCCACCGAAGGGGACGAGCGGCTCGTCGTGCACGGTGCCGTCGTTCACGTGGAACATGCCGGTGTCGATCTGCTTGGCGAAGTTCACGCCGCGCTCGATGTCACCGGTGTGGACGGCGCCGCTCAGGCCGTACGGGGTGTCGTTGACGATGCGTACGGCCTCCTCCTCGCCCTCGAAGGGGATGAGGAAGGCGACCGGGCCGAAGACCTCCTGCCGGAGCAGGGCGGAGTCGGCGGGGAGGTCGGTGAGGACGGACGGCTCGACCAGGTTGTCGGTCGTGGTGCCGTGCACGAGCGCCGTGGCGCCCTCGGCGATCGCCTGCTCGACGACGGCGGAAAGGGCGTCCGCCTGGGAGGAGTTGATGACCGGACCGATGACGGTCTCGGGGTCGCGCGGGTCACCGACCTTGAGGGTCTTGACCTTGGCGACGAACTTCTCGGTGAACTCCTCGGCGACCGAACGGTCCACGAGGACACGGTTCGCGGCCATGCAGACCTGGCCCTGGTGGACGTACCGGCTGAACACGGCCGCGTCGACCGCGTAGTCGATGTCGGCGTCGTCGAGGACCACCAGCGCGCTGTTGCCGCCCAGTTCGAGGACCGAGCGCTTGAAGTTGGCGGCGCAGACGGTGGCGACGTGCCGGCCGACCTTGTCCGAGCCGGTGAAGGAGATGACCTTGGGGACCGGGTGCTCGATGAAGGCGTCCCCGATCTCCGCGATGTCCGTGATGACGACGTTCAGCAGACCGCCGGGCAGGCCCGCGTCCTCGAAGATCTTCGCGACCAGGGAGCCGCCGACGATCGGCGTGTTCTGGTGCGGCTTGAGGACGACGCCGTTGCCGAGGGCGAGCGCCGGGGCGACCGACTTGATCGACAGCAGGAACGGGAAGTTGAAGGGGCTGATCACACCCACGACGCCGACCGGGACGCGGTAGAGGCGGTTCTCCTTGCCGTCGACCGGCGACGGGAGGATCCGGCCCTCGGGACGCAGCGCAAGATTGATCGACTCGCGCAGGAACTCCTTGGCGAGGTGCAGTTCGAAGCCGGCCTTCAGCCGGGTGCCGCCGAGCTCGGCGATGATCACCTCGGCGATCTCCTGCTCGCGCTCCTCGATGAGCCGGAGTGCCTTCTCGAAGACCCCGCGACGGGCGTACGGGTTGGTCGCCGCCCATTCCTTCTGGGCACGGGCGGCCGCCTGGTACGCCTCGTCGACCTCGTCGACCGTGGCTATGGTGATCGACGCCAGCTTCTCGTCGTCGAACGGATTGAAGTCGATGATGTCCCAGGAACCGGTGCCCGGGCGCCACTCACCGTCGATGTACTGCTGAGCCAGGTCGGTGAAGTAGGACGACATGTGATCCCCAAATCACTAGCAGACACACGATCAACGTCACGGTCTGATCACACGTCATCGTACTTGCGCCGCAAGCGAGTTGGGGACGGAGAGCAATCTTCTGGGGAGAACCCCGGGAAAGCCGCCGGAGGAGACCGGGAAAGCCGGCCTGGATCCCTAGGAGAGCTGGAGGAGACCCCGGAGGAGATCCCGGCTCTCGTCCGGGCCGGGGCTGTCCTGCTGGAGTTCCTTCAGCGCCTTCTCGTACTGGGCGACGTCCTCGTGCTTGTCCAGGTACAGCGCGCTGGTGAGCTGCTCCAGGTACACGACGTCGGACAGGTCGGACTCCGGGAACGAGAGGATCGTGAACGCGCCACTCTCGCCGGAGTGTCCGCCGAAGCCGAACGGCATTATCTGCAGCCGGACGTTGGGGCGTTCGGAGATCTCGATCAGGTGCTGGAACTGGCCACGCATCACCTCGCGGTCGCCGTACGGGCGGCGCAGGGCGGCCTCGTCCAGGACGATGTGGTACTCGGGGGCGGCGTCATCGAGGAGGTACTTCTGCCGCTCCAGACGCAGTGCCACGCGCCGCTCGACGTCTTCCGCGCTCGCGCCCTTCATGCCGCGCCGGACGACCGCGCGCGCGTACGCCTCGGTCTGCAACAGGCCGTGCACGAACTGGACCTCGTACGCGCGGATCAGGGACGCCGCGCCCTCCAGGCCGACGTAGGTGGGGAACCAGCTCGGCAGCACGTCCGAGTAACTGTGCCACCAGCCCGCGACGTTGGCCTCCTTGGCGAGGGAGAGCAGCGAGTTGCGTTCCGCCTCGTCCGTGATGCCGTACAGCGTCAGCAGGTCCTCCACGTCCCGTGTCTTGAAGCTCACCCGGCCCAACTCCATCCGGCTGATCTTCGACTCGGAGGCGCGGATCGAGTAACCCGCGGCCTCACGGGTGATCCCGCGCGCCTCACGCAGTCGCCTGAGTTGCGAGCCGAGCAGCATCCGCCGCACCACCGATCCGGGCTCTCCCGCGCTCACGTTCGTCAGCCTCCCCAACCGTCTTCAGGGGCCGAAGTCTGCCACTAAAACACTCCGAGCAGTACTCGTCCGATTACAGAGATGGAAAGAAGTCACTTCATCCACACAGCGGATGGACAGGTTCTGGGAAGGACTGGGCAAGAAGAGGGGGAGAAGATGGCGGAAAAATTGGCCAACAAGCGGTACGGGAGGGTCCAATTCGGTCACCTGCACGTGCATCTGCCCTTGCATCTGCTGTACGCATCCGAAACCATGGTCCCGCGCAACCGCTGCATCGCAACGACCGCGAACTCCCGGGAGTGCCTCGCATGGGGACGAATGGATCGACCATGCTCGAGCCGTTACGGCAGGGCCTTCCGCCGCTGGACCCCGCGGCTGTGTCCAGCGCCGCCTCCTGTGCTCTGCCCGCCCGCTACGAAGCGGTGCGCGAGGCACGGAAGTTCACCCGCAGGACGCTGGACGGGTGGGAGCTGGGCGAGCGTTTCGACGATGTCTGCCTGGTCGTCTCCGAACTGGTGACGAACGCGCTGCGGCACGCGCTGCCGGCCAACACCCCGCGCGTACCCGAGCAGAGCCCGCCCGTGCGGCTGCACCTGATGCGGTGGACCGAGCGGCTGGTGTGCGCGGTGCGCGACCCCAGCCAGGACAGTCCCGTCGCCCGCGAGACCGACGACTTCTCGGCGGAGTCCGGCCGCGGACTGTTCCTCGTCGACTCCTTCAGCGACAGCTGGGGCTGGCACCCGCTGGCGGGCACGCTCGGCGGCAAGGTGGTCTGGGCACTGTTCCGGCTCCCCCAGCCGCCGTCTCACGAGTGACGCACCGAGGCGTTTTCTGACGCCGGTTGTCTACGCGCGTTACGGGGTGCAACCGAGACATTACGGTCCGGCGCGGCCCGCTTCAGCTCGCTATCAGGTGGTCGAACTCGCCGTCCTTGATGCCGAGCAGCATCGCCTCGATCTCGGCGCGGGTGTACACGAGCGCCGGGCCCTCGGGGAAGCGGGAGTTGCGTACGGCCACCTCGCCCCCGGGAAGACGGGCGAACTCCACGCAGGAGCCCTGCGAGTTGCTGTGCCGGCTCTTCTGCCAGGCCGCGCCGTCCAGTCGGGGGGCCGGCATGCCGTTGTACACGCCGGACGCGTCTTCAACGTCGTACACGTCGTGGTCCACAGGTCGCTCCCCGGTGGTGCACTGGCTGGTGAGGCCATTGATGCAGTGGTCAACTTGACCCGGATCATAGCCCTGTTCATGTGCAGACGCATGGGCGGATGCATCTGCAGATGCACGTGCACGCGGGGTGTTCCTGCGATTACAGCTCTGACGGACGTCCTGCCGATGCCGCGTGCGCCGAGGCTTGTCTTGGAACATGCGCCAAGGCCTGCCTTAGAAAGAGACGCATCCCGCGGCATTCGTGTTCCATCGGCCGGGCGTTGGCCGGAAATGGGCCGCCGCCCGGCCGTGGGTGGTGGAGCGGTGCCGGCAAGCAGACGTCAGCGGCTGGAGTACGGCAAGAGTGCCATCTCCCGCGCGTTCTTGATCGCGCGGGCCAGCTGTCGCTGCTGCTGGGCGGTGACGCGGGTGACCCGACGGCTGCGGATCTTGCCTCGGTCGGAGATGAACTTCCGCAGCAGATCGGTGTCCTTGTAGTCGACGTACGTGATGTCGGCCTGGTCGAGCGGATTCGGCCGGTTCTTGGCGGGCTTGCGGTCCATCTTGCGGGGCGGCATGGCGGGTCAGACCTCCAGGAAGGTGTCGAAGGCGGGCGGCAGGCGCTTCCAGGCGTCGCGCCCGGCGGCGTACTCGGCGTCGGTCAGCAGGCAGGACTCCAGCAGCGCCTCGAGTCCGTGGCGGTCGAGGCCCGGGGACGTGAAGACGAGGTGCTGGCAGCAGTCGCCGTGTTCGGGGTGCCAGTCCAGAGCGGCGGCGGCGCGGCGCACCGGAGGGACCATCTCCCAGGCCGCGTCCGGCAGGGAGGCGAGCCAGGGGCCGACGCTCTCCACGCACAGCGCCCCGCCGGCCGCGTCCCAGTGCAGCAGCGAGTCCGGCTTGTCGGCGAGCCAGAACCGGCCCCGGCTGCGGGCCGCGGCGCAGGTGATGTCCTCCAGTGCTTCGTACAGGCGCTCCGGGTGGAAGGGGCGGCGCCGGTGCCAGACGAGGGTGGCGACCCCGTGCGCGTCGGCCTCGGCGGGCAGCAGGGCGCAGGCGGGGTGCTGGGCGGCCGCGGCGGCTTCCACGTCGAAGCCGGCGAGGGCGGCGCGGGCGAGCTCCCCTTGAGCGCCCGCCGGGTCGCCGTGGCCCAGCACGACCTGACGGGCCGTCGGATGCAGCTGGGCCAGCAGCTCCCGGTCCTCGTCGTCGGCCTCCGGGGAGTCGGCGAGGGCGAGGACGGGGGCGTACTCCAGCTGCCGTGCGAACGTGTCGGCGACCGTCCGCTGGTCGGTGGCCGCGGCGGCGAGGCCGCGCTCGGCCAGGTCGTCGCCGTTGGCGAGGTACGGCAGGACGAGCGCCGGGTCGACGGCGGTGATCACGCCGGTGACGGTGAGCCCGCCGGACGTGACCACCTCGGCCATGGCCTTGGGCTCGACGGAGTCCCACAGTTCGACGACCGCGAGGCGCGTCAGACCTGCCTCCGCGAGCCGGCGCAGCTCCGGCACCAGGTCTTCCCGGAGCGCACAGCACGCACAGTCGTTGACGAGCGGCGCCTCGCCGGCGGACAGGATGCCGGAGGCGTCGCGGATGGTCCGTACGACGGTGCCGGCCGCGGCGGTGGCCAGGTCGTGGTGGAGTACGACGCTGCCGGGCACGTCGGCGAGCAGCTGGTCGACGGCCGCCTGGCGGGCGTCGGCGTGCAGCCCGCCGACGATCACGACGGGGAGCGCAGAAGGCACAGCCACCTTCCTAACCCTGCTTTCCGTACCGGCGCTCGAAGCGCTCGACGCGTCCGGCGGTGTCCAGGACGCGGGCGGTGCCCGTGTAGAAGGGGTGGCTGACGTTCGAGATCTCGACGTCGACGACCGGGTAGGTGTTGCCGTCCTCCCACTCGACCGTTTTCTCGCTGGTCATGGTCGAGCGGGTGAGGAAGGCGTAGTTCGCGGCCCGGTCACGGAAGACGACGGGACCGTACTGGGGGTGGATTCCGTTGCGCATGGCGGTGGTCAGCGCTCCTCTCGGAAGTCGACGTGGCGGCCGACGACCGGGTCGTACTTGCGCAGGGTCATGCGGTCCGGGTCGTTGCGGCGGTTCTTGCGGGTCACATAGGTGAAACCGGTCCCGGCGGTGGACCGGAGCTTGATGACCGGGCGGAGTTCGTTGCGAGCCATGCTGGTACCTTACTGAAAATGAATTCCATTTACATCACCGCTTCGAGAGAGGTGCATCACCCGTGTCCGCCCACTGCATGCTGACCGGCGCCCGGCCCGGTTTCGGCAACCGCATCTCCCACTCCCACCGGCGCACCTCGCGGCGCTTCGACCCGAACATCCAGTCCAAGCGCTACTGGCTGCCGAGCGAGGGCCGGCACGTACGGCTGCGGCTGAGCACCAAGGGAATCAAGACCGTCGACACGATCGGCGTCGAAGCGGCCGTGGCCCGGATCCGGGCCCGAGGAGTGAAGGTCTGATGGCGAAGAAGAGCAAGATCGCGAGGAACGAGCAGCGGCAGGAGATCGTCGCGCGGTACGCCGCTCGCCGGGCCGAGCTGAAGGAGATCATCCGGCGGCCGTCCTCGACGGAGGCGGAACGGCTGGACGCGCAGCGGGAGTTGCGCCGGCAGCCGCGGGACGCCAGCGCCACGCGGGTACGCAACCGCGACCAGGTGGACGGGCGGCCCCGCGGCTACTTCCGTGCCTTCGGGCTGTCCCGGGTGGGTCTGCGTGAGCAGGCGCACGCGGGGTACCTGCCGGGCGTTCGCAAGTCGTCCTGGTAGGCCCCGTTACGCACTGGTAGCTTGCTGCGGTCCGTCCGGCCGTCCCGGCCGGCGGGGCGACCGGCTACAGCTTGGGAGCTTCCAGTGACTTCTGCGACCTTCTCGCGTACCGCGGCGCGGCGGTGGATGCGGAGCGCGGCGGCTGCCGCGTCCCTGGCCGGTGTGCTCACGCTGACCGCGTGCAGCGGTGACGGCGGCTCCGGCGAGGAGAGCTCCGCCGAACCCAGCACGACCGCGAGCGCGAGCGCGGACACCGGCGGCACGAGCGGCGGCAGCGAGGGCGCCACGGTCGCGTCCGACGGCCTGGAGGGCAGCTGGCTCGCCACCACCGACGGCGACGCCGTGGCGCTGGTCGTCACCGGCACCAAGGCCGGGCTCTTCGCGACCGGCGGTGCCGTGTGCAGCGGCACCGCCGGCAAGGAGTCGGGAGCGGAGATGATCCGCCTCACGTGCTCGGACGGCAGCAAGGACCGGGCCGAGGGGACGGTGGACTCGATCGGCGAGTCGACGCTCGAGGTGACCTGGAAGAGCGGTCTCGGCAAGGAGACGTACACCAGGTCGGAGGGCGGACAGTTGCCGAGCGACCTGCCGACGGCGAGCCTGGGGTCCTGACCGCCGTCTCCCGGAGGGGCGGGCAACCGCTCCACGGTTCTCATGCGTGATGATCCATGCACCGGACCATCGGCATCACACTCCCCAGAGGACCCTCATGCGCACCGCCCCCGCCCTCGCCGTCACCGCCCTCGCCGCCGCCCTCCTCCTCACCGCCTGCGGTGACGACGGCGGCAGCGGCAGTGAAAAGGACGACACGAAGACCAGTCAGGGCAGCACCGCCTGCAAGATCGACGAGGTGGCCGTCGAGGTCGGTCCCGCCAACGCCGCCCCTGCCGCCGGGGACACCGGCAGCGTCCCCGTCACGATCACCAACAGCGGCGCCGCCTGCACGCTCGACGGCCTCCCCACCGTCGACCTCTCCGCGGGCGACACCTCGAAGAACGTCCCCGCGGACCCGGCCGCCGACTCCTCCCAGAAGCTGACCCTCGCGAAGGACCAGGCCCTGTCCTTCACCATCACCTATGTCCGGGGCGAGTCCGGCGGTGCGAAGAGCCTGGCCGCGAAGACCGGAAAGTTCAGCCTGCCCGGGGCCACGGCCACGCACGGCTTCACCTGGTCGTACGGCGACGTCGCGTTCAAGAGCGGCGGGAGCGAGCTCGACGCCTCGGTGAGCGGGTTCCAGCAGGTCGGCGACTGACCTGGCAGACCGGCGCGAGGCCGGGTTCGACTGACCCTGCCGACAGATGCGAGGCCAAGTCAGTCGTACGGCGACGTCGCGCTCAAGAGCTACGGACGTCAACTCAACGCCTCGCCGAGCGGTTCCAGCAGGCGGCGACTGACCTGGCGGACGGTGCGAGGCCGGGTCAGTAATACGGAGACCTCGCGCTCAAGAGCTACGGGCGCGAGCTCGACGCCTCGGTGAGCGGGCTCCAGCAGGTCGGCGACTGACCTGGCAGACCGGCGCGAGGCCGGTTCAGCCGAGCGGCCGGCGCGCCCGTACCTGGGCACGGTCGGCCGCCTGCGAGCCCTCTGTCCAGCCCGCCTCGTCGCTGACGCCGCGCAGGCGGGTGGTGGTGGTCTCCGGGAACATGCGGTCCATGCGGTCGGTGACGGCGACCTCGCGGGTGGCGAGGACCGGGAGCAGGTCGTCGCTCACCTGCGTGCCGGCGGCCGCGGCCAGGCGGGTGCCGACGCGGTGGGCGTAGGCCGCGAGGAAGGACTGCCGGAAGGTCTTGGTCCGCCTGCGGCCGCCCGCGCGCTGGGCCGCCTCCGCCTTCGCCATCGCGGACTGGGCCTGGACGAGCAGTGAGGTGTAGAGCAGCTCGACCACCTCCAGGTCCGGTTCGAACCCGACGACGGTGGAGAAGCCGAGGGGCTCGTTCCACACGGCCCGGCAGTGGTTGGCCGCGGCGACCGCGTCCAGCAGCACCGCCTTGGCCTGCTCGTACGGCGGCTCGACACCGACCCGGCAGGCGCCGGGCGCGTCGGCCGCAGGCGCCCCGGCCGCGAGCAGCGCCTCGTCCACGCTGTGCCGGGCCATCAGCTCCTGCGCCTTGGCGCTGAGCGCTTCGGCCTCCTCCGGGAAACCGGTCGCCTCCGCCTTGGCGAGGAGGGCGCGGATACGGGTGAGCATGCGGGAGTCGGATGTGGGGTGGTGCCGGGCGGCGGGCTCCTCCAGGGGCTCGATGCCTGGCAGGCTCAGCAGGAGGCGGTACAGCTCCAGGACGGTGGTGGCGTAGGAGAAGCGGTCCGTGCGGGACGGCGCCTCGGCGGCTTCGGCGGCCAGTTCGTCGAGCTGCGCCGTCCAGCGGGGGCCACGGGGACGGTCGTACGACGCCTGGGAGCGGATCAGCACGGACAGCACGCGCGCGTGCAGGTCGTCCAGCTCGCGCCGCACGATCCGTACGACGTCGGCGGGCTGCCAGCCGCGCCGCCAGGCCGTCGCCACGAACTCCTGGCCCCGCCGGTCGAGTTCGGCGTCCGCCGCGGGATCGGCCGCGAGGAGGGAGGCGCCGGTGTCCAGGGCGGAGTCGGTGTCGGCGTAGAGGGCGGCCTGGAAGGCGCGTTCGACGGTGCTGGTCACCGGGCGATCGTCTCATCCCCCGAAACTCGATCGCCGCCGTGTGTCCGGGCTTCGAGCATGGCCGCATGGTGGACATGTCTCTCTACGCGGCCTTCCTCGTCGCCGCCTTCGCGCTCTGCGTCACGCCCGGTCCCGACATGATGTTCATCGTGGCGATGGGCGGCCGGGGTGGGCCCACAGCCGGGGTGATGGCCGCGTTCGGCGTGGCCTGCGCCATGCTCGTGCACACGGTGGCCGCGGCGCTCGGCCTGTCGGCGCTCTTCCTGACGCTGCCGACGCTCTATCACGTGCTGCGCTGGGTGGGCGCGGCCTATCTGCTCTACCTGGCGGTGAAGGCGTTCCGGGACCGGTCGGTGCCGGGCGAGGAGGGGGCCGCGGGGGCCGGTTCGGGACTGCGGCGGGCCTTCTGGCAGGGCGCGGCGACCAATCTGCTGAACCCCAAGGTGATCCTCTTCAACGTGGCGTTCCTGCCGCAGTTCGTGGATCCGTCGCTGGGGCACGTCCAGGGTCAGTTCCTGCTGCTCGGCTTCACGATCGTGGTGATGGGCTTCCTGTGGGACGGCTTCGTGGGCCTGCTCTCGGGGCGACTGGCGTCGGTGCTGCGCCGCAGTGCGCGGCTGAACCGGGGGCTGAACGTCCTCTCCGGGACGGTCTTCGCGGGGCTGGCGGTCCGGCTCGTGGCGACGCCGAAGTAGTGTCAACCTGAGGTTGACACCACCTCCCTGTCAACCTACGGTTGACGCATGACGACGAACCCGAACATCACGTCATCCGTACGCCTCGACGACCTCATCGCGGCCATCAAGAAGGTCCACACGGACGCCCTCGACCAGCTCCAGGACGCGGTGATCGCCGCCGACCATCTCGGCGAGGTGGCCGATCACCTCATCGGTCACTTCGTGGACCAGGCCCGGCGCTCGGGCGCGTCCTGGACCGAGATCGGCAAGAGCATGGGCGTGACCCGGCAGGCGGCACAGAAGCGGTTCGTGCCCAAGGAGACCGCGGACCTCGATCCCAGCCAGGGCTTCGGCCGCTACACGCCACGCGCCCGCAACGTGGTGATGGCCGCCCACAACGAGGCCATCGCGGCCCGCAACGCCGAGGGCCGCCCCGAGCACCTGGTCCTCGGCCTGCTGGCCGAACCGGAGGGCCTGGCCGCCAAGGCGATCACCGCGCAGGACATCCTCCTGGACTCCGTACGCCAGGCAGCCACCGCCGCACTGCCGCCTGCGGCCGAGGACGTCCCGGAACTCGTCCCCTACGGCTCCGACGCCAAGAAGGTCCTGGAGCTCACCTTCCGCGAGGCCCTCCGCCTCGGCCACAACTACATCGGCACCGAGCACATCCTGCTGGCCCTGCTGGAGTTCGAGAACGGCCAGGGCGTGCTCTCGGGCCTCGGAATCACCAAGGAGGCGGCGGAGGAGAACGTCACCGCCGCGCTCGCCACGATCAAGGGGAAGCTCGACGAGCAGGACTGAGCAGGGCCGGACCGGTCCGAGCAGGTCGGAGGCCGTTGTCAGACCCTCCTGCCACACTCGCAGTCATGGCCGACCGGTGGGCTCTCGCGCCGGCCGAGGACGGTGGCGTGGAGATCGCCCCCCTCGGCCCCGGCGGGCTGCTCGCCGGGCCGGTGCGACGGGCGGCGGACCCCGCCGAGGCGGTCCGGAGCCTGCCGGACGTCCCGCGCTGGGTGTGGCGGTCGACGGCCGAGACGTATCCGCGTCTGCTCGCCACGGGGGTGCGAGTGGAGCGGTGCTACGACGTCGAGGACGCGGAGACGCTCCTGCTGGGCCACGAGGGGCGCTCCGGCGAACCGCGCTCGGCGGCCGCCGCCCTGGCCCGGCTGCGCGGCGGCCCGGTACCGCCGGATCCGCCGCAGCGTTCCGCCGAACCGGGCTCGCAGTCCCCTCTCTTCGAGCCGCAGTACGTGCACCTGCCGCTGACGGACCTCGTAGAGGTGTACGCCGAGCAGCAGCGCCGGCACGACGCCACCGCGCACCCGGACCGGATGCGGCTGCTGACGGCGGCCGAGTCGGCGGGGATGCTGGTGGCCGCCGAGATGAACCGGGCCGGACTGCCGTGGAGCGCCGAGGTGCACCGCCGGATGCTGCACGAACTGCTCGGCGATCGGTACGCGGGCGGTGGTGAACCCCGCCGCCTGGCCGAACTCGCCGACGAGGTGTCCACCGCCTTCGGCCGCCGGGTCCGCCCCGACCTGCCCGCCGACGTCGTCAAGGCGTTCGCGCAGGACGGCATCAAGCTGAAGTCGACCCGGCGCTGGGAGATCGAGTCGGTCGACCATCCGGCCGTGAAACCGTTGATCGAGTACAAGAAGCTGTACCGCATCTGGGTCGCGCACGGCTGGTCCTGGCTGCAGGACTGGGTGCGCGAGGGCCGCTTCCGGCCCGAGTTCCAGGCGGGCGGGACGGTCACCGGCCGCTGGGTGACCAACGGCGGGGGTGCGCTCCAGATCCCGAAGGTCATCCGGCGAGCCGTGGTCGCCGACCCCGGCTGGCGGCTCGTCGTCGCCGACGCCGACCAGATGGAGCCGCGCGTCCTCGCGGCGATCTCCCGTGACCCCGGCCTGATGGAGGTGGCCGGCCGGGAGAGCGACCTGTACCAGTCCGTCTCCGAGCGCGCCTTCTCCGGCGACCGCGCCCAGGCCAAACTCGCCGTGCTCGGCGCGGTCTACGGCCAGACCTCCGGCGACGGCCTCAAGAACCTCGCCGCCCTCAGACGCCGCTTCCCCAAGGCGGTGGCGTACGTCGACGACGCCGCCCGCGCGGGCGAGGAGGGGCGGCTCGTACGCACCTGGCTCGGCCGGACCTGCCCACCGGCGGCGAGAACGGGCGACGACGCCTCCGAGGAGGCCGGCATCCCCCTCGCGGAGGACGAGTCCGATGGGGACCGGCAGTGGGTGCCCGGGTACGCCTCCAGCAACGCCCGCGCCCGGGGCCGATTCGCCCGCAACTTCGTCGTCCAGGGCAGCGCCGCCGACTGGACGCTGCTGCTCCTCGCCGCGCTGCGGCAGGCCTGCGCGGGCATGGCGGCCGAGCTGGTCTTCTTCCAGCACGACGAGGTGATCGTGCACTGTCCCGAGGCGGAGGCCGAGACGGTCGTGACCGCGATCCGGGAGGCATCGGACCTGGCGGGTCGGCTGACCTTCGGCGAGACGCCGGTGCGGTTTCCGTTCACCACGGCGGTGGTGGAGTGCTATGCGGACGCCAAGTGATCGACGGCTCTTGGTGGGCCTCTACGGTCGCGGGTCTCGGTGGAGGCGGACCCCGGCCGTGACGGCCTGGACGGTGGCGGGACCTCAGCGGTCGCGGGCGGTCTGGGATCGCGGCGCTCAACGGAGGCGGCCTGGACGGTGGCGGGCCGAGGGCGGTGACCAGCCCCGGCGGCCGCGGGCTCGGCGCCGCACCGCTCGGCTGTGCGGGGCGTCGGCGGTCGCGGCGATCGGTGATCGCGGGCCCAAGCGGTGACAGGCCCAGGCGGCGACGCGCCTCGACGGTGGCGGGCCCCAGCGGCGACCGCCCTCGGTGGGGACGGGGCCTGGCGGGCACGGGGCCTCGCGGGCGGGAGCCTCGACGGTGGCGGGCCCCGGCGATCGCGGTCCCCGCGGTGACGGGGCCTGGCGGGCACGGGGCCTCGCGAGCACGGCCCCGGCGGTCACGGGCCCAGGCGGGCGCGGCGTTCAGTAGTCGCGGGCCCCGCGGTGACGAGCCCCGGCGATCGGGGCGCCCGGCGGTCACGGGCCCAGGCGACGACGGGCCCGGCGGTGACCGGCCCCGGTGGGCGCCGTGTGTCGTGCCCCGGGCGCAACCCCGTCCGACCGGCGTCAGATGACCGGGGGCCGTCCCAGTCGGCTGAGCTGCCAGACCGTCCGCCAGCGCATCGGCCGACGTTCGCCGGCAGGTTCCCGTACGCCTTCGAGGAATCCGCCGAACCAGGCGCGCAGTCCGGCCGCCGACCGCACCCGCAGCAGCGTGAGCAGCGTCCACACACCCAGGTGCACGGGGATCAGCGCGAGCGGCAGCCGGCGGCGGACCAGCCACACGCGGTTGCGGGCGTTCACCCGGTAGTAGATGGCGTGCCGGGCGGGCGAGGTCTTCGGGTGCTGGAGCAGCAGCTCGGGGGCGTACAGGATCCGCCAGCCGCCGTCGGCGGCCCGCCAGGCCAGGTCGGTCTCCTCGTGGGCGAAGAAGAACTCGGCGGGCCAGTCGCCGATCTCGGCGAGCATCGCCATGCGGAAGGCGTGTCCGCCGCCGAGGAACCCGGTGACGTACCCGCCGTGCATCGGATCGGCGGAGCCGACGCGGGGGACGTGCCGCTGCTGGGTCTCCCCGTTCTCGTCGGCGATGCGGAAGCCGACGATGCCGAGGCGCGGGTCGGCGGCGAACAGTTCCGCCACGCGGCGCAGCACGTCGGCGTCGACGAGGAGCCCGTCGTCGTCGAGTTCCACGACGACGTCGACGTCCCCGAACTCGCGCAGTCGCGCCAGCGCCACGTTCCGTCCGCCGGGGCAGCCGAGGTTCTCCTCGACGTCGATGGTGGTGACCTCGCCGGGCAGAGAGAGCCGCGCGCCGAAGTCGGGCAGCCGGCAGCCGTTGCCGACGATCACGATGCGTGCCGGAGCGAGATCCTGCTTGGCCACGGACTCCAGCAGCGCGTCCACTTCGGCGGGCCGGTTGCCCATGGTCACCACGGCGACACCGATCCTCGGTTCCCGCACGTCCTCACCCCGTCCCGGCCGACAATCGCGCTCGCGATGCTAGCCGTTCACGATAAGGACCTCTTAAGTACGCCTGCGGCACCGGGTCCCTTCACGACCGTGACAACGAGCCCGGCGCAGCGATTACGGACGTCGTGGTCCGGGTGCTTCCAGACACGCCGAAGTCACCCTTGCGGGTGGCCCGACGACTCCGCCGCCGTCGACCGGGCGAGAGCAGTCTGCGCGATGTCTTGACGTGTACTTGGCATGATGGGTTCATGGGAGCGCTCCCACATCCGGTGCGAGAGGAACCCCCATGCAGACCTCCCCCCACCCGGCCGCCCCCCGCACAGCCGCACGAGCCCTGGCCGCCGCCCTGACGGCCGTACTCGTCGCCTGCCTGCTGTCCATGACCGGCGTCACCCGAGCCCACGCCGCGCCCGGCGACGGTTCGGTGTCCGACCCCAACATCGCCTACGTCGGACGCTGGGACACCAGCTCGGCCACGACGGCCGTGGCCAACTGGACCGGCGCCTACGTGCAGACATCCTTCACCGGCACCACGGTGAAGGTGAAAACCAGAGACGCGGTTAACTTCTACGCGAGCATCGACGGCAAGCCCGACGTCTTCTACGCGGGCGTGCGCGGCACGGTGAACCTCACCCCCCAGCCCCTCCCCTCGGGAACCCACACCCTGCGGATCTCCTACCGCTCCGGAGACACCGCCTTCCAGGGCCTGGTCCTGGACTCCGGCGCCCGCACGGTCGCCCCGAACACGTCGGCCGGGCTGATCGAGTTCGTCGGCGACTCCATCACCGCCGGAGCCCTCACCGACCGGCTGGCGCTCGACTCGTACGCCTGGAAGACCGGCGAGCAGTTGGGGATGCGGCACACGCAGGTCGCCCGCTCCGGCTACTGCCTCGTCGCCCAGTCCGGGTGCACGGGCCTGAGCAGCCAGTTCTTCAGGCTGGCCAGCACGGGCGGCACGAACTGGGACTTCTCCCGCTACCAGGCGAGCGCGGTCGTCATCAACCTCGGCACCAACGACATCGGGCACGGTGTGACCGGCGCCGCGTTCCAGTCGGCGTACACCACGTTCCTGCGGGACGTCCGCGCCAAGTACCCGAACGCGACCCTCTTCGCGGTGCAGACCCTGAAGAAGCGCTACGTCACCGAGACCAGGGCGGCCGTCAGCGCCCGCACCGCCGCCGGTGACACGAAGGTGCGCTACGTCGACACGACGGGCTGGCTCACCGACGGCGCCGACTACGAGGACGGCAACGGACACCCCAACGAGGCGGGCCACACCAAGTTCGCGGCCCGTCTGGCCCCCGTCATCGGCGCCGCCACGGCCCTGTCCACCAAGGCGGCGGCTCCCGGCCAGCCCGGCGACCCGAACATCAAGTTCGTCGGACGCTGGGACACCACCAGCTCCACCACCGCCTACACGCCGTACTGGGCGGGCGCGTACTACCGCGTCGGCTTCACCGGCACGACCGTCAAGCTCAAGCAGCGGAACACGATCGACTTCTGGGCGCGGATCGACGACGGGCCCGTGAAGTTCTACGACGACGTCAAGGGAACGGTGAACCTGACCCCGACGACCCTGCCGGCCGGCCGCCACACGCTCCAGGTCAACTACCAGGTGGTCGCCGGCTCCTACCGCGGTGACGCCGTCTTCCAGGGGCTCGCCCTCGACAGCGGCGCGACGACCTTCGCGCCGCCCGCCCCGGGCAAGCTGATCGAGTTCGTCGGCGACTCGATCACCGTGGGCACGACGACCTCGCAGAACGCCCGTACCGCCTACGGCTGGCTGATCGGGGAACGGCTGAACACCGAGCACACCCAGATCGCCCAGGGCGGCGCCTGCCTCGTCGCCGCCGCGGACGGGTGCGTGGGCCTGGAGCAGCGGTTCACCAAGCTCAACCCGAACGCGTCGACACCCGACTGGAGCTTCTCCCGCTACCGGGCCGACGCCGTCGTCATCAACCTCGGCACCAACGACGTCGGACACGCGGTGAGTTCGACACAGTTCCAGGCGGCCTACACCAGCCTGCTGCGCAAGGTGCGCGCCGCCTACCCGCAGGCCTGGATCTTCGCGTTGGAGACCTTCCGCGGACGGTACGTCCCGCAGACCGAGGCCGCCGTCGGCGCGGCGGTTCAGGGCGGCGACTCCCGGGTCTCCTTCGTCGACACCACGGGCTGGCTGAGCTCCGGCGACCTCACGGACTCGGTGCACCCCAACGACCAGGGCCACCGGGTCATCGCCGACCGTCTCGCACCAATCATCGCCGCAAGGATCGGCACCTGACGAGCCCTGTCTTGGCCACGCCGCCCACGCGACCAAGTCCGTCTTGTCCGTTTCATGTGCGGCGGGCACGTTGAGGACCAGTTGAGGACCATGAGTGACACGCCCGGCGCGGACTGAGCACGGATGGGCACCGGAGCCGCCACGGCCACTATCAGCCCCACGGCACCGTCACGGACTGGAGCGAGGGGACCCGGCGGCTGCTGGGCCCCTCGCCTCGGCGTAAAAGCAAAAGCCCCAGATCACGGCGAGTGAGTTCTGGGGCTTCCACAGAGCCGCCTTCGGGATTCGAACCCGAGACCTACGCATTACGAGTGCGTTGCTCTGGCCATCTGAGCTAAGGCGGCACGCCGTCCGCACCATGGTGCGATCAGCAACGGAGGAAAGTCTACACAGTTTCCGAGGGTGCTCCGTACCGGCCCCGGAGGCAGGATCCCCGGGGCCGGTCGGCGGGGTTATGAGCAGCGTTTTCCGTCCGTCGGAGGGATTCCGCGGAGCAGGTACGCGTTGATCGTGGAGTCGATGCAGGTGCTGCCCCGGCCATACGCGGTGTGGCCGTCGCCCTCGTAGGTGAGGAGGCGGGCGGAGGAGAGCTGGGCGGAGAGGCTTCGGGCCCAGCGGTAGGGCGTGGCCGGGTCGCGGGTGGTGCCGACCACGACGATCGGGGCCGCGCCCTTCGCCTCGATGCGGTGCGGCTCGCCCGTCGCCCCGACCGGCCAGTACGCGCAGTTCAGGGAGGCCCAGGCGAGGCCCTCGCCGAAGACCGGGGAAGCCTTCTCGAAGGCTGGGAGGTCCTTGCGTACCTCGTCCGGGGTGTCGAAGGCGGCCGGGAGGTCGAGACAGTTCACGGCGGCGTTGGCGAACATCAGGTTCTGGTAGCGGCCGTCGGCGTCCCGCTCGTAGTAGCTGTCGGACAGTGCCAGCAGGCCCGCGCCGTCGTTCTCCCTCATCGCCGAGGTGAGGGCCTCGCGCAATTGCGCCCAGGCACCCTCGTCGTACATCGCCGCGATCACGCCGGTGGTGGCGAGGGATTCGCCGAGCCTACGGCCGTCCGCGTCGCCGGTGGGGATCGGGCGGGCGTCCAGCTTCTCGAAGAACGCCTTCAGGTTCCGGCCGACCTGGTCGGGTCTCGTGCCCTTTCCGCCCAGCGGGCAGTCCGGCTGCTGCACGCAGTCCTTCGCGAAGGACTGGAACGCCGTCTCGAAGCCCGCCGTCTGGTCGAGGTTCATCCGCCGTGCGGGCAGCGAGGGGTCCATCGCGCCGTCCAGGACGAGGCGACCGGACCGCTCCGGGAAGAGACCCGCGTACGTCGCCCCGAGGAACGTCCCGTACGACGCCCCCACGTAGTTCAGCTTCGGGTCGCCCAGTGCCGCCCGCACGATGTCCATGTCCTGGGCAGCCTCGACCGTGGACACATGGCGCAACAACCGAGGCGAGCGGGCGCCGCAGCCCTCCGCGAACTCCTTGTACCCGTTGACGAGTTGGGTGGTCTCCCGCTCGTCGTCGGGTGTGGCGTCCGTCTGCGTGTAAGCGTCCATGTCGCGCCCGCTGAGGCATTCGACGGGCTCGCTGCGGGCGACGCCACGCGGGTCGACCGCCACCATGTCGTAACGGGCGCGGACCTCTGCCGGGTAGCCGATCCCGGCGTACGCCTGCACGTAACCGATCGCCGAGCCGCCCGGCCCGCCCGGGTTGACCAGCAGCGACCCGAGTCGCGTGCCCGGACCCGTGGCCTTCTTGCGGGTGACGGCGAGCCGGACATCACCGCCGTCCGGCTTCGCGTAGTCGAGCGGCGCCTTCAGCGTGGCGCATTCGAAGCCGGAGACTCCGCAGGAACGCCAGCTCACCTTCTGTCCGTAGTACGGAGCGAGGGCGGCCGGCGTGGCCTGCGGCAACGCGGCGAGCGCCGCCTGCGCCCCCGCGCTGCCAGAACCCGTCGCGCTGCCGGGCGAGCAGGCGGTGACGAACAGTGCGGCGGCGAGGAGTACACCGCCGGTACGGGCTCTGCGCGCCGGGGAGTGCCGGACGGGCGGATCGGTCTGGCCCGCCGGGAGGGGGCGGAAGCTGCGCCTGATGTGCATCGACCGAGCGTAACTCTGTGCAGCCGATCGAACGCCCTCCGTGCATGTCGTGGCTCGTACGAGTGACATGGTCAACTTCCTGCGGTGGAGCCTGTCAGGCGTGGGCGGGTGAAAGCCCCGTTACGTCAGCCCGCTCTCAGCGCCATCGTCATCGCCTCCACCGCGAGCAGCGGAGCCACATTGCGGTCGAGAGCCTCGCGGCACGCGGCGATCGCCTCGATGCGGCGGAGCGTGGACTCCGGGGAGCCGGCGCGGGCGAGCCGCTCCAGGGCGTCCTCCGCGTCGGCGTTGGAGATCGCCACGCGGGAGCCGAGCTGAAGGGCGAGGACGTCGCGGTAGAAGCCGGTGAGGTCGGTCAGGGCGAGATCGAGGCTGTCGCGCTGCGTACGCGTCCGGCGTCGCTTCTGCCTGTCCTCCAGGTCCTTCATCACGCCCGCGGTGCCACGCGGCATCCGGCCGCCCTGGCCGCCTCCCATCGCGTTCCTGAGTTCCTCGGTCTCCTTGCCGTCCATCTCCTCGGCGAGCTGCTTGGCGTCGTCCGAGGCCGCGTCGACGAGTTCCTGGGCGGCCTTGAGGCAGCCGCCGACGTCCTCGACCCGCAACGGCAGCTTCAGCACCGCGGCCCGGCGCGCGCGGGCGGCCGGGTCGGTGGCGAGGCGGCGGGCCTGGTCGACGTGCCCCTGCGTGGCGCGCGCGGCGGCCATGGCGGCGGCCGGCTCGACGCCCTCCCGTCGTACGAGCATGTCGGCGACGGCGTCGACCGACGGCGTCGACAGGTTCAGGTGACGGCAGCGGGAGCGGATGGTGGGCAGGACGTCCTCGATGGAGGGGGCGCACAGCAGCCAGACGGTGCGCGGAGCCGGCTCCTCCACCGCCTTGAGGACGGCGTTGGCCGACTTCTCGTTCAGCCGCTCGGCGTCTTCGACGAGGATGATCTGCCAACGGCCGTTCGCCGGCGAGGTGAACGACTTGCGGACGGTGTCCCGCATGTCGTCGACGAGGATCTGCGCTCCGACGGCGGCGACGGTGGAGACGTCGGCGTGGGTGCCGATCAGTGCCGTATGGCAGCCGTCGCAGAAGCCGCAGCCGGGGACTCCGCCGAGAGCCCGGTCGGGGCTGACGCACTGCAGGGCGGCGGCGAAGGCCCGCGCCGCCTGGTTCCGCCCCGCGCCGGGCGGCCCCGTGAACAGCCAGGCGTGCGTCATCTTCGACGCCTCGGGCGGCGGCACGTGGGCGGCGGCCGCGGTGACCAGGGCGTCGGCATCCCGAGCGGCGGCACCGAGCTGCTCGCTCACCCTCTCCTGCCCGACCAGGTCGTCCCAGACGCTCATCCCTCACCCCGCCCCTTCGTCACGTTTCGCGTTACGGATCCCATTGTGAAGGCCGGCACTGACAACGCGGGCGAAGCGGCCCGTGTACCGCGGCCGCGCCCGCCGCAAGCCCGGGCGGGCAGAACCCACCCGCCCGTACGACCCTGACCGGCCGCCGACCCGGGCAGCCGGGCCACCGGCAACCAGCAACCGAGCTCAGTCCCGCCGACCGCGCCCGCGCCGCCCCCGCCCCTCGTCGGCCTCCTCGTCACCGCGCGGGCCCAGCAGCTCGTCCGCCAACGTCGGCAGATCGTCCAGCGGCGTCTCCTCGGCCCAGTCCGACCGCGCCCGTCGCCGCGGCACCCCGGACTCGTCGACCTGCGGCATCTCACGCGTCCGGTCCTCGGTCCCGTCCGGCCGCGCCCCAGACCTGGCCCCGGACCCGGATCCGGACCCGGCCTGACCCTCCCGGAAGTACCCCGGCGGAACCCGATCCCCAGGAGCCTCGTCCCGTACCGGAGGCAGTACGGCCGTCTCGTCCGCCGCACCAGCAGGCGGAACCGGCGGCAGCACCGCCGTCTCGTCCGCCGCCCCCGGCGGAACCGGCGGCTGCGGCAGCTCGGTGGTCACCTCGGCATCGGGCTCATTGGAGGCCTCCCCGGAAGGCCGTCCCTCGGCCCGCTCATCCCGTACGGGACGCAGCACGGTGGTCTCGTCGTCCGCGGCCTTCGGCGCCACCCTGGGCAGTACGGCCGTCTCGTCCACCGGCCCGCCCGACGCGTTCGTCGGCGTCACCATGGGCGTCGCCACGGTCGCCGCGTCCGGCGTGGGGCCGGGGGCCTTCGGCCGAGTCCCCGTACCCGTACCCGTCGACTTGGGTCCCGCCTCCGCCGCGGCCGCCGCCTGCTCGGCCAGCCGCCGGGCCTCCTCGGCCCGCAGCAACGCCTCCTCGGCCTTCCGCTGCTTCTCCAGGCGCCGCGCCTCGGCCTCGGCACGCAGTCGCGCCTCCTCCTCGGCCTGCTTGCGACGCCGGTCCTCGTCGGCCTTCCGGCGGGCCTCTGCCTCCGCCCGCACCTTCTCCTCGGCGAGCAGCCGGGCCCGCTCCTCCTCGGCGCGTCGGTGCGCTTCCTCGGCCCGCACCCGGGCCTCCTCCGCCTGCCGTTCGGCCTCGCGCCGCTGCGCCTCCTCCAGCTCGCGCCGCTTGCGCTCCTCCTCCTCGGCGCGCAGTCGTTCGAGCTGCTCCTGGCGCTCGCGCTCCAGGCGCTCCTCCTCGGCCTTGCGGGCGGCCTCTTCCTCCGCCTTGCGCCGGGCCTCCTCCTCCGCCTTCCGGCGGGCCTCTTCCTGGGCCTGGATCTCGGCCTCGGACAGCGGCAGCATCTGGTCGAGCCGGTGCCGTACGACGGTCGTGACGGCCTCGGGCTCCTGGCCCGCGTCCACGACGAGGTAACGCCCCGGGTCGGCCGCGGCCAGCGTCAGGAAACCGGACCGCACGCGTGCGTGGAACTCGGCCGGCTCCGACTCCAGCCGGTCCGGCGCCTCGGTGAACCGCTCGCGGGCGATCTCCGGCGAGACATCCAGCAGCACCGTCAGATGAGGCACGAGCCCGTCCGTCGCCCAGCGGTTGATCCGCGCGATCTCGGTCGGGGACAGGTCACGGCCCGCCCCCTGGTAGGCCACCGAAGAGTCGATGTACCGGTCGGAGACGACCACCGCGCCGCGCTCCAGCGCGGGGCGCACCACGGTGTCGACGTGCTCCGCGCGGTCCGCCGCGTACAGCAGCGCCTCCGCCCGGTGCGACAGTCCCGCGCTGGACACGTCCAGGAGGATCGACCGCAGCCGCTTGCCCACGGGAGTGGCCCCCGGCTCGCGCGTCACCACGACCTCGTGGCCCTTTGCCCGGATCCACTCGGCGAGCGCCTCGGCCTGGGTGGACTTCCCGGCGCCGTCGCCGCCCTCCAGGGCGATGAAGAAACCGGTGTCGGCGGGTGCCGTCACGGGGTCGTCGCCGCCGAGCAGCGCGTCCCGCAGGTCGTGCCGCAGCGGTACCCCGGAGCGGTCGTCGACCTTGGCCAGCACCAGCGCGGCCACCGGCAGCAGCAGCGCGCCGATCAGCATCAGGGTGAAGGCCGCGCCGCCGTGCGCGAACACGAACTTTCCGTTCTCCAGGCGGTGCGGGCCGATCCCCGCCGCCACCAGGGGCGCGACCAGCGCACCGAGGGCCACGGACACCCGTACCACCGCGTGCAGATGCTCGGTCATGCGCGCCCGCCGGTACTCCTCGGCCTCCTGGTCGAGCAGCGTGTGGCCGGTGTTGGCGGCCACGCCCGCGCCCGCGCCCGCCAGCAGGAGGATCAGCACCACGCTGGTGACGTCCGGGACGAGCCCGGCGGCCAGCAGGGCGACGCCGGTGAAGGCGAGGGCCAGCGCCAGCAGGCGGCGCCGCGACAGCGTCGGCAGCAGGGAAGGCGCCGTACGGATGCCGACGACCACGCCGCCGGTCAGCGCGCCCACCAGCAGGCCGTACATCACCGGCCCGCCGCCCAGGTCCTTGGCGTGCAGCACGGACACGGCGACCGCGGCCGCCACCGCCCCGGCGATCGCCGCGCAGGCGAGGATCAGCAGCGGGATCGCCCCGGTGCGGCCCTTGTCGACGCCGGCGCCCGTCTTGGGCCGGCGCAGCCCCTCCAGCGGCGAACGCGCGCGCGGGGTGCGGGTGTCGGGCAGCTCCAGGAAGGTCACCACGGACAGGGACGCGGCGAACAGTCCGGCCGCGACGTACGAGGCGAGGGCCGCCTGGTGCTGGGCGAACCAGGCGATGCCCGAGCCGAGCAGGTTGTTGAGCAGGCTCGCGACGACGAGGACGGCGGCCGCGAGCGGGATCGCCACGAAGGTCGTCCGCAGCGAGAGGCGGCGCAGGGCGTCCATGTGGTCCGGCAGCGGTCGTACCGTCGCGCCCTCCGGGGGCGGGGCTGGCAGCAGCGCGGGCGCCGCGCTCTCGCGACACACCGTCCAGAAGCGCTCGGCGACACCGGTCACGAAGGCGGTGACCAGGAGGACGGCCAGCGCGTCGTCGGGCGTCCAGTCGATCCACAGGGGCGCCACGATGAGCACCGCGGCCCGCAGCCCGTCCGCGCCGACCATGGTCCAGCGGCGGTCGAGCGGGCCGTCGTGAGAGGTGAGCGAGGTCAGCGGGCCGAGGAGAACCGCTCCGAAGAGCAGGGTCGCGAGAATGCGCACCCCGAAAACGGTCGCCACTGCGAACGCCACGCCCCGGTAGCCGCCGCCGAAGGAGCCCTCGGCGATCGCCGCCTGGAGGGCGAGGACGACCAACACCAAAAGAGCGAGGGTGTCACCGACACCGCCCACGAGTTGTGCGCTCCACAGCCGTTTCAGCTGCGGCCGGCGCAGCAGGGCGCGGACGGCGCGCTCGCGGGAGTCCGCGACCAGGGCGTCGTCGGGGGCCGGGTGAGGGGCCGTTGGCTGCTCCGCTGGGGTCATGCTTTCAGCCTATCGGGACCCACCGACAGGCCGGGGCGCGCGTCCGAACGTACGCCCGCCCCGACACCAAAGTGATGCCGGGGCGTTCGTTTTGCGAAGCCGCCTTGGGGAAGCGGCGGGGAAAGCGAACCCGATGGAGCCGAACCGGCTCAGTCTTCGGACGCCGTCTTCGAAGCCGTCGCCTTCTTCGCGGTGGTCTTCTTGGCGGTCGTCTTCTTCGCAGCCGTGGTCGTCTTCTTGGCGGCGGTCTTCTTCGCGGCCGTCGCCTTCTTCGCCGGAGCCTTCTTGGCGGGCGCCTTCTTCGCCGTCTTCTTGGCGGGCGCCTTCGCCCGCTTCTCGGCGAGCAGTTCGAAGCCGCGCTCCGGGGTGATCTCCTCGACGCTGTCGCCGGAGCGCAGGGTCGCGTTGGTCTCCCCGTCGGTGACGTACGGCCCGAAGCGGCCGTCCTTGACGACGACCGGCTGCCCGCTGACCGGGTCGGCGCCCAGTTCCTTCAGCGGCGGCTTGGCGGCGGCCCGGCCACGCTGCTTGGGCTGGGAGTAGATCTCCAGCGCCTCTTCGAGGGTGATCGTGAAGAGCTGGTCCTCGGTCTGCAGCGAGCGCGAGTCCGTGCCCTTCTTCAGGTACGGACCGTAGCGGCCGTTCTGCGCGGTGATCTCCACGCCTTCGGCATCCTTGCCGACGACGCGCGGCAGCGACATCAGCTTCAGGGCGTCCTGAAGCGTCACCGTGTCGAGTGACATCGACTTGAACAGCGAGGCCGTACGCGGCTTGACGGCGTTCTTGCCGGTCTTCGGGGTGCCCTCGGGGAGCACCTCGGTGACGTACGGGCCGTAGCGGCCGTCCCTGGCGATGATCTGGTGGCCCGTCGCCGGGTCGGCACCGAGCTCGAAGTCGCCGCTCGGCTTGGCCAGCAGCTCCTCCGCGAGCTCGACGGACAGCTCGTCCGGGGCCAGATCCTCGGGCACGTCCGCCCGCTGGTGGTTCTCGGAGTCCTTCTCGCCGCGCTCGACGTACGGGCCGTAGCGCCCGACCCGCAGCACGATGTCGTTGCCCACGGGGAACGACGACACCTCACGCGCGTCGATCGCGCCCAGGTCGGTCACCAGCTCCTTGAGGCCGCCGAGGTGGTCCCCGTCGCCGTTGCCGGCGTCGGCGGCACCGCCCCCGCCGCTGCCCTCGCCGAAGTAGAAGCGCCTGAGCCACGGCACGGCCTGCGCCTCACCGCGGGCGATGCGGTCGAGGTCGTCTTCCATCCTGGCGGTGAAGTCGTAGTCGACGAGCCGCCCGAAGTGCTTCTCCAGGAGGTTGACCACGGCGAAGGACAGGAAGGACGGCACCAGGGCCGTGCCCTTCTTGAACACATAGCCGCGGTCGAGGATCGTGCCGATGATCGACGCGTAGGTCGACGGGCGGCCGATCTCGCGCTCTTCGAGTTCCTTGACCAGGCTGGCCTCGGTGTAGCGGGCCGGGGGCTTGGTGGCGTGCCCGTCGACCGTGATCTCCTCGGCCCTGAGCGCGTCGCCCTCGCTGACCTGGGGCAGTCGGCGCTCGCGGTCGTCCAGTTCGGCGTTCGGGTCGTCGGCACCCTCGACGTACGCCTTCAGGAAGCCGTGGAAGGTGATCGTCTTGCCGGACGCGCTGAACTCGACGTCGCGGCCGTCGGCGGCCGTGCCACCGATCTTCACCGTGACGGAGTTGCCGGTCGCGTCCTTCATCTGGGAGGCGACGGTCCGCTTCCAGATCAGCTCGTAGAGCTTGAACTGGTCGCCGGTCAGTCCGGTCTCGGCAGGCGTGCGGAAGCGGTCACCCGAGGGACGGATCGCCTCGTGCGCCTCCTGCGCGTTCTTGACCTTTCCGGCGTACGTCCGCGGCTGCGCCGGCAGGTAGTCGGCGCCGTACAGCTGCGTGACCTGGGCGCGGGCGGCGGTGATCGCCGTTTCCGAGAGGGTCGTGGAGTCCGTACGCATGTAGGTGATGAAGCCGTTCTCGTACAGCTTCTGAGCCACCTGCATGGTCGCCTTCGCACCGAAGCCGAGCTTGCGCGAGGCTTCCTGCTGGAGCGTGGTCGTACGGAACGGGGCGTACGGCGAGCGGCGGTACGGCTTCGACTCGACGGACCGCACCGAGAACTGGGTGTTCTCCAGGGCGACGGCCAGCGCGCGGGCGTTGGCCTCGTCGAGGTGGAGGGTGTTCGCGCTCTTGATCTGTCCCAGGGAGTCGAAGTCGCGGCCCTGCGCGACCCGCCTGCCGTCGACGCTCTGAAGGCGGGCGACCAGCGACGAGGGGTCCGACGAATCCCCGGCGCGGCCGGTACCGAAGGTGCCCGTCAGGTCCCAGTACTCGGCAGAACGAAACGCGATGCGCTCGCGTTCCCGCTCCACCACGAGCCGGGTGGCGACCGACTGGACACGGCCGGCCGACAGCCGCGGCATGACCTTCTTCCACAGGACCGGCGAGACCTCGTAGCCGTAGAGGCGGTCGAGGATGCGACGGGTCTCCTGGGCGTCGACCAGCTTCTGGTTCAGCTCGCGCGGGTTGGCGACGGCGGCCTGGATCGCGGCCTTGGTGATCTCGTGGAAGACCATCCGCTTGACCGGGACCTTGGGCTTCAGCACCTCCTGGAGGTGCCAGGCGATCGCCTCGCCCTCACGGTCCTCATCGGTGGCGAGGAAGAGCTCGTCGGAGTCCTTCAGCAGGTCCTTGAGCTTCTTGACCTGGGCCTTCTTGTCGGCGTTGACCACATAGATCGGCTGGAAGTCGTGCTCGACGTCCACGCCGAGCCGGCGGACCTCGCCGGTGTACTGCTCCGGCACCTCCGCGGCGCCGTTGGGGAGGTCGCGGATGTGCCCGACGCTCGCCTCGACGACGTATCCGGGGCCGAGATAGCCCTTGATCGTCTTCGCCTTGGCAGGCGACTCGACGATGACGAGTCGGCGGCCGCCCTGTGCGGTCTCGCTGGTCGGGGACAACTTCGCTCTTCTCTCCGGTCGGCGCTGGGGTCTCTCCCCCGGCCTTGGTTCCCGGGGTCGGGTCATGCTGACGCTGCGGAGTGTGACGGTACATCCCGCCCCCGTGTCAAACGGGAAAAGCTCGCAACGGCCACTCGAACGGTAACCCGACTCCCGCCATTCCTGCCGCCCGGAGTACCCACCGGCCTTTTCGAGCCCATCCGGAGGGTGATCTCCCAGTTACCTGAACCGCAGCTCTCGCGCGGTACTCACACCCGCGTGAGGCACCAGGTTCCGAGGGCCAGCGCGATCAGTGCGACGCCACTTGCGACGGTAGCCGATGCGACAGGGCTCACACCGAGGGCGACCGGTTCCCGGTGCCGTACCCGGGCCGCTGTCCACACCAGCAGCCCGCCTCCGAACAGGGCGAACACCACTCCCGCGAAGATCGCTGGTCCGCTTTCCATGGCTTTTCTCCCGTCCCCGCGTGCTCAGCCCGTGGAGACTGGCACGCGGGGACGGCGGACAGGCGAACCCCGGGTGAACGGCCGACCGACGCGGCGGTGGCCTCCCCGGCCCGCACCTCCCGGCCGGCCTCAGACCGCGCCGGGCACGGGTATTTTTCCGGTCGTCTTCTTGTTGTCGGCCCGGCTGAGGGTGCACACGATCTTGTTGAAGCCCTCGTCCCAGTCGTCCTGGTCGGCGACCCAGCCGTACACAGTCCGCTCCGGCCCCGGTGCCCAGGTCGACTCGAATTTGTTGCCGCACAGCTTGGACGCGTTGTCGGTGCCCTTCTTGTAGGTCATTCCGGCGGGGGCCTGGACGGTGCCTATGACCTGGTCGGTGTGCGGCTTGGCGCAGTCGGTGAGCGGGGCGTTGTAGCTGTCCTCCTGTTCCTCGTAGTCCCAGCAGTCGCCGACGCTCATCTGGCCGACCCACAGGTCCGTGCCCGCGTCGCGGAAACGGCCGACCTCACCGCCTATCGCGGCATGGCGGCCAAGTACGAGACATGCCGTGCCGCCACCCGCCGCGGTGAAGCCCTCCTCGGTCGGTACGACGGCGTAGCCGGCCGCGTCCGGGAGCGCGTCGACGAGCGTCCGGGTCTGGTTCTCGCAGCGTTTCGCGCCCTGTGCGCGGGCGTCGGCGTGGTCGGTGGCGGTGTCGATCGCCACGACCTGCCCGTCGGGCCAGTCTTCGGCGCAGTCCACCAGCCCCAGGTTCGGCTCCGACTTGAACGGCGTCCCCGACCACACCGCCTGCACACAGTCCCCCGGCTCCAGAGGATCCCCGAGGCCGACCACATCGCCGTACGGCAGCACGGGCCCCGCCGGCGACGCCGACCCCTGCGACGCGCTCGCGCGCGGCGAGGCCGACCCCTTCGTCGCGGCCCCCTTCTTGTCCCCGTCGTCCCCGGTCAACGAGACGATTCCCCAGGCACCACCGGCGATGACGAGAACGGCGGCCACGACGAGGGCGACCAGAGCGAGCCGCTTCTTCCCGGGAGACGGCGGGGGTGGAGGCCGGCCACCAGGAGCGGTCGGCACACCCGGGCCGCCGTACCCGGACCGCGAGGGGAAACCACCGGAGTACGCCGACTGAGCGCCGCCTCCGGAGCCCGGCTGCGAACTGCCGCTGCCGTACGGCGGCTGAGCGCCAGCGCTTCCGTACGGCGACTGCTCGCCGCCGTAAGGCGACCGGACACCCCCGCCGGCATAGGGGGACGGGCCGCTTCCGCTCTCGTACGGCGAACCGGGCGCCCGCGCATAGGGGTTGCCGGCATCCGGCGCCGGGGCGGCGGGCTGCCGCCACGGGTCGTACGGCGACGGGCCGGGCGTCCCGCCGGGCGTCGCGGCACCACCGGAGCCCTGCCCTCCACTTCCACCGCCCAAGCCGCTGAACCCCGGCGTGGCCGGGCCTTCCGCGCCATGGCCGCCCGCCTGGGTGTGGGGAGTGTTCGGGGTCGGCGGCGCACCCGGCGTCGGCCGAGCCCCCTCCCAGCCGCCGACGTATCCGGGCGGTGTGCTCGCGACGTACCCGGGCGGTGTGCTCACGACGTACCCGGGTGGCGGACCATCAGCCGCCGCGCCTCCCGGCGAGGCGTCTTGGCCCGGCGACCCGCCATGACCCCGCGGCGTCGCGTCGTGACTCCCCAGGGCCGCCCCGTGACCCTCGGGCGACCGCCCCGCACCCGCGGCTTCCGTGCCGAACCCCTCGGGAGGTGGCCCGAAGCCTCCCGGTGGCGAGGCGAACCCCGCCTGCCCCGCCTCCGCGACCGGAGCCGCACCCCAACCAGGCGGTGTCACCGGTGCCGCACCCCCTCGCACCACCCGCTCCAGCCCCCGAGCGACCGCTTCCGGCGAGAACCTGCGCACCGGATCCTTGACGAGCAACCCCAGCAGTACCGGGGTCAGTTCGCCCGCCCGCACCGGTGGGGTCGGGTCCTCGCCGAGCAGGGCCGTGAGAGTCGCGTAGTCGCCGTGGCGGTCGAAGGGGCCGCGGCCCTCCACGGCGGCGTACAGCGTGGCGCCCAGCGAGAACATGTCGGCGGCCGGGGTGGGCGGCTCACCGCGGGCCCGCTCGGGGGCCAGGTAGCCCGGCGTCCCGAGGATGCCGGCCGTGGCGGTGAGTCGGGGTTCCCGGGACTCGGGTTGGAGGGCGATGCCGTAGTCGGTGAGCAGCACGCGCGCATACGGATCGCCCGAAGAGTCCGGTGCCAGAAGGATGTTCGCCGGTTTCACGTCCCGGTGGAGGATGCCGATGCGATGCCCCGCGGTGAGCGCGTCGAGGACGGCGAGTCCGACGCGGGCCACCTGCGCGGGCGCGGGCGGCCCCGAACGCCGTACGACCGCCTGGAGGTCGACCGCGTCCGGTACGTACTCCATGACGATCCACGGCAGCCCTTCGTGCACCACCACGTCGTGCACCGTGGCCACGTGCGGATGGCCGCGCAGCCGGGCCGCGTGCCGGGCCTCGCTGCGGGCTCGTGCGATGCGCTGCGCGGGCTCGGCCGCGTCCATCGGCACGTCCGGAAGCGCGATCTCCTTCACCGCGACTTCGCAGGCCAACTCCTCGTCGTACGCGAGCCACACCCGGCCCATGCCGCCCGCTCCGAGCGTCCGCAGCAGCCGGTACCGCCCGTTGATGATCCTGCCTTCGCCCTGATCCGGTGTCTCCCCCGCCATCACGCCTCCCCCGAGACAGCGCGCCTCCCCCGAGAACGCGCGAAGTTCGTCCCTAGAAGGTAGCTTCGCCCGCACCACTGACAGGAGACCTTTTCCGGAGCAATCCTGCCAGAGCGGACACATGCGACTCAGGGCCGTGCGCGCGCCTCACCCGTGACGCAGAGGACGTCGCCGGGCCGTCACTCGGCCGGGTCGAGGAACCCCTGCTCCACCAGCAGACGGATCTGCGCCGGCGTACGGTCGCGGAGCAACACCGGATCCTCCCCCACCAATTGGGCGATCGCGTCCAGGATGCGGCCCGCGCTCAGCGAGCCGTCGCAAACGCCCGCGAAGCCCGCGCCGACCGTGTCCACCTTGGTGGCCCGGCGCATCCCCCGGTGCTGACGCAGCACCACGTGTTCGGGGTCCTCGGCGCCGGGCAGCCCGACCTGCTCCTGCACGATCTCGGCAGCGAGCCTGAAGTGGTGTTCGAGCAGTGCCGCGTCGTCGTGCGCCCGCAGGTAGTCGAGGCGCTCGAAGTGCGCCCGGACCGTGTCACCGAGCGGTTGTTCGACCGGGTGCGGCCACTCCTCCACGGTCACCGAGGGCTCCGCGGCGTCCGTCCTGCGCAGCGTGATCCAGCCGAAGCCCACGGCCTTGACCTTGCGCGCCTCGAACTCGTCCAGCCACGCGTCGTACCGCGCCTGGTATTCGGCCACGTCATCGCGGTGATCACCGGCGTCCCTGAGCCACAGCTCGGCGTACTGCGTGACGTCCTGCACCTCGCGCTGCACGATCCACGCGTCGCACCCCCGCGGGACCCACGCCCTGAGCCTGTCCTGCCAGTCCTCTCCCTCCACGTGCTGCCAGTTGGCGAGGAACTGCGCGAAGCCGCCCTCGCTCAGCCGCTCCCCCGCCTGCTGAACGAGCGTGCGGCACAGATCGTCCCCGCCCATTCCGCCGTCGCGGTACGTCAGCCGCGCCCCCGGCGAGATCACGAAGGGCGGATTCGACACGATCAGGTCGTACGTCTCGTCGTCCCGGACCGGCTCGAACAGCGACCCCTCGCGCAGGTCGGCGGCGGGCACGCCGGACAGCGCCAGCGTGAGCGCGGTGATGTGCAGCGCACGCGGGTTGAGGTCTGTCGCCGTCACGCGCGTGGCGTGCTGTGCGGCGTGCAGCGCCTGGATCCCGGAGCCGGTGCCGAGGTCGAGGGCGGCGGCGGCGGACCTGCGGACGGTGATGCCGGCCAGGGTCGTGGAGGCGCCTCCGACACCCAGGACGACTGCGGTGTCCGCCTGGCGGCCTCGGCCGCCGATGCCGCCCGCCCCGCCGACCGCACATCCCAGGTCGGACACGATGAACCAGTCCTCGCCACCGGGCCCGCCGTACGGCCGCACGTCCACGGTCGCGGCCACCTCGTCCCCGTCGACACGAACCAGCCACCCGCTCTCCAGGCAGGCGTCCACGGGCAGAACGCCCTCCACGCGCGCGTGCGGCACGGGCTGCTGCAACAGGAACAGCCGTACGAGCATCTCCAGCGGCGTGTCTCCGCGTGTCGCCCGGAGTGCGGGCACGATCTCGCTCCGGGCGAGTGCCGCGTACGCGGGCGCACCGAGCAGCTCGAGCAGCCCGTCGGCCGTGAACGAGGCCCCGAGCAGGGCGTCCCGGAGCCTGGCGGCGATGTCGGGGCGATCGGAAAAGGGCAGGGCGGGCAGGCTGGAGGTACTCACGCCCCCATTGTGACCCGCGAACCGTCGCGGAAACGCGACCCGTGAGCCGCCGCGAACCTCAGCTCGTCGTGGCCGGCGCCGTGGCGGCCGCGCTCTTGCAGCTCTCCTGCTCGGCCATCGCCTTGCCGACGTCACCCTCCTCGAGGGTCTTCAGGGCGTCGTTCCCGCTCGTGCTCAGCTTGTCCAGGGCGGTCGCGACGTCCTTGAGGCCGTCCGCGAACTTCCCCTGGTCCTTCGTGTCGAGCTCGTCGACCTGCTTCTTCAGGGAGGCGTACGACGTGGAGATGCCGTCGAGCTCCTTGACGGCGTCCTGCTGCTTCTTCTCGCCGTTGTCGACGTCCGGCGCCCCGGCCTTGGTCACCGCGGCCCCGATCGCCTTGTAGGCGTCCGACATGTCCTGGAAGGCCTGCGCGTCGGTCTTCTGGACCTCTTCCGGGGTGCTGTTGTCCGAGGTCTCCTTCTGGATCGCGGCATTGGCGGCCTCGATCTTCTTGGCCTGCGGCTGCACGGCGTCGCAGACCTCCTTGGCCCAGGAGTTCAGCTTTTCGCTGCTGTCGTCACTGCTGCATCCCGACAGCGCCAGTACCAGTACCGCACCGCCGGACAGTGCGGCCGCGAGCTTCTTGTTCACCGGATTGGTCCCTTCCATGGCTCTCGGCCCCGGAACTTACACGCCATGAGGGAATCAGCTGTATAACAGATGACCATTTTGTGCATTTTGCTGCCTTATGAACCGGCGAGAGAAGGCTCACGATGACGGCGTGAACGCAGAAAGGCGGGCGGTCGACACGCCAACGCGCGCCTCCCGCCCGCCCCTGTGAGCTGGGCCCCGGTGGAACCGGCTACGAAACGACCGCCGGATCAGCCGACTTGGGCGACTCCTCGGCGTTGTCTTCGTCACCCACGGCGATCCCGCGCCGCTTGGAGACGTAGACCGCGCCCGCGATCACCAGGAACGCCAGGACCGCGATCGCGATCCGCACGCCGAGGTTCTCGTCGTCGCCGTAACTGAACTTGATGACCGCGGGCGCGATGAGCAGCGCCACCAGGTTCATCACCTTCAGCAGGGGGTTGATCGCCGGACCGGCGGTGTCCTTGAAGGGGTCGCCGACCGTGTCGCCGATCACCGTCGCGGCATGGGCCTCGCTGCCCTTGCCGCCGTGGTGACCGTCCTCGACGAGCTTCTTGGCGTTGTCCCAGGCGCCTCCGGAGTTGGCGAGGAACACCGCCATCAGCGTGCCCGTCCCGATCGCACCGGCCAGGAACGAGCCGAGAGCGCCGACACCGAGCGTGAACCCGATGAAAACGGGCGCCAACACGGCGAGGAGTCCGGGCGTGGCGAGCTCGCGCAGGGCGTCCCTGGTGCAGATGTCGACGACCTTGCCGTACTCCGGTTTCTCGCTGTAGTCCATGATCCCGGGATGCTCGCGGAACTGCCGCCGCACCTCGTACACCACGGAACCCGCCGATCGCGACACGGCGTTGATCGCGAGCCCCGAGAAGAGGAAGACGACCGCCGCGCCCGCGATGAGACCCACGAGGTTGTTGGGCTGCGAGATGTCCATCATCAGGCTCATCGGCGCGCCCTCGCCGGACAGCTTCTCGCCGACGTCCTCCGCGCCCGTGATGATCGCGTCACGGTACGACCCGAAGAGCGCCGACGCCGCCAGAACCGCGGTGGCGATGGCGATGCCCTTGGTGATGGCCTTGGTGGTGTTGCCGACCGCGTCCAGGTTGGTGAGCACCTGCGCGCCCGCGCCCTCGACGTCGCCGGACATCTCCGCGATGCCCTGCGCGTTGTCGGAGACGGGTCCGAAGGTGTCCATCGCGACGATCACACCGACCGTGGTGAGCAGGCCGGTACCGGCCAGCGCCACCGCGAACAGCGCCAGCATGATGGACGTACCGCCCAGCAGGAACGCCCCGTACACGCCGAGGCCGATCAACAGGGCCGTGTAGACGGCCGATTCGAGCCCGACCGAGATCCCGGCGAGAACGACGGTGGCCGGGCCGGTCAGTGAGCTCTTGCCGATGTCCCTGACCGGCCGGCGGTTGGTCTCGGTGAAGTAGCCGGTCAGCTGCTGGATGACAGCGGCCAGCAGGATGCCGATCGCCACCGCGACAAGGGCGAGGATCCGCGGATCGCCGCCCTTGCCCTGGATCGCCGCGTCGGTGACGCCGTCGAGGTCGGCGTACTTCCCCGGGAGATAGACGAAGACGGCGATCGCCACCAGCACGAGCGAGATCACCGCGGAGATGAAGAACCCGCGGTTGATCGCGGACATGCCGCTGCGGTCGGCACGGCGCGGGGCCACGGCGAAGATGCCGATCATCGCGGTGATCACGCCGATCGCGGGGACGAGCAGCGGGAAGGCGAGTCCGGCGTCGCCGAAGGCCGCCTTGCCCAGGATGAGCGCCGCCACCAGGGTCACTGCGTACGACTCGAAGAGGTCGGCCGCCATGCCCGCGCAGTCGCCGACGTTGTCGCCCACGTTGTCGGCGATGGTCGCGGCATTGCGCGGATCGTCCTCCGGAATGCCCTTCTCGACCTTGCCGACCAGGTCGGCACCGACATCGGCGGCCTTGGTGAAGATGCCGCCGCCGACTCGCATGAACATCGCGATGAGCGCCGCGCCGAGACCGAAACCCTCAAGGACCTTCGGCGCGTCGGCCGCGTACACCAGCACCACGCAGGAGGCGCCCAGCAGACCGAGCCCCACCGTGAACATGCCGACGACGCCGCCCGTACGAAAAGCGATCTTCATGGCCTTGTGCGATACGGCGGTGAGATCTTTTTCCGGTTCACCCTCCGCCGGTGTCGCCTCGCGTGCGGCGGCGGCGACACGCACATTGCTCCGTACGGCGAGCCACATGCCGATATATCCGGTGGCTGCCGAGAACGCCGCGCCGATCAAGAAGAACACCGATCGGCCTGCGCGCTGATTCCAGTCGTCCGCGGGCAGCAGCATGAGCAGGAAGAACACGACGACGGCGAATACGCCAAGCGTGCGAAGCTGCCGGGCCAGATAGGCGTTCGCGCCCTCCTGGATCGCCTTCGCGATCTCCTTCATGCTCTCGGTGCCCTCGCCCGCCGCGAGTACCTGGCGCACCAGGAGACCTGCCACCACGAGGGCGGCCAGGGCCACGACGCCGATGACCGACACCAGAACTCGGTTTCCGTCGGTCAGTACCGCCGCCGCGAGGGCTGTGGAGTGATCAATCTGGTCTGGGGAAGAAAGCCCCGCCATTCGTCCTCCTTGACGCTTGGGCTGAGCTCAAGATGTGGACGGATTCTAGAGATCTGTTCCTGATCAAAACAGTACGTGGGAAACGGAATCTGACAAACCTCGGTAACGCCTCGAAAGCATTTTCACCCGATCGGATGATCGGAAATTGATCGTGAATTACTTCACGAATTCAGAATGCTCTTGAAAAACCAACGAGGGCCCTGCTCGGCAGGACCCTCGGAAGTGAAGCGTTACGGGTGCGTCAGTGACGTCTGTGACTATGTGGCGTCAGGGAAGCACCACGACCGACGGTGTGGTCGGCCAGGTCATACGGATCGATCCGCCGTGCTCACCGGCGGTGACCTCCACGTCGTCGACGAGGCCGCTGATGACGGCTAGGCCCATCTCGTCCTCCTCGATCTCGGCGTCCATCTCCTCGCCGGCGGCACCGGGTGGCCGGTCGCCGGGAGCGTGGCGTGGCGCCTCGTCGCCGACCTCGATGGAGAACTGTTTCTCCTCCTCGATCAGCACCACCTTCACGGGCGCCGTGATGCCACCGTTCTGGTGCAGTCCGACGGCACGGGTGCAGGCCTCGCCGACAGCGAGTCTGACCTCGTCGAGAACGGCCTCGTCCACTCCGGCCCTGCGCGCCACCGCTGCCGCCACCAGTCGGGCGGTCCGGACGTGCTCGGGCAGCGCGCTGAAGCGGAGCTCAACGGTGGCCATGCATCCCCCTCGGAACTACGGGCGTGCTGTGGGGGGACCGGGCTGCCGAACGCCCGGACCCCCTTGTCAACTTCTGCCGTCCCGGGTGCGGACCTGGGCCCGCACCCGGATCGGTGGTCAGTCGGTTGCCGCCACCGCTTCCTCGACCGAGGTGTGAATCGGGAACACCTTGGTGAGGCCGGTGATACGGAAGATCTTCAAAATGCGCTCCTGGTTGCAGACCAGGCGCAGCGAGCCCTCATGGGCACGCACCCGCTTCAGTCCGCCGACCAGTACGCCGAGCCCGGTGGAGTCGAGGAAGTCCACGCCCTCCATGTCGACGACAAGGTGGAAACTGCCGTCATTCACCAGCTCGACCAGCTGCTCGCGCAGCTTGGGCGCGGTATATACGTCGATTTCGCCACCGACCCTGACGATCGTGCGATCGCCGATGGTCTCGGTCGACAGAGACAGGTCCACGGATCCTCCAGCACCTTGCTATCGAGCGGTCGCCCCTTGGGACACCTCGGCTTGAAGCCCCCAGGACGGTTCGCCAGCCGCGATGGCATTCAATCACTTACCGGCAGGCGTGCACGACGCCTTGGTCCCATTGTCCGTCACGCCAGTGACACACTCGGTGCCGATGGCCAAGAATCACCGATCCGATCGATCCTCGGCGCAGCCCGTCTCCCGGCTCTCGCCGAGCACGGTCCTGGACCGGCTCGCCGCGGGGCCGAGCCGGGCTTCGCGCATCACTCATACGGAGCACTTGCCCCCACGTGAGGGCCGCCATGCCGTCTGGCCGGACCGGATCCGTTCGGAGGTCATCGCCGCGGTGCAGGCCTGCGGCATCGAACACCCCTGGGCCCACCAAGCTCGGGCGGCCGAACACGCCCTGGACGGCGAATCCGTGGTCGTCGCCACCGGCACGGCCTCCGGGAAGTCCCTGGCGTACCTCGTCCCGGTGCTGTCAGCCCTTCTGGGAGGCTCCGAGGCTCCGAACGGCCGGGGGGCCACCGCCCTCTACCTGGCCCCCACAAAGGCCCTTGCAGCGGATCAGTGCCGTTCGGTGAAAAAACTTTCACAACCGCTCGGCCATTCCGTGCGTCCCGCGGTCTACGACGGCGACACGCCGGTGGAAGAACGCGAATGGGTCCGGCAGTACGCCAACTACGTCCTGACCAACCCCGACATGCTGCACCGGGGCATACTCCCGTCACACCCTCGCTGGTCCTCCTTCCTGAAGTCGCTGAAGTACGTCGTCATCGACGAGTGCCACACCTACCGCGGCGTCTTCGGCTCCCATGTCGCCCAGGTGCTGCGCCGCCTGCGCCGCCTGTGCGCCCGCTACGGCGCCTCGCCCGTGTTCCTGCTGGCCTCCGCGACCGCCGCCCAGCCCTCGGTCGCCGCCGGCCGCCTCACCGGCCTCCCGGTGGTCGAGGTCGCCGATGACGCCTCCCCGCGCGGCGAACTGGTGTTCGCCCTCTGGGAGCCCCCGCTCACCGAGATGCAGGGCGAGAAGGGCGCGCCGGTCCGCCGTACCGCCACCGCCGAGACCGCCGAACTGCTGACCGACCTCGCCGTCCAGGGCGTACGCACGGTGGCCTTCGTACGCTCCCGGCGCGGCGCCGAGCTCATCTCGGTGATCGCCCAGGAACGCCTCGCCGAGGTCGACCGCTCCCTGGCCCGGCGTGTCGCGGCGTACCGCGGCGGCTACCTCCCCGAGGAGCGCCGCGCCCTCGAGCAGGCCCTCCACTCCGGCGAACTCCTCGGCCTCGCCGCGACGACCGCACTCGAACTCGGCATCGACGTCTCCGGCCTCGACGCCGTCCTCATCGCCGGCTACCCGGGCACGCGCGCCTCCCTGTGGCAGCAGGCGGGCCGCGCCGGTCGCGCCGGGCAGGGGGCGCTGGCGGTGCTGGTCGCCCGGGACGACCCGCTGGACACCTACCTCGTCCACCACCCCGAGGCCCTGTTCGACCAACCCGTCGAGTCCACCGTCCTCGACCCCGACAATCCGTACGTGCTCGCCCCGCACCTGTGCGCGGCAGCCGCGGAACTGCCGCTGACGGACGACGACCTGCAGCTGTTCGGTCCGGCGTGCAAGGAGCTGCTCCCGCAGCTGGAGGCCGCGAAGCTGCTGCGCCGGCGTACGAAGGCCTGGCACTGGACGCGCCGGGAGCGGGCCGCCGACCTGACCGACATCCGCGGGGAGGGCGGCCCGCCGATCCAGGTCGTCGAGGGCGGCACCGGCCGCCTCCTGGGCACGGTCGACGAAGGTGCCGCTCACTCGACCGTGCACGAAGGCGCGGTCCACCTGCATCAGGGCCGTACGTACCTGGTGCGCTCACTCGACCTGGAGGACTCCGTCGCCCTGGTCGAGCAGGCGAGCCCCTCGTACTCGACGGTCGCCCGCGACACCACCTCCATCTCCGTCCTGGAGACGGACGTCGAGATCCCATGGGGCGAGGGCCGCCTGTGCTACGGCTCGGTCGAAGTCACCAACCAAGTGGTCTCCTTCCTGCGTCGGCGACTCATCACCGGCGAAGTCCTGGGCGAGACGAAACTCGACCTCCCTCCTCGTACGCTGCGCACCCGTGCCGTGTGGTGGACGGTCACCGAGGACCAGCTGGACGCCGCCCGCATCACCCCGGAGATCCTCGGCGGCGCCCTGCACGCCGCCGAGCACGCATCGATCGGCATGCTGCCCCTCTTCGCCACCTGCGACCGCTGGGACATCGGCGGCGTGTCCGTCCCCCTGCACCCCGACACCCTCCTCCCGACCGTCTTCGTCTACGACGGCCATCCCGGCGGTGCGGGCTTCGCGGAGCGCGCCTTCCACACCGCCCGCGAGTGGCTCACCGCCACCCGCCAGGCCATCGCCTCCTGCGAGTGCGACTCCGGCTGCCCGTCCTGCATCCAGTCGCCCAAGTGCGGCAACGGCAACGATCCGCTGCACAAGAGGGGCGCTGTGCGGTTGCTCACCGTGCTGTTGCGGGGGGCACCTGGGGAGGCGGGGGAGGTTGCTGCGGCGGGCCGTGGTGAGGCCGGAGAGGTTGCTGCGGCGGGTGCTGCTCCGGAGGGGACAGGGGAGACCGGGGAGGCTGGTTCGGCGGGTGCTGCTCCGGAGGGGTTCGGGGAGCTGGGAGCGTCGGTGGAACCGGCGGCCCCGCAGGTCCCGCCCGCGCCCTGACCTCCGCCGCGAAGGGACCCCGTCCCGACGCCGCCGTCACATCCGACGTCTCGCCCACGATCACGCACCGCACAAGCCGCGTGCCCTGGGTTCGCGCCACCCGGTCCGCCACAGCGCAGGCCGCCGTGCCGCCGTCCGACCAGTGGTCCGCCGCCGCGAGCGCCGCGAGATCCGCACCGCCGGCCGCGCGATGCCGGATCACGACGACCTGCCCCATGGCGAGAACGACCCCGAACACCACGCACAGCACGGCGATCATCCCGACGCTCCAAACGGTGGCGGAACCACGATCGGACCGCCAAGCGCCGGCCCCCTGCCCGTCCTCCTCCCCGTGCCCGTGTCCCTGCCCCTGCCCCTGCCCCTGCCCTTGAGAACGGCCGCTCATCTCCCCTCCACCACCGTCTCCTCCACCAACGCCACGGCCTCCTCCCGCACCTCGAAGGCCAGTCCGTGCAGCGCCGGCGGCTTCGCCACTACCGCGACACGCACCTGGTCCCCCTCCCGGCTTACGGTGACCTTCGCACCGCGCGGTGCCGTCTCCCGAGTGATCTCGGCGACCGCGTCGGCCGGGTCCTGTCGGGCTGCCGCGCGGGCGCCGGTCCGCGCCGCGTCCACGCACTGGATCTGCGCGGCCACCACGAGCAGCCCCCACACCAGCGCCATCGCGAAGATCACCAGCACCGGCAGCACCATGGCCGACTCCGCCGTGACGAACCCCCGGTCCGTCGCCCGCTCACGCCTGCGCATCGAGGGCCCGCTGCACGATGCTCTGCAGCTCCGCACTGACCTGGCCGCTCGTCACCACCTTGTAGAGCACCACCGCGAACGCCACCGCTGCGACGATGCCCATCGCGTACTCGGAGGTGACCATCCCCGCGTCCCTCCGCGCCGTCCGTGCCCTGCACACCAGGGCACACAGCCGCGCCCGTACCGCCTTGTACATCTCGACCCCCGTGAGGTTCCGTACCGTTGACCAGCTGACTACCTGCTGTGCGTCGACCACTCGCGGCCCACGCCCCCTACTTGCCGTCGATCCCGCCTCTCCTCATCCACCACCTCCTCCAAGCGCCCCGCCCGCCAGCCCGATCACCACGGGCAGCACGCCCACCGCGATGAACGCGGGCAGGAAGCACAGCCCCACCGGCGCGGCGACCATGACGGCCGCCCGCCGTGCCCGTGCCGTCGCCTCGCGTGTCCAGTCGGCGCGAGCGTCCGCGGCGAGCCTGGCTACCGGTCCGGCCGCGGGGAGCCCGGAGACGCCGGCCCGCTCCAGCAGCCGCGCCAGGGTTTCGGCGCCCGGGGTCGAAGCGAGCCTTCGCCAGGCCTCGCCCGGTTCGCCGCCGAGCCGTACCTCCGCCGCGCCGCGCGCCAGCCCTTCTCCGACAGGACCGCCGAGGGCTTCACCGACGGCTTGCGCCGCCATCACCGGACCGGCGCCCGCCGCGATGCAGGCCGCCAAGAGATCGGCGGCGAGGGGGAGTTGTCGAGCTGCCTCTCGGGCGTCGGACTCCGTCTCGGTGCCGGCGGCCGCCTGCCGGAGCCGCCACCGCCACAACCCGACCGCGGCAACCAACCCCACCGCCGCACCGGCGACCCCACCGACCAGAACCCACCCGGCACACGCCACCCCCACCATCGGCAGCCATCGTCGAGCGATGTCCCGCACGTTGATGCGCGGCGCCTCGGACGGCTCCTTGACCGTCGCCAACAGCTCGGCCAACCGCCGCCGCACCCTCCGCTCCCGTCGCACCGACTCCAGCCACCGCACCAGCCACCCGAGGACGAGCACCATCCCCACAGCCACCCCCAGCCTGTGGACAACCTCCGCACTCACGCCGCCGCCTCCCTTCCGAGACCTCCACCGACTCCCGCTTCCATCACGTCCGTCCTCAGCCGGCTCCCATCCCCGGCCCAGCAGACACCCCCGCCACCCGGCCGGCCCGCCCAGTCGGCGCCGCGCCGCCCGCCCTCGCGCGCTCCTCGCCCGGCTCCCGCCCGCCGTATCCGGTGCGTCCCGCCGCCCGCTCCCTCAGCCGTATCCCTCACACCGCCTCCGCGCTCCGCACGATCCGCGTCGCCCACCACATCCCCAGCCCATCCAGCAGGCCGCCGACCAACAGGCACCCCACTCCCGCCCCGGTGTGGAGCAGTACGTGCAGCGGATCCGCACCAAGGGCCGTACCGAGAGCGAGGCCCAGGACCGGCAGGCCCGCGAGCATCACCGCCGTCGACCGGGCGCCCGCCAGCTGCGCCCGCAGGTCGGCCCGTTGATCGCGCTCGGCGCGCAATGCCCCTTCGAGCCGGTCGAGTCCGGCCGCGAGTCCCGCACCTTGGTCCACCGCGACCCGCCAGCAAGCCGCAAGCCCCAACAGTCCCTCGGCACCCGGCTCTCGCGCGGCTCCAGCGAGCGCGGCCGGGACATCGCCGCCAAACCGCGCCGCCGCCAACACCGCCGCCTGAGCGTCACCGAGCCCACCGAGGCCCACGAGCCCACCGAAGTCCGGCACCCCCGCCTGCCCGTGAGCGAACCCTGTGGAACCCCGCACCCGCGGCCTCACGTCACCAGGCCCGCCGACGCCTCGCACCCCGGCCGGCACGTCACCGAGCCCGCCGAGATCCCGCACCACCCCCGCCCGCACGTCACCAAGCCCACCGGCCTCCTGAACCGCCCGCAACAGCGCCTCCCCCGGCTGCCGTCCGGCCCGCACCTCCCCGGCGAGCGCCCCGCACAACGCGATCACCGCGTCGCCTCGACGCTCCCGCGCGCGCCGCGCCTCCCCGGCCAGCCGCACCCGCCGCAGCAGCGGTACCCCGACTGCCCCCGCGACGACCGGCAGCACAGAGGAGCCCAGCACCGCCAGCGCCAGCCCGACGACGACCGCCCACCACTCGGCGCGCAACCGCCCTCGAATCCGCCGCAGCCCTCCGGCGAGTTGCCGCCACGCGGGCGGCCCCGCCTCCACCACTCCGCCACCCGCGAACAGCAACTGAGCCCGCCGTGCGCCCGGGTGCCGCCCACCGAGCAGCCAGACAGCAGCGCCGATACAGGTCACAGCCGCCCCTGTCGACATCCCGTTCATCTCACCCATCCCACCGATCCCGTTCATCACCGCGTCCCTCCACCCTCCACAGCCCGTCCGTCGACCCGCCCGTCAACCCACCCGACGATCCGCGCCTCGGAGCGCCCCCTCACCCCGCCCGAAACACTCGCCGCACCCGTCCCTCCTCGCCCAGGACGGGCCACACGCCTTCCCGGCCTCGCGCAAGCCGCACTCATCCCGAATCAACCCCCGCAACCGCTCCCACCCCCGCTCGTACGCGAACCCCTCCACGCCCCATCGCAGCGCCGGCACCGTCCGCACCAGCCCCGACGGATCCCGCTCCAGCACGTGCACCTCGGCGATCCGGCGCCGCCCGGTCCGGTCTCGCGCGAGGTGCAGTACGACCGACAGCGCTGCCGCCAACTGGCTGTGCAGGGCGGCCCGGTCGAGCCCGGCGGCCGTACCCAGCGCCTCCAGCCGGGCCGGCACATCGGCGGCCGCGTTGGCGTGCACGGTCCCGCAGCCGCCCTCGTGGCCGGTGTTCAACGCGGCCAGCAGATGGACCACTTCGGGCCCGCGCACCTCACCGACGACCAGCCGGTCCGGCCGCATCCGCAGCGCCTGCCGGACGAGGTCCTCGAGCGTGACGAGGCCCGCGCCCTCCTGGTTGGCGGGTCTGCTCTCCAGCCGTACGACGTGCGGATGCTCCGGCCTGAGCTCCGCCGAGTCCTCGGCGAGCACGATCCGCTCGTCCGGCCCGACGAGCCCCAACAGGGCGCTCAGCAAAGTCGTCTTCCCGAACCTGAGACAGAGACACCCCTAGAGGTGCAAACTCGGGGGCATGAGCCCAACTCTCCGCTCCGCCGTTGACGTTGCCGCAGGCGGGAAGACCCGCGCGGTCATCTACTGCCGCATCAGCCAGGACCGCACCGGCGCCCACCTTGGCGTTGACCGGCAGCGCGAGGACTGCGAAGCCCTCGCGGAACGTAACGGCTGGCAGGTCGTCGAGGTGTACGTCGACAACGACGTGAGCGCGTTCTCCGGGAAGCTGCGCAAGCGCTACCGGCAGATGCTTGCCGACCTCGACGAGGGCAAGGCCACGGTCGTCATCACCTGGCACACCGACCGGCTGCATCGCTCCCCCACCGAACTGGAGGAGTACATCAACCTGTGCGAGCGGCGCGGAGTGACCACGCAAACCGTCCAAGCCGGCTCGCTCGACCTCGCCACGTCGGGCGGGCGTCTGGTCGCCCGGATGCTGGGCAATGTGGCCCGGCACGAGTCTGAGCACAAAGGCGAGCGCGTCGCCCGCGCCCGTCGGCAGAAAGCCCTGGCGGGCGAGTGGATGGGCGGCATCCGCCCGTTCGGGTGGGGCATGCCCACCGGGGCGATGCGCAAGAAGGTCGACCGGAAGACCGGCGAAGAGGTCGACGTGCCCGAGCTGGACATGATGAAGGCCGTGCCCGAGGAAGCCGAGGCGCTGCGGTTCTGGACGAACGAGGTCCTTTCCGGCGCGTCCATCCGGTCGCTCGTGAAGTGGTGCGCCGACAAGGGCGTGACCACGACCCGCGGGAACCCGGTCACCCACCAGGACATGCGGGCCATGCTGATCCGCCCAAGGAACGCCGCGATCGCCATCTATAGGGGCGAGGAAGTCGGCCGCGGGCAGTGGGAAGCGATCGTCGACGAGGCGAAGTACCGGGCCGTCGTGGCGATCCTGTCGGACCCGTCGCGTAAGACGACGCCCGGAGCGACGCCGAAGTGGCTGGGCTCGCTGCTGTACCGATGCGGGCGAGGGGACTGCCCGCAGTTCGTGTACGTCACCCAGTCCGGCGGCCGATCCTTCCCGAGCTACCGGTGCCAGACCGGGCACGGTGGAGGCCGGCGCGCCGAGGTCGTCGACCAGTACGTCGAAGACTCGATCGTCGAGCGGCTTTCACGGGACGACGCGCACGAACTGCTGCTGCCCGGCACGGACGACGTGGACGTGGCTGGCCTGCAGGCCGAGGCAGAGAAGGCGCGGCGGCGAATGAAGGATCTGGGCGGCATGTTCGGTGCCGGGCAGATCGAGATGCTCGCGTTCACCGAGGGCACCGACATCGCGCGCAAGCAGCTGGAAGGCATCACGATGCAGCTGGCCCGGGCGGCAACGAAGGATCCGCTCGTCGACTTGGTGGGGGCACCGGACGTGCGGAAGGTGTGGAAGGCGCTCGACCTGGACCGGAAGCGCAACCTGCTACGGGCCCTCGTCACGGTCACGCTGAAGACGCCGCGCCCCGGGCGCATGCCCGACGGCGGGTACTTCGACTACGAGGCGGTGGCGTTTAACTGGAAGCGAGGCAGCTAAAGACGTTCGTCCTACCCGCCTGGTTTCCCCTTGCAATTGGGGCACAGGAGGCCGCGCTCCTGCTGCTCGAGTACCTGCGCGTAGGTCTCTCGGATGATCTGGTTCCGCCAGGCGTCCTTCTCCATCTCCATGCTTTTTTGACGAAACCGCCTGTCAGATATCCCGAAGAGCAAGCGCTCGACGGTCGAGAGGCCTGCCGACGACCTCGGACCTTGAGCCCTGCGCCTGGCCACGATGACAATCACGAACAAGCCCTGTGATATCACCACTGCGGTGCCCAAGAAGAGGGCCCTCAGAAAGTCGCTGTTGGAAACCCCCGCCTCTTTCAGCGCCTCGATCACCTCTTGCCTATCTGCTACGAGCAAGGTCATCGCAGTGCTGATAATGAGGAGGGTCGCCACACTCAGCACGTAAGCACCAGCCAGGACGCCCCAGAGCCGGTCTGCAGTAATTCGCGGACGCCCTTGTTCCCGCCACGGACGAACAGCCACTTAGATACCTCTCCCCGCCGACTCGGCATCGAGTCGCTCTTGCTCGATCAGTGTGGACGCCATGGCCTTGAACATGCGGACTCGATCGGCGCTGCGGATCCCCAGCGCGAAAGCAGCTTCTTCAATCGAGAGGGATGCGGGGGGACCGGATTGAGTAGCCCCCACATTGCCCTTGGCCCGCTCAGAGACCACGCCTGATAGGACCAGGAGGTCAATGAGAGGCACCCGCAGGGCCTCGGCCAGCTTCTCTAGCTGCGGAGGGCTCGGGATGGTCTGGCCGGCCAGCATGCGGCCGACGCTCGACGGTGACATGCCGGTCGCCTTGGCGATCGCCTTCTTGCCTCCGCCTCGCGGACTATCAATGTCGTAACCGGCGCGGCCAGCGGCCTCCCGGACGTAGCGCACAAACCGCGCTTCCCTGCTGATCTGCGCCGCAGGGTCGGCTTCCGTTGTCGGCATACCTACACGCTAGCAAGCAAGTACTCGCTTGCACACCAGCACATACCGGTCAATGAGCGGGTCGTCACCGGCGCGTAACGGGCGTTGTTACGCATGCTTGCTTGCACGCGCGCAACTTGAGGCGTAAGTTGCTTGCACGGCAGGAGTTAATAGCTCCCGAGCCAGCAAGCAAGGAGACCGTATGTCCAGCTACCGCCTGCGCAGCGCACGCCTCCGTGAGGCTGCAGCTGCCAGGGGTGATCACAGCAACTACGCGATCGCCAAGCGCACCGGCCTGAACCAGACCACGCTCTCGCGGATCTGCCGCGGGGTGGCAGCGCCAGCCACGAAGACGCTGCTCACGTTGGCCGCCACCTACGGCCTGAGCCTCGACGAACTCGTCGACCGCCAGGCGCAGGGCGCCGATCCCGAAGTCCAGTCGGGGTCGGCCGCCTAAAACGGCGACGCCGCCGGAGTCCAGCCGGCGGCGCCAGTCGAGCAATCCACGAACCCACGCAATGAGATCGGAAGAACGCTCGTGAACGCAACGGTACAGCCCGAGGCGCCGACGACGCCGCCTGCCATCAACGGACAGAGCAACGAGAACACCGACGCACCCCGCACGTGGACGTTCATCAACCGCCGCACCGGCGAGCCGGTCACCTACACGTGCATGGACGGCTGCACCCTCGACCACTCCCACGAGATCGGCCGGGACATCTTCCCGGAAGACGTCTGGTGCTGGTTCTGGGACGAGTCCCTGACCCTGCCGGTCAACGAGAACGGCACCCCGGAAGAGTTCCGGATCCTCTCGACCGTCATAAAGGTCGAGCCCTGGTCGGACAAGCTCGCCGAGCGTCTGCCGTTCGCCGTCGTCGAGCTCATCGACGACCACTTCATCGACGGCCTCGACCCCGACGGCTACGAGACGCTCATCAACACGTTCGCTGAGCGCCTCGGCCAGATGCGGGAGACACACCGCCGGCTCATCGAGCTCCGCGCCGCGTACCGGAGCCGGGCGTGAGCATCCAGCAGAGCACCGAGTCGGCCGGGGGTGCGCAGCTCGTGGGCACCCCCGGCCGCCCGGCCCGCCGCAACCGGCCCGTCCGCTTCGACGACCCGGCTCGCAACGCCGCCTACTGGGCGCGCATCGACCGCATCGTCGACGCCGCACCCCCGCTGAGCGACGAGCAGCGCGCGATCATCCGCACCGCCTTCCACCAGCCCGCAGCACGGGAGGCAGCGTGAAGGACGAGACGCGCCCCGCCTGCGGCCACTGGATCGGTGCCGAGGGCCGCCACTGCAAGGAAGTCGACGGCGTCCGTCACTACCTGCCCGGCCTGCGCTGCCCCGCCCACAGCCCGAACGCCCTGCAGGGCAAGCCCGAAAACCCGCCCGGCCCCGGCTGGCCCATCTTCCGCCAGGAGCAGCGTTCGTGAACGACGAGCAGACCCCAGACCTCCGGGCTCCCGCTCGCGAGCTGGACGACGCCGGCCTGTGCGTCATCCCGATCAAGGCGGACGGCAGCAAGGCCGCAGCCCTCCGCAGCTGGAGCCCCTACAAGGTCCAGCGCTCCACCCCCGCCGAACACGACCAGTGGTTCGGCGGGGGGCGCCCCGGCGGCCTCGCCGTCGTCTACGGCGCCGTCTCCGGCAACGTCGAGATGTACGAGTTCGAGGGCCACGCCATCAAGGACGGGCTCCTCGACGAGGTCACCGAAGTCATGGAAGCATCCGGGCTCGGCGAAGAATGGCACGCCATCCTCACCGGCTGGGCCACCGAATCGCCCAGCGGCGGCCGCCACTTCCGCGTTCGAGTGGACGGCGCGCCCGTCCCCGGCAACACCAAGCTCGCCAGCCGCCTGGCGCGCGAGGACGAATACACCCCGGAGGAGCGCCAGCGGCTCCTCGAAAAGCCCAACGCCCAGATCATTCGCGTGCAGGCCGAGACCCGCGGTGAGGGTGGCTACGGCCTCGTCGAGCCATCGGGCGGCACCGTCCACGCCACCGGCAAGCCCTACGTCCGCATCGCCGGCAGCCCCGCCACGATCCCCACGGTCGACTCGGACGTCATAACTGCGATCCGCGATGTCCTTCGCATGTTCGACACGCTGCCAGCCAAGGAGAAGGCAAAGACCGCCCCCCGGCCCAAGCGCGAACTTCCCGCAGGATTCATCCGCCCCGGCGACGACTTCGAGAACAAGGTCGACTGGCCGGACATCATCGGCGACGAACTCGACCCCATCTTCACCCGGGGCAGCACCACCTACTGGCGACGCAAGGGCAAGAAGCGCGGCATCTCCGCCACCACCGGCCACGCCTCCGACCGAGACCGGCTGTACGTCTTCAGCACCTCAACCGTCTTCGAGACGGAGACGCCCTACGACAAGTTCGCCGCATACACGCACCTGACCCAGGGCGGCACAGACGCCCTGGCCTTCAAGCGGGCCGCGGAAGCGCTCCGCAGGCGAGGCTTCGGCACGCAGCACCAGCGCGTCGGCCCCGCGCCCGCGGCCGCCAGGGACTTCAGCGACGGGTCGTCCGCCCTCGACGCCGAGCCGGTCAGCGACGAGGGCGAGGAAGGGCAGACGAGGCCTGACCTTCGCGTCGTCACCAGCAAGCCCCGGCTCAACGTCACCAACGAGGCCGACGCCATCGACGGCATCCTCGACATCATGGCCAGCGAGCAGCTGCCAGACCTCTACAAGCGGTCCGGCGGGCCCTGCTGGGTGTACCAAGACGACCAAGGCAACCCGCTCATCAAGCAGCTGGCCACAGACAACCTTCGGGCCTACCTCGCCGACCACGTCATGACCTATCAAATGGTCAGGAATCCGCTGACCGAGGTCGTTGACGAAGTCCGCGAACTGCTGATGCCGAAGACCTGCGGCACGATCCTCGGCCGCAAAGACTGGCCGCTGCTCACGCTGCGGGGAATCGTCACCTCGCCCGTCGTCCGGCCGGACGGATCCCTGATCCAGGCACCCAAGTACGACAAGGCCACCGGTCTCTACATGCACCCCCGGGTGCCGCTACGCCGACTCCAGCCGCAGGTCACCGACGACGCCGTAACCCGAGCGAAGGAGATCGTCCTCGGGCAGATGCTCGCCGATTTCCCCTTCGTCGACGACTCCGACCGGGCGCAGTACCTGGGCGCCCTGCTCTCCCCGATCATCCGCCACTACGTTCCCGGACCCACACCGCTCGTCGTCATCACCGGCACCTCGCAGGCCTCCGGCAAGACCCTCCTGAAGGACGTGTTCGGGCGCCTGTACGGACTGGCCGAAACCCCCTGGGCCGAGAACGACGCCGAGCTGCGCAAGGCCATCACGGCCAAAATGTGGGACTGCGGTGACCCGGTCATCGCCATGGACAACCTGCCCAACGGGCACATCATCAAGAGCCCCATCCTGTCGTCCCTCGTCACGAGCGCCATCTGGAGCGACCGGCTCCTCGGCAGCAGCAGCAGCGTCAGCATGCCGAACGACCGGCTGTGGATTCTGACCGGCAACAACTTGCGCACCGGCGGGGACAACGGCCGCCGCACCCTCTGGGTTCGCCTCGACCCTGATTGCCCCAACCCGGACCAGCGCGGCAACTTCAAGGTCGGCGACCTCCGCGTCTGGCTCGCCGAAAATGCCTCCACCATCGTCGCCGCCCTCGTCACCATGGTCCGCGGCTGGCTCGCGGCCGGCGCCAAAACCATCAACACCCGCATGGGGGACTACTCACAATGGGCGTCCGTCATCGCCGGGATCCTCGACTACCTGAAGGTGCCCGGCTGGCTCGCCAACCGCGGTGAGGCCAGCGCGGCACTGGACGACGAGGCCCAGGAGTGGGCGGCATTCCTGACGGACTGGCACAGGAAGATCGGCACCGAGCCGGTCACCACAAAGGCTTTGCTCGGCCTGAAGGACACCGTGCCGCAGCTACACAACGGTGACCTGCCGTCCGGCAAGCAGCTGGGCCACTGGCTGAAGGCGCGACAAGGCCGCTACTTCGAGGACCTCAAGGTCGTCCTGGTCTACGACAGCCACCTGAAGCAGAACACCTGGCGCGTCGAGCAGCACGTCGACAAGGGCACCGGAAGGGCCGAGCGGTGACCGCGGCGAGGAAAACCCCGCAATCCGCGGGGTTTACCCGCAGCGTCAAAAGTGGCGCTGACCTGCGCGTCTACGGGGTTGCGGGGAATTGCGGGGAGTGGCGCCCCCTCACCCATATAGGGGACGCATCACACACATCGTGTGCAACACACGGCGCAGTGCGTCACACAAAAAATCTCCGGTCTCTATATGTGCAGACCTCCAAAACATTCCGGAGAACCCCGCAAAGCCTGCTTAACGCCAGCTCAGAGCTGGTTTGGATGCCCGGCGACATTCCCGCAGAGATCCCCGCAGCATCCCCGAACATCCCCGCAACTGCGAGCCGAGGTGACCGGCATGTCTGATACGCCCGAGACGTTCACGCCCCGCCCGTACCAGGCCGAGGCCATCAAGGCCCTGATCTCCGGCTGGCAGGGCGCCAACAACCGGCTCGCGGTGGTCCTTCCGACCGGCGCCGGGAAGACCGTCGTCTTCGCCAACCTGATCGACGAGCTGCTGCCCCAGATGGACGGCCGCCGAGCGCTGGTCATCGCGCACCGCGAGGAACTCATCGAGCAGGCCGCCGCGAAGATCCGCGCCGTCCGCCCTGACCTGCGAGTGGGCGTCGTCAAGGCCGAGCGTGACGAGCACCAGGAGGCGGACGTCATCGTCGCCAGCATCCAGACGCTGGCCGTCGAGCGCCGCCGCCAGGCCATCGAGAACATCGGTGTCGTCATCGTCGACGAGTGCCACCATGCAGCTGCCCGCAGCTACATGACGGTCCTCGAGCACTTCGGCGCCTGGCGCGGCCTGCCTGTCGCGGGCTTCACCGCGACGATGACCCGCACCGACGGTGGTCTCGCCGACGTCTGGGAAGAGGTCGTGTTCACCCTCGACATCCTGGAGATGATCGAGGACGGCTACCTGTGCGACGTCCGCGGCAAGCGCGTCATCGTCGAGGGCCTCGACCTGGACATCGTGAAGACCCGCGGGGGTGACCTCCAGGATGGGCAACTTGGCCAGGCCCTCGATGACTCCGGCGCCGCCCAGGTCGTGGCCGAGGCGTACCAGCAGCACGCGGCGGGCCGGGCGGGCGTCGTCTTCACCCCGACCGTGGCCACCGCCCAGTCCATGGCCGAGGCGTTCACGGCCACGGGGATCCCCGCAGCTGCCGTCTGGGGCGACATGTCGCGCGATGACCGCGCCGCCACCCTCGACGCCTACCGGCGCGGCGACATCCAGGTGCTGTCCAACTGCATGGTGCTGACCGAAGGGTTCGACGCCCCGTGGACATCCTGCGCGGTGATCGCCCGCCCGACGAAGTCGGCCGGCCTGTACTGCCAGATGGCCGGGCGCGCTCTCCGTCTCTTTGACGGAAAGAAGGACGCGCTCATCCTCGACGTGATGGGCGCCTCGACCCGCCACAAGCTGGCGTCCATCGTCGACCTGACGGGCCGCGAGGTCGTGATGCAGGACGAGGACCAGACGCTGCGGGAGGCCGTGCGCGAGGCGGAGGAGAAGGCGCAGCGCAAGCTGGACCTGTCCCGGGTCCAGGTCGAGGAGATCGACCTGTTCCACGGCTCGTCTGTCCGGTGGTTGAAGACCGAGTCGGGGGTGTGGTTCATACCGGTCGCCGACGCGGTCTACGTCTTCCTGGTCCGCAACCCGGTCGACCGGACGTACTGGCTGCGCCGCTTCGACATCAACAACGGCATCGTCGGCCCGAAGCACGACGTGCCGATGCCGCTGGCTCCGGCCAAGGCGTGGCTGGAGCAGCAGGCCCGGACCATGGGCAGCCGGTGGCTTGCCACCCGCGCAGCTCCTTGGCGCAACAAGCCGGCGAGCGTCAAGCAGCTCAACTTCTGCCGGATGGCGCGCATCTCGGTGCCGCCAGGCAGTACCGCCGGCGAGGTTTCCGACCTGCAGGCCGTGCACCAGTTCACGACGATCCTCAACCGCCTCAACGTCATGGCCGCCGCATGAACGACCGGGAGCTCGACGTGCAGCACGACTTCAGCCGCGGGGATATCCCCACGGTTCACGACCTGCGTGGTGCAGCAGGCCACGCAGATGTGGGCCAGCCGCCCACAACTGTGGGTCAGAGCACCACGGTTGCGAAGGACACCGCGTCCCCCACAACCGTGACCGAGACGGTCACGGTTGCCGACACGGACGACGTGGTGATCGAGGTGACGGAGGCCGAGTTCCACACGGCGGTCCGTACCTCGCTTGCCCGGCTCGGCCTTACCTACGCCGAGCTCGAAGACCAGGCCCGCCGCCGCGACTTCACCAGCGCCCAGGCCCACGTCCTGTGGGTCAGCATCGGCGGCGCCGTCAACACCCAACTCCTCGACCATCCGACCGTGACCGACACGGTCACAGCCGTTGCTCAGAAAGCAACAGCTCCCCGGGTGATCGGCCTCGACCTGAGCCTCACCTGTACCGGCGTGGCAGGGGAGGGCTGGACGGACATCATCCGCCCCAAGGCCGGACTGCGCGGCCACCCCCGGCTCGCGTTCATCGTCGAGCAGGTCGCCACCCACATCCGCAACGCCCAGCTGGTCGTCATCGAAGGCCCCAGTTTCGGCGGCGGCGTCGCACACCGGCACGAGGATCTCGCCGGGCTGCGCGTCATGGTCCGCCACGCCTGCTGGCGCCGAGGCATTCCCTACGCGGTCGTCCCGCCCAGCTGCCGCGCCCTGTACGCCACCGGCAAGGGCTCCGGCTCCAAGGGCGCCGTCCGCGATGCCGTTCGGGAGCGCTACGGCATCGAGTGCGACGGCCCCGGCCGGTACGACCAGGCCGACGCCTACACCCTGCTCGCGATGGGCCTGCACCACCTCGGCTGGCCTCTCGCTGTACCGCCTGACAGTCACCGCCGCGGCCTCGACGGATGCCAGTGGCCCGACACGGAAGGACTTGCAGCATGACCCCGAACGAGATTCAGATGCTCCTGGTCGGCATCGCCCTCGGCGCCCAGGGCATGGCCGTGACGCACATGGTGTGGGACATGCGGGACGTCCGCCGCAGCGGGGCCGCGTCCCGTGCCGTCTTGAAGCGCGCGGCCGGCGACCAGTTCATGAGCAGCTTCCGCCTGTACCGGCTGCAGCACCGGAGCCGGGCATGAGCGGCGGCGAGGAGCTGAGCGACGCCCTGCGCCTGAAGCTCGCAGCCTTCATCGACCCCGACGACGACACGATGCCGACGCTCAACCGGGTCGACGGTGGCTTCACCCGGGTTCCCGCCGAGTCCGTCATCGACGGCATGGCCTCCGTCATGGAGGCCATGTACCTGCAAGCGATGGGCGACCTCGGCCGAGCTCTCGACACGCTCGACCGCGTGCGCGCCCTCGTGGATGCCGGGCCAGACGTCGGCGCCTACGACTCTTGGGACCGGAGCGACTACGGATACGCGGCCGCCCTCAGCGACGTTGAGGACATCCTCGACGGCAAGGAGCCGAAGACGTGAACCAGTGCGGACTCTGCGAGCACGAGATCGCGGCCGGCTACCTGTGCACGAAGGACGCGGTACAGCTGGCCAAGCGGCTGGAGGAACTGCCCGCCCTGTTCGACGAGCTGACGGAATGCCTGGTGCCCCGCCGGTCGGGTCCCGCCGAGTACGTCACGGCGGCCGTAGCCGGACCGCGGTCCCCGCTCGACGAGGACGTCCTCGACCTGGTCGACGGCGGCCACGTGGCCGAGGTGCTGGAGCTGTGGCGGGCGGACGTACAGCGGGTGCGCTGGCCCAGCCACGGGGCGCCGCCCACCGAGGGCGTCATGGCCCGCCGTGTGGCGGTCACGGCCCGCTGGCTGGCCATGGAACTCGACTGGATCGCCGTCGAGTATCCGGCCGCTGGTGACCTCGCCCGCGAGGTGAGGACGCTCGAGGTCGGCATGCGGTCGATGGTCGGGGATCCGGCGCCACGTCTGCAGCGGCTCGGCACGTGCGTCGCCGTCGACGTCGAGGGCGTGGTGTGCGGCGCCGTCATCAAGCGGATGCCGGGACAGACCCGCGTCCGATGCTCTTGGTGTAGCTACACCTACGCGACCCCGCAGGACTGGCTGGATCTCCAGCGCTTCCAGCCGAAGGAGGAGTCGTGCCCGAGCGCATCGTGACCTGCCGCGTCTTGTCCGGGCGTGGCAGCCAGTGCACCGGTGAGGCCGTCGACCCGGGCGCCGAATTGAAGATCTGCGCCAGGCATCTGGCCGAGGCGCAGCGGCTCATCCACGCGGCATTCCAGCGGGCACGGCGCGGCAAGGGGGATGAGTGAATGCCTTGCCTAGGACACTGGGTCCTAGTACTGTGGTCTGCGTGCCAACCACCAATTGGCGCGAACGCGTTGATGCCGAGAACAGGCGGCAGCGCGAGCTGCAAGCGGAGATCGCGGCCAGCGCCCGAAGGCGAGCGGAAGCGTTCGAAGAGGGCGTCCGAGAACTCGGCAGCAAGTCGGCTGTCGCCCGAGAGATCGGGATCGACGTCAGCGCAGTCAGGAGATCCATCCGCGAGTACGGGCCGGCCACCCTACGGCCGCCCGACTCCCCGACCACAACCGAATAGGCCCGTACAGCGGGCAGCCCCCGGCTAGCCGACCCTACCGGCCGCCGGGGACCACCACTTCCCACGAGAGAGAGCAAGCTCCTCATGGACAACCAGCACATTAGCGCGCCCGGAAGTGCGCTGATCACCGAGCCCAGCGACCTCGACGTCGCGATCAGCGTCGCCCGGCAGCTGCTCGACAGCGACCAGGTGCTCCCCCTCCGCGAGGCCCTGCGCCTGCTGCTGCGGGCCCTCGACACCGAGCCCCGCCCGGCCAGCCCCAGTAAGTCCTACGACCCGCTGCGTGCCCCGGACGACAACGACCTGATCCCGCTGCCCGTGGCTAGCGAGCTGGAGCTCGCGGGCCAACTGCTCGACGAGGCCAGCGGCGCCAACATCCACGACCACTCGGCCATGATCCGTACCGCGACCGGCCTCATGATGCGGTTGCGGTCCCTGTCCGACGCCGTCGCGTCCGAGCGGGGTGCGGGCCAGTGAGCACCCCGCCGCCCGCGTTCGGGCCCACCGACCCGATCCCCTGCGACGACGACCACGAGGCGTTCGCGACCGTCCGCCTCGACCTCGTCGTCTCCCGTGAGCAGCTGCGCGCCGCCCTCGCCATCGGCCACGCCGAGCAGGCCGGCCAGCCGCCGCTCCACGAGCTGGACATCCTCGACGTCCGCCGCGAAGTCGAGGGCTACCTCGCCGCCGCAGCCGTCATCGGCACGGACCAGGAAGCGGCCACCGCCCGCATCTCCCCGGAGCTGGCCGCAGAACTCGACGCCGCCATCGACCGCGCCTACACCAGGCGCGAGCCCAGGCCCGACCAGCCGCAGGACCCCCGCTACGGCGACGGCACCGTCACCCTGCAGACACTCGACCACGGCGAGGTCACGGTCGGCGAACCCGCCTGGTGCACCGGCCACGACGACGACACAGTCGGACGCTTCGCCGACCTCACCCACAACGGGCCGGCCATCACCGCGACCGCCGTCACCGCCGAACACGGGCAGCTCGAGGTCATGCGCGGCTTCATCAGCCACGCCCCCCACGGCGTGCAGCAGCGCGAGCCCCACCCCACCCTGTACGTCGCCCTCGACCTCCACGAGTCCTTCGGTCCGGAGGACGGGCGGCACCTCACCCGCGCCCTCCGCGTCGCCTCCACCCGTATCGACCGCGCCCTCGCCGAGGTCGCCCGCCTGCGAGGTGAAGGCCGATGAGCCGCCTCAACGCCCGCGACGGCCTCGCCGTCGGCGCGGCCACCGTCACGATCCTGCTCACCGCAGCCGCGTTCTGGCTGTCCTACGAGCACCTCCACGATGTCGCCGACGGCAACGGCCTCGACGACGCCCGCGCCTGGGCGTGGCCCGCCACCGTCGACCTGTTCATCGTCGCCGGGGAGCTCCTCATCCTCCGGGCGTCGCTGGCCCGCCGCGGTATGGACTGGTGGGCCGTCGCCCTTGCCGCGTTCGGGTCGCTCGGCTCGATCGCGCTGAACGTCGCTGGCGTCGGATACGGGGCCGACCCGATGGAGTACATCGTGGCCGCGGTCCCGCCCTCCGCCGCGCTCGTAGCGTTCGGTGCCCTCATGCGGCAGCTGCACGAGCGCCTGGCGCAGGACGCCGAGGACGCCCCCGCGTCCTCGCCCGTCCCGAGCGTCCGCCCCACCCCCGAGGTGGTACCCGCCGGGGCCCGGCTGCTGCCCCTCATTTCTCGCCCCCGGCCCACCGTGACCCTCGAACGCGAGGACGCCCAGGACGCCGACCGGACGCCGGAACTGGAAGCCGGGACGGGCGAGGACGCCGACGACGGACCACCGCCCGAGCCACCCCTGATGACGTCCAACGACGTCGCCCGGCACTACGGCATCGACCCGTCCACCGTCCGCTCCTGGGTCCACGTAGGACGCCTCACCGTCCACTCCAAGGACGGCCGAGGACGCAACCTGTTCCACCCCGACCAGCTGCCCGTCATCTCCGGATCGGTGGTGCCGTCATGAAGGCGATCATCTTCGGCGCCCTGCTCGGCGTCCTCCTGCTCTGGCCGGCCGCCCTCGACGTCACCGCGCAGGCCGTCACCGTGTGCGCGCAGCCCGCCGTCCTCGCGTTCGTCCTCGGCGTCCTGACGCGTCCCGCCCTCGCCCGCCGCGTCCGGAGGTGGACGCGATGAGCGACGCCCTCGACAAGGCGGAGGCCGCCGTCAGCGCAGCGGAGACCAACACGGCCGTCGTGCAACTGGCCCTCGCCGCCGTCGAGCTGGCGAAGGCCGCCCAGCAGCAGCCGCAGCACCAGGGCTGCGAGCACACGCCGCAGCAGCAGTTCGACGCGAAGAAGTGGTGGACGATCGGCGGCCTCGCCATCGTCGGCGGCTGCGTCGCCTGCGCCCTCGCCATGGCGTTCGCCCTCGCCGCCGTAGCGGTCGCCATCGGCGGCACCTGCGCTACCGGCTGCTTCCTGATCCTGCGCTCGATGTGGCGCGACTACCTCAGCAACCGCTGACCGAAGGGGATCCCATGCCCAGCTCGTACACCGGAGCCGAGAAGCGCCGTATCGCCTGGCTCGCCATCAAGGCCGCCAAGCAGTCCATGGCCGGCGACCGCCAGGTCGACACCATCAACCCGCGGCTCAAGGCGGAGATGGACCGCATCGAGGAGCGGGCCGCCGACCGGGGCGAACGTGAGGTGCAGGCCCTGCAGCGGAAGCTCAGCGCGGCCCGCGACGCAGCCGCGGCCGCCAAGGCCACCATGCGGACCAGCAGCGGCAAGGACCGCGCCACGGCCCGCCGTGAGATGCAGGACCACGAGGCCGCCGCCCGCCGCATCGAACGCGAGCTGCGCCGCTACCAGTAACGCCCCGGGGACGGCGTCCTACGGCCAAGCAGCTCGCCGTCCCCGGGCCTCCATACCCCAGCAAGAGGCAGGAAGCCCCAGCATGACCGTCACCCTGATCAAACCGCCAGAGGACGCACCGCAGGACGCCCAGGACGCCGCCACCCTCGCAGCGTCCTCGACGCGTCCCGAACGTCGCCGCGCCCGCTACCGCCGCATCGCCGCCGCGGCCCTCGCCGACGAACGCGTCCGCACCACAGGACGCATCGCCGTCCGCCACACGTCCTACGTCCTCGGCGGGACGCGCGTCGTCGCCCGCCGCGTCTGGGACTCCCGCAGCTCCTCCCGCTACGAGCGCATGATCCGCGCCGCCGAAGCCGCCGGCCTGCTCGAAGAGGTCAAGGAGTGGGAGGCCCGCGCCTCCGCCTACCGGGCCGCCCGGCACCGCCGCCGACTCGACATGCTCCAGCTGATGATCCAGGCACCCAAGGCCATCGCCCTCGCCACCCTCGGCGCCGCCGGCACCCTGCTCATGCTCGGCATCCTGCTCGCCTGGGGCAGCGGCGAAGTCCGAGACGTCCTCACCCCCATCGAGACCGTCATCGACCTGGTGCAGCTGCTCGCCTTCCTCGGCGGCGTCATCTGGGACCCGTTCCTGTTCGCCGCCCCGTGGATCTGCTTCGCCGCCGTGTGGGCCGTCGGCCGCCACCAGCACGCCGCCCCGCAGTGGGCCCTGCCCGCCAGCGCCCGAACCTTCGGCGACACCATCACCCCGTCCATCGTCGTCGTCGCCTTCCGTGACCTGGGCATTTCCCCCCTGCGCAAGGCCATCGACGGCATGGGCGACATCGGCGCCGCCATGCTGTCGCCCATCAAGATCGCCGGATGCGGCGTCGAGGTCGACGTACACCTGCCCTCCGGCGTCTCCACCGAGGAGATCCAGAGCAAGCGGCGCAAGCTCGCCGAGAACCTCAACCGGCACGAGCACGAAGTGTTCATCACCATCCCGCCACAGCCCCGCACCGTGCGGCTGTGGATCGCCGACTCCGGCGCCCTCGACGAGCCCATCGGCCCCTCGCCGCTCATGCTCGAAGAGGACGCGACCGCCGACTACTACACCGGCTCCGCCCCCTGGGGGCAAAACCTGCGCGGCGACGCCGCCGGCGTAAGCGTCTTCCAGCGGCACATCCTCATCACCGGCCTCTCCAACCAGGGCAAGACCGCCGCCCTGCGCGCCCTCGCCCTGTGGCTCGCCCTCGACGCCACCGTCGACTTCTACATCGCCGACCTCAAGGGCGTCGGCGACTGGCGTGGCTTCCTCGGCCTCGCCCACGTCCTCATCCAAGGCCCCACCGACGACCACGTCGCCCAGGCCACCGACATGGTCGAGTGGGGCGTCGAGGAGATGCAGAAGCGCATCGCCCTGCTCGAAGAGTCCGGCGCCACCGACGGCGTGACCAGGGAAATGGCCCGCACCGACCCCCGCTTCCGCCCCGTCGTCCTCATCGTCGACGAGGCGCAGGTCGCCTACGGCTGCGGCGCCAAGAGCCCCGACGGACGCCCCTACGGCGGCAGCAAGGCCACCAGCCGCTACTTCCAGGCCGTCAAGAAGATCCACGACCAGGGCCGCGCCGTGAACGTCACCATCTGGGAAGGCACCCAGGACCCCACCGACGAGAACCTGCCCAAGCGGTCCCGCGAGGGCAACCACATCCGCGGCTCCCTCGTCCTCGGCACCGAGTCCCAGGCCAAGATGGCGCTCGGCGAGGCCCCCGTCGACGCCGGCGCCGCCCCCCACAAGCTCCGCCGCGGCCGCGACCGAGGCACGCTGGTCGTCGCAGGCGAGGGCATCCCCCTGGAAGCCGGAGAGTCGTCCGTGACCGTCCGCACGCACTTCATCTCCGGCGAGGACGCCATCGTCCTCACCGACCGCGCCAAGGCCCGCCGCCAGGACGTCGCCACCGTCCACAAGCTCGAAGTCGTCCAGGCCGTCGACCACCTCGCCGACCTCGCAACCGTCGTCGGCCGCGAGAAGCGCGTCCGTACCACCGAGGTCATCCACCGGCTCAAGAAGCGCAACCACGCGATCTACGAGCACTGGAACGGCGCCCGCCTCAAGGCCCTGCTCGCCGAGTACGGGGAAGAGCCGGGACTCAGCGACGGCTATCCCGTGGTCAAGTTGGAGAGCGTCGAGAGGGCCCTCGAACGGCGCGCGGAGGAGCTCGCCGAGGCTCAGTGACCCGGCAGTGGGCAGTGACTTTCCACTTCGAAGGTCACTGCCCCGCCTCACTGGCGTTGATCAGCGCAAATGGCGATCAAGTGAGGCAGTGAGGCCGCTTCCAGGGACCCGCAAGTGCCCCCGGAAGCGGCCTCTTCGGCATCCACCACGGCCTCACTCACTGCCGCATCATGGGGGCATGGAGTCGCTCAACATTCGGCCCGGGCACCTCACCGCCCACCAGGCCGCCCAGCAGCTCGGCATCGGCCTCGGCGGCGTCCGCAAGCTTGTCCAGCGCGGCAAGCTCACCCGCTCCGGCGGCAGCCCCCGACAGCCCTGGTACGCCGTCCCCGACGTCGCCGCCCTCGCCGCCGACAGGCGCACCACCAACGCGGCTTGACCGCAGGTCAGCGCCGTGTCACGATCCGGGTGTACAACTGTGCCCTCAACCGGCACCACAGACGCATGACGAGGCCCCAGCCAATCCCCCCGGCTGGGGCCTCGTCGTGTCCAGGAGGTAGAACGCATGCTGACCCTCGACACCGCGCCGCACCCCGTCACCATCGCCCGGCAGATCCAGACCCTGCCGCCCCAGGACGGATGGGCCTGCCAGGAGACCACCAACCACGGCTGGGCCACCTGCCCCTGCGGCTTCAACACCGGGCTCGTCGACAAGACCGAAGCCGGCCGCCTCGGCTACCAGCACGCAGGGCTCCCGTTCCCCGGAGGACAGAAGCCATGACCCTGTTCGAGATCCTCGTGTGCATCTTCCTGGGCATCATCGCCCTCAGCCACCTCCGCGGCTGGCGCCCCTAGCCCCATGCCCAGCCGAGCCCTGCAGGTCTGCCCTACGCCTGGCTGCCCCACCCTCACCGCCAGCGGACGCTGCGACGCCTGCCAGACCAAGGCGCAACGCCGGCGCCCCAGCGCAGCTACCAAGGGCTACGACACCCGCTGGGCCCGCACCCGAGCCGCCTACCTCCGAGCCCACCCCTACTGCGAGTGCGACGAGTGCGAGGCCATGCCTCCATTGCTTCGCCCCCGCGCCACCGAGGTCAACCACCGCGACGGCCTCGGCCCCCTCGGACCACGCGGCCACGACTGGACCAATCTGCAAGCCATGACCAAGGCCCACCACTCCAGGCACACCGCGAAGGAGCAGCCCGGAGGCTGGAACGATCGCCCAGAGTGACCTGAAGGTAAAACCCCAGGTCAGAGGCCCTTTCGAGATCAAATGCGCAGGTCAGAGGGGTGGGGGGTGACCCCTTCGGTCTAGGGGGTCCGGAACGCCGGGGAGGGCTCTGAGAGGTCCGCCGGGTCAGAGGGTCCTTGATCAACTGTGCGCCGTCACGCAACGTGGCGGTCGTCGATGCTGCGCAACGCAGCTCGGAGGAGTGATCGCTATGCCCCGTGGGGGACACGCCGCATCCGGTCCGCCGCCGGACCCCAACTCGCTGAAGTCCGCGAAGTCCGTGCAGGCTGGCGGCTGGACGACGCTGCCGGCGGAGGGCCGCACCGGTCCGGCGCCGGAGTGGCCGCTGACCGAGCAGACCGACCGTGAGGCGGTGCTGTGGGAAGACCTGTGGGCCAAGCCGCAGGCCGTCGCGTGGGACGAGCTGGAGCAGGCCCTCGAGGTCGCTCTGTTCTGTCGGACCCTGGCGGAGGCTGAACGCCCGGACTGCCGGGTCGACGTGAAGAAGATGGTCCGCAGCTATCTCGACAGTCTCGGACTCAGCGTCGCGGGCATGCTGCGCAACCGGTGGAAGGTCGCCCCGGCCGCCGAGGCGGAAGAGCAGGCCGCGCCCACGGCCACACCCGTGCGGCGCCCGAGCGCGCGGGACCGGCTAAGGGTCGTGCCCAGTGGCGAAGGCGCCTGACCCTGGCTTCGTCGTCGACTTCCCCACCCTGTGGGTGGTCCCGGACTGGATCGAAGCGCACTGCCCCGTCCCGGACGGATTCCATGCGGGCGAGGACATGGAGCTGTACCCGTGGCAGCTGTGGTGCACGGTCAACCACTACCGCGTGCGCCCCGAGGCGACGATGGGCCAGCTCGCGCCGGCGTTCTTCTACCGCCGCTCGCAAATCGTCGCACCGCAGAAGACGGGCAAGGGGCCGTGGTCGGCGACCATCGCGCTGGCCGAGGCTGCAGGCCCTGTCGTCTTCAACGGCTGGGCCAAGGGCGGAGAGCGCTACCGGTGCGCTGATCACGACTGCCCGTGCGGCTGGTGGTACGAGTATGAGCCGGGCGAGCCGATGGGCCGACCGTGGCCTACTCCGCTGCTCCAGCTGATGGCCACGTCTGAGGCGCAGGTCGACAACATCTACCGGCCACTTCAGTCGATGGTGAAGCGCGGTCCGCTGTCCGAGCGGATGAAGGTGGGCGAGGAGTTCACCCGGGTCGGCGATGACGGCAAGATCGAAACGGTCACGTCGTCTGCGCTGTCCCGGCTGGGCAACCCGATCATCTTCGCGATGCAGGACGAGACCGGCCTGTACACCGCGGCGAACAAGTTGCGGAAAGCGGCGGAGAACCAGCGGCGCGGCGCGGCCGGTATGGGCGGCCGGTCGATGGAGACGACGAACACGTGGGATCCGTCGGAGGGTTCGGTAGCGCAGACCACCGCGGCGTCCAAGCGCCGGGACATCTTCCGCTACCACCCGCAGGCCCCGAAGTCCCTGTCGTACAAGGACAAGCGGCAGCGCCGGAAGATCCACACGATCGTCTATGCGGGCTCGGCGCACGTCGACCTGGACGCGATCGAGGCTGAGGCCGCCGAGCTGATGGAGCACGACCCCGCGCAGGCCGAGCGGTTCTACGGCAACCGCGTGGTGTCGGGTACGTCGACGTGGCTGGACGGCGCTCTGTGGGAGGCCCGTGCGAAGCCGCGCGTGGTGAAGCCGCGCACCACGGTGGTGGGCGGTTTTGACGGCTCGGACATCGACGACCACACCGCGATCCGTCTGGAGACTCTGGACGGCTACCAGTTCACGCCCACTTACGGGCCGGACAAGCTGCCCACCGTGTGGAATCCGGCGGACTACGGCGGGCAGGTACCGCGCCTGGAGGTCCAGGCCGCCATGGACGAGGTCATGAAGACCTACAACGTGGTGCTGCTGTACGCGGATCCACCGTACTGGGAGACCGAGGTCGACGGCTGGTCGGAGAAGCACGGCGAGCGCAAGGTGATCCGCTGGTACACCCGCCGCGTGGTGCAGATGCACGCGGCCTGCGAGCGCCTGAAGACCGACGTGGCGAAGAAGGACACCACCTTCACGCACGACGGCTGCTCAATCACCACGGAGCACGTGGAGAACACGCGTGCAGCCGCACGGCCGCAGAAGCGCTACGTGCTGACCAAGGCATCCGAGGCCCAGAAGATCGACGCCTGTGTCACGTCCGTGCTGGCGCACGAGGCGGCTGGCGACGCCATCGCGGCGGGCCTGGCCGCCCCGAAGAAGAACTACTACTACGGCGCTTGAGAGGGGGCCTGGCATGGCCGACGAGCAGGAACTGCAGAAGGCGAAGGCCCTCGTCGAGACGCTGGAGCGGGAACTGTCCGCACGGTGCTCGCCGATCGACGTCTACAAGGCGTACTACCGGGGCGAGCAGCCGTTGAAGTTCGCCTCGGACGAGTTCCGTAAGTACCACGGGGCCCGGTACCGCGACTTCGCGGACAACTGGGTGCAGGTCGTGTCCGATTCCCCGGTGGAGCGGCTGACCGTGACCGGCATCAAGCCGTATGGCGCGGACAAGGCCGACGGCGAGTCGATGCGGGTGTGGCAGGCCAACGGCTTGGATGCCGACAGCCAGCTCGGGTTCCTTGGCGCGGTCACCTCGGCTAGGGCGTTCGCCCTGGTGTGGGGCGACCCGGGCGACGACGAAACCCCGGTGGTGACGTTCGAGGACGCCTCCAGCTGCATCGTCGCCTACGAGCCTGGCAGCCGGCGCATGCGGCGGGCGGCCCTGCGGCGCTGGCAGGACGGCGACACGTACATGGCCGTGTTGTATCTGCCCGGCGAGGTGTGGAAGTTCGAGCGGCCGGTGGATCGCCGGACGAAGACCGAGGACATGGCGGACGTCGACAGACAGCTCGACGGCTGGCGGCCGCGGGAGATGCGCGACGAGCCGAACCCGCAGCCCAACCCGATGGGTGTCGTGCCGGTGGTGGAGCTGCTCAACCGGCCCCTGCTGGTCGACGATCCGATCTCTGATGTGGCCGGCGTTGTGCCGATGCAGGACGCCGTGAACCTGCTGTGGGCGCAACTGTTCACCGCCTCGGACTACGCCGCTTTCCCGCAGCGGGTGGTCCTCGGCGCGGAACGCCCGATGATCCCGATCCTGAACGCCGCCGGCGAGGTCGTCGGGGAGAGGCCGCTCGACCTGGAGAAGCTGGCCGCGGACCGGATCGCGTTCTTCTCCGGCGAGAACGCCAAGATCGCCGAATGGACGGCGGCCAACCTGGAGGCCTACACGAAGGTGATCGAGGTCGCCGTCGGGCACATCGCCGCCCAGACCCGCACCCCCCAGCACTACCTGATCGGCAAAATGGCCAACCTCAGCGCCGATGCGCTGCTCGCTGCCGAGACCGGTCTGGTCAAGCGGGTGGAGGAAAAGCAGCTCTGGTACGGCCAGGCCATCCGTGAGGTGTTCGCCCTGATCGCGCTGGCGCGCGGCGAGGACAGCAAGAGCAGGGACCTACGCTCGGGCTACATGCTGTGGGCGGATGCGGAGTCCCGCTCCCAAGCGCAGCTGGCGGACGCGCTGCTGAAGCTGAAGCAGATCGGTTTCCCCTTCGAGTTCCTGGCCCTGCGCTACGGGCTGACCCCGGCCGAGGTCGTCGACCTGCTCGCCATGATCGAGCGGGAGAACCAGCTCGACCCGCTCGGCGCGGCCGCCGCGATGATGGCGCAGCGGCCCGCACCCGCCGAAGACGCGGTGGCCCTCGAGGGCGACCTGCTGGCCGAGGAGACGGCGTGAGCACGCCGCCCACCGCGCAGGACCACCAGCAGCAGCGAGCGGCGACGGCGGCGACCACGGCGGCCGCTGTCCGCCAGGTGTGGAGCACCGTCGACCCCGACCGGCTGGAGGCGTCGTGGCTGGCGCGGGCGGCGCTGGTCGCTGAACTGATCCGGGGCGGACAGATGGCGGCCGCGTCGACAGCCGAACCGTGGCTGGTCCAGGAGATCGGCCAGGGTCAGGGTGTTGTCAATCCCGAGACGGCGGTGGAAGCGGCCGGAGACCTCGGCATTCCGCTGCTGTATCCGCTGATCATCGCCCTGAACCGGCTGGGCCGCGGCTTCACCACCGCCATGTCGATCCTGTCCGGCGCGTACTTCCTGGAGATGGTCACCCGCTCCCTCGTCGCGGACGCGGGCCGGATCGCCGACATGGCCGGGATGATCGCCCGCCCGCGCGTGGTGTCCTACGTGCGCGTGGTCGAACTGCCCGCGTGCGCCCGGTGCATCATCCTCGCCGGACGCGAGTACACGCTGTCAGAGGGCTTCCTGCGGCACCCGCGCTGCGACTGCACGCTGGCCCCGCGCCGGCCCGGGGACACCTGGCAACTGGCCTCCCCGGAGTCGCTGTTCGAGCAGATGACCCCCGCCCAGCAGCGGCGCGCGTTCGGTGAGGCCGCCGTGCAGGCCATCGGTGAGGGCTCGGACATCGCGCAGGTGGTCAACGCCCGCCGCGGCATGACCACCGCGACCCGCTACCGGCGCACCGTGCATACCACCACCGAGGGCACCACCCGACGCGGCCTGTACGGCTCGCGGCGAGCGAAGTTCGAGAAGGCCGCCGGCGTCCGCTTCGGTACGGACACCAAGGCCCGCAACCGGGCAACGGCCGTGCGGCTGATGCCGCAGGAGATCTACCGCCTCGCCGACGGCGACCGCGAGCACGCCATCCGCCTGCTCAAGCGCAACGGCTACATCGTCTGACCGGGCGCAACGCCCGGCCCTCAACCCGCAACGGGAGAGATCCATGAGCACGCCCACACCTGTCTCCGACGTGCCCGCCGACCCGAACCCGGCAGAGCCCGTCGACGCCCTGGAGCCTGCCGACGGCATCGGCGAGGTCGTCGACGGCCAGCCCGACGACGACCCGGAGGGAGCCGACCAGCTCGGCGACGCCGGAAAGCGCGCGCTGGACTCCATGAAGGACAAATGGAAGTCCGAGCGCGACAAGCGGCGCGAGCTCGAGGCGAAGCTGGCCGCGAAGGACAAGCCCGCCGACGGCGACCAGCCCGACCCCGAGGCCATCGTGCGCCAGGCCGAGCAGGCCGCCCTGTCCAAGGCCAACGCCCGCATCATCCGCGCCGAGGTGAAGGCCGCGGCCGCGGGCAAGCTCGCCGACCCCGCCGACGCCTACCGCTTCCTGGACCTGGCGCAGTTCGAGGTCGACGACGACGGCAACGTCGACGCCGACGAGATCGGCGACGCGATCGCCGACCTGATCCAGTCCAAGCCCTACCTGGCCGCGCAAAGCGGCACCCCCAAGCCGCGGTTCGAAGGGACCGCAGACTCCGGCGCCCGCAAGGGGACTGGCCGGCCAGCCCAGCTCACCGAGGCGGACGTCAAGCGTCTGTCCGCAGCTGGCAAGCACGCGGAGATCGTCCAGGCCCGGAACGACGGCCGCCTCGATGACTACCTCCGCTCCCAGTAACCCCTGACAGGAGAGACACGACATGGCCATCAGCGCCTTCAAGCCGGAAGTCTGGAACGCCGACCTTCTGGTCACCCTGGAGAAGTCCCTGATCTACGCAGCGCCGGGCGTCGTGAACCGGGAGTACGAGGGCGACATCGCCCAGTACGGCGACACCGTCCACATCGTGGGCCTCGCCGACCCGACGGTCGGCACCTACACCCCGCACGTCGACATCACCATCGAGGACGTCGACGACACCGACTCCACGCTCGTCATCGACCAGTCGAAGTACTTCGCGTTCGAGGTCGACGACATCGAGAAGCGGCAGGCCATGAACGGCGGCGCCGTCCTCACCGAGCAGGCCCGCAAGGCCGCGTACAAGCTGCGCGACGTCGCCGACCAGTACGTGGCCGGCCTGATGGCCGCGGGCGTCGACGCGGGCAACCTGGTCGCCGAGAAGACCATCAACACCGCCGCGGGCGCCTACGACCAGCTCGTCGACCTGGGCGTCATCCTCGACAACGACAACGTGCCCGACGAGGGCCGCTGGGTGGTCGTCACCCCCGCCTTCTACGGGCTGCTGCTGAAGGACTCCCGGTTCATCGCGGCGGGCGACGCGCAGGCCGCTCAGGTCCGCACGAACGGTGTCGTGGGCCAGGCCGCCGGGTTCACGATCCACAAGTCCAACAACGCGCCGAACGGTCCGGGCGCGGGCGCGGGCAAGCTCGTCATCGCGGGCTACTCCGGTGCGGTCACCTACGCCGAGCAGATCAACAAGACCGAGGCGACCCGTAAGGAGAAGGGCTTCGCGGACATCGTGAAGGGCCTGCACCTGTACGGCTCCAAGGTCGTCCGCCCGACTGGTCTCGCGGCCGTCGACGTCATCGTCGCCTGATGAAGGCCGGTGACACGCTCCGCTTCCGTGGCCCCGCGGGGGCGGAGTTCGTCGTGACGGTCGGGGCTGCATTCGACGAGCGGACCATCCAGGCCCGCATCGACTCCGGCGAGTGGACGCCGGTCGATGGGCCGCAGCCCAAGCAGGCGCCACGCAGGCCGGCCGCGAAGAAGACGGCGGCCAAGCCCAAGTCCGACGAGTGACGGGAGGCCACCGTGGCACTGACCGCTCTGGCGACGGTGGCCGACCTGACGGCCCGCGGCGTCACCGTCGAGGCGGCTGAGACCGCCAAGGTGAACGTCTACCTCGACGTCGCCTCTGCCGCCGTCCGCACTGCGGCCGGTGTCCCCATCAGCCAGGTCACGTCCACCGTCAGCCTTGAGGGCGAGGTGTCGCAGTGGCTGTCTCTGCCCGGCCCGCCCGTGCAGTCCGTGGCCACGGTGATCCTCGACGGCGACACCCTGGACACCAGCGACTGGAAACTCCGTTCCAGCCGTTTGTGGCGGGCGGGCGGCTGGTCGCATCCCTTCGAGCCTTCCGAGGTCGACGTGACCTACACGCACGGCCTGCCCACCGTCCCCTCCGACATCGTCGACCTGGTGTGCCGGATCGCCGCTGCGGCGCTGATCGCCTCCCGCTCGCAGCCCGACGGGGAGGGCCTGGCCGCGAAGGATGTCCGCTCGGAGCGGATCGGCGACTACTCCGTGCAGTACGGCGACGGCGGCCGCATCACCGAGATGGAACTGCCCGAGTACCTGCGCGACCAGCTCCGTGCACGGTTCGGCGGCGGCGTCGCGGTGGTGAAGACCCGGTGAGCCGCGTCGGACGCCTGCTCAACACATCCGTCCCCATCTGGCGATTGAGCACGGTCGACGACGGCGGTGGCGGCCAGGAATCCACCTGGTCCCAGACCGGCACCGCCCGCGCCCGGCGGTCCCAACCGTCCGCTCGCGAGCGGCAGGCCGCCGACCAGGCCGGCGCCCAGCTGGACGAGACCTGGTACTTCCACCCCGGCACCGACGTGCGCCGCGGCGACGAACTGCGGCCAGCCGGGCGGGTGCTGGAGGTCATCGCCACGTTCGAGCCGTCCGAGCCCGGCACCTACCTGCGGGCGGACTGCACGCTCCGCCAGCCCACAGAAAGCTGAGGAACCCATGGCCATCCTGTCCGCACAGAGGACGCCCCTGTCGGGGCTGCAGCCCACCTACGCCAGCGCCGCCGGGGGCGGCGACCAGGCGCCGGTCGGGGAGAAGCTGGTGCTGCACGTCCGCAACGGCGATGCCAGCGCCAAGACCGTCACCGTCGCCACCTCGGGCACCGTCGGGGACCTGGCCGTCGCCGACGCCGCGCAGGTCATCCCCGCTGCCGGGAGCGCTTTCATCCCGCTCAAGGCCGCATTCCGCGACCCTGCGACCGGGCGGGCGGCTATCACCTACAGCGCGGTCACCTCGGTCACCGTCGCCGTCCTGCAGCTGCCCTGACCCATGGCCGGTCGCATCAGGCTGGACGGCCTGCAGCGGGCACTGCGCGCCATCGAGCGGGTGCCCGAGGCCATGAACGAGGCCCGCTCGGAGACGCTCCACGAGTGGGCCGACAGCGTCGAGTCCACCGCCAAGGACCGGTCTCCACGCGACAAGGGCAACCTGTTCCAGGCCATCGACCAGCGTGTCAGCGAGCAGTACGGGCGCGCGGAGGTCGGCGTGTGGGAGGCCGACGAGCTGGAGTACGCCCTGTACGTCGAGAAGGGCACCAGCTCCATGGCCGACCAGCCCTACCTCGTGCCCGCGTTCGACGAGCACCGACGGCAGGTCACCCGCACCTACCGGGCCGCGTTCCGCCGGCATGTGGGCGGAGGTGAGTGACCCGTGACGGCCGCTCTGTGGCCGCTGCAGCAGGCCGTGTACGCCAAGCTCACCGGCAACGCCCCGCTGATGGCCCTCGTCAGCGGCGTGTACGACGAGGTCCCCGAGGCCGCGTCGCATCCCTACGTAACGCTCGGCTCGGTCACCGAGACCGTCGATGACGCCCACAACCAGCGCGGCCTGGAGGCCGCCGTGGTGCTGCACGTGTGGTCGAAGTATCGCGGCTTCAAAGAGGCCGCGACCATCCTGGCCGCCCTCGACGCCGCCCTGGACCGGCAGCCGCTCACGGTGGCCGGCTTCACCGACGTGTCGATCGCGCACCAGCAGCACACCGAGCTCCGCGACCCCGACCCCGACATCAGGCACATCAACGTCAGCTATCGCGTGTGGCTGACCAAGGCGTAAAGGAGAACAGGCCATGGCTGGTCTGGACGCTTTCGGTACCCAGCTGCAGCGCGGCGACGGGGCCGGAGTGGAGACGTTCACGGCGATCGCGAACGTCACCGACATCACCCCGCCCGGTCTGGAGCGGGAGACCTACGACGTCACGGCGCACGACAGCGAGGACGCCTGGCGGGAGTTCATCGGCGGCCTCAAGGACGGCGGCGAGGTCGAGATCGAGCTCAACTACGACCCGCGCGAACACGACTCGCTCGTCTCCGACTTCAGCGACGCCAACCCGCGCAACTACAAGGTCGTATGGCCCGGCACGCTCGGAGAGTGGGCCTTCAAGGCGCTGATCACGAACTTCGAGCCCGAGGCCCCGCACGACGACAAGCTCGCCGCGACCGCCACTTTCAAGGTGTCCGGCAAGCCCGTCCTGACCCCGGGCACCTGATGGACCACCGTCCTCAGCGCATCGAGGTCATCCGCCACGGCGCAACCTGCCGCGTGCTCATCGACGGTGAGCCGCTTCCGTTCTCCATCTCCCGGGATTCGGTCACCGTGCCCGTCGACCCGGACGAGAGGCCCACCGTCCACCTGGCGCTGTTCGCCGACCGGGTGGACGTCGTCAACTATCTGCACAACGAGGAAGAGACGACCGCCTGATGACGACCTACCTGTCCGCAGAGCAGATCCTGGGCACCGACGACCTCGGCTACGAGGACGTCGAGGTACCCGAGTGGGGCGGCACGGTGCGCGTGCGGGAGATGCCCGGCACCGAACGCGACAAGTTCGAGTCCCACTTCGTCGGCAAGGACGGCGCGTCCGTCCGCGCCGAGGGCCTGGAAGGCTTCCGCGCCCGCCTCGCCGCGGCGACCATCGTGGACGCCGACGGCAAGCAGATGTTCCGGTCCGTTGCCGAGGTCAAGCGGCTCGGGGAGAAGTCGGCGAAGGCCCTGCAGCGGGTGTGCGACGTAGCCATGCGGCTGTCGAAGATGAGCGACGAGGACGTCAAGGAGCTCGCGGGAAACTGAGGCAGCGGCCAGCACGGCAGTTCTACTTCCGCCTGGCCGCACACCTCGGCGCCCGCTCCGTGCGCCACCTGCTCGCCGACATGGGATCGGCCGAGCTCGCCGAGTGGCGCGCGTATGAGCAGCTGACCGGCCCGCTCGGCGGGGCCCGCGGCGACGTCCAGGCCGCGATGGTCGCCTCGGTCATCGCCGGCGTGAACCGCGGCAAGGGCCAGCGGGCACCGAAGATCTCCGACTTCATGCCCCGCTGGGACAAGGGCCGCGTCCGTAAGAGCCCGGAAGAACTGTTCCGGGTCGCCCAGGCGGCGAACGCCGCGCTCGGCGGAACCTTCAACACCACAACTCCATAGGGGACTGCGTCCCGACGAGGGGGTGATGGCCTGTGGCCACGCTCGCCTCCATGACGGTGCGCCTGGGCATCGACACCGACGCCGTGCGCGAGGGCGCCGACCGCGCCAAGGGCATCCTCGGCGGCCTGGGCAAGGCCGTGGCAGGGCTCGGCATAGGAGTGCCGGCCGCCGCGGCGGTGGCTGCCGGGGTCGGCGGCCTGGCGGCGGCGTTCGCTTCCGCCGGGGTGGCCGCGAAGGCGTTCCAGCTGGCGGTCGGCCCGCAGATGCAGGACGTCGCCGAGGTTGCAGGCCTGGCCGAGGAGGCGGAGAAGGCAGCCGCGGCCGGCGCCGAGGACGCCGCCGAGAAGCAGAAGGCCTACAACGACGCCCTCAAGGACCTCCCGCCCGCGACGCAGGCGATGGCCAAGGAGTTCATCGGCCTCAAGAAGGACCAGCGCGAGTGGTCCGACAGCCTCAGCTCGACGACGATGCCCGTCTTCACCAAGGGCCTGCAGGTCGTGCGGCGTCTGCTGCCGCTGCTGACGCCGTTCGTGAAGGCGGCGGCCGGTGCGTTCGGTGAGTTCGTCGACGAGATCGACCGCAGCACCAAGGGCAAGGGCCTGGAGACTTTCGCCGACTCGATGGCGAAGGTCGCCGGGCAGAACCTCAAGAGCTTCCTGTTCGGCCTGAAGAACATCGCGGTCGGGATCGGCGGTGTGATCAAAGCGTTCCTGCCGCTGTCGACGACGATGTCCGGCGGGTTCGAGGAGTCGACGGCCGCGTTCGCCAAGTGGGGCCAAGGCCTCAGCGACAGCGAAGGGTTCGCCCAGTTCATCGACCTCGCCCGCCAGGGCGGACAGACCCTCAGCACCCTCGCCACGACCGCCCTGAAACTGCTCGTAGCGCTCGCCCCGCTGATCGGCGTCACGGCCACGATCGCCCTGCATCTGGCCGAGCTCATCAACGCCCTTCCTCCCAGCGTGGTGCAGGCCCTGGCGTTCGCGATCCTCGGCGCGGTCGTCGCGTTCAAGGCGTTCAGCGCGGCCTCGACGGCGGTCGACGCAGCCTCCGACCTGATGAACTCCCGCCTCGGCCAGGTCGCACGACGGTGGGTGACCACCGCGGCGACGAGCGTCAGGGCTGGGCTACGGATGGCCGCCTCGGCGACGGTGAACGCTGCGCGGACCGCGGGCGCGTGGGTGGCCGCGGCCGCGCGTGCGACCGTGACGTGGCTGGCCAGCATGCTGCGGATCGCCGCCGTCACCATCCGCCAGTTCGTGATGATGGCCGCCCGGGCGGTGATCTGGGCGGCGACCATGGCCGCTCAGTGGCTGATCGCGATGGGCCCGATCGGCTGGATCATCATCGCCGTCATCGCCCTGGTCGCGCTGATCATCGCCTACTGGGACGAGATCAAGGCCTTCACGATCGCCGTCTGGAACGCCGTCTGGACCTTCATCAAGTCGGCGGCCGACAAGATCTGGCAGTTCTTCCTCAACTGGACGCTCCTCGGGCTGATCATCAAGCACTGGTCGGCCATCAAGGACGCCACCGTCAGCGCCTGGAACGCCGTGGTCAGCTGGGTACGGAAGATCCCCGGATGGATTTACAACGCGTTCCTCAACTGGACCGCGCTCGGCCTGCTGATCAAGCACTGGTCGGCGATGAAGAGGGCCACGGTCAACAAGGCGACCGAGATGATCAACTGGGTGAAGGGCATCCCCGGGCGGGTCAGGTCCGGGCTGGGCAACCTCGGCAACGTCCTGACCGGTGCGGGACGCGCCCTCATCCAGGGCTTCATCAACGGCATCAAGAACATGATCGGCGACGTCAGAAACGCCGCATCGTCCGTCGTCTCCGCCGCCCGGGACTTCTTCCCCTTCTCCCCGGCGAAAGAAGGCCCGTTCGCAGGCAAGGGCTACACCCTGTACTCCGGCCGGGCGATCGCCGAAGCCTTCGGGCAGGGCATCACCGACGGCGTCCCGGGCGTGCAGTCCGCCCTCGACGGTATGGCCAGCGTGCCCGGCCTGAGTGCCGTCAACAGCGGCCGCCGCACCCAGCTCGCCGCCCAGGCGCCCGGCCTGCGGATCGAGCTGGCCGGCCCCGCCGATATGAAGCGCCTCATCCGCCGCATCGTGCAGACCACCGGCCGCGGCGGCGACACCGACGACACCTTCGGCACCAAGTAAGGAGGCCGCCGTCGTGGCGTTCCCCGACACCCCGCTGAACCCCCTGTTCGAGCTGCTCGTCGACGGGGCTTGGATCCCGGTTCCGACCTACGAGCGGGGCGGCATCGTCGTCGAGCACGGCCGCCCGGACATGGGATCCCAGACCGACCCGGGCAGCCTGCAGGTGGTCATCAACAACCGTGACGGACGCTTTAGCCCCCGCAACCCGGAGAGCGATCTGTTCGGGAAGATCGGCCGCAACACCCGCGGCCGGCTCTCGGTGCCCGGCACCGTCTCCTACCTCGAGCTGGACGGCAACCCGGCGAACTACGCGTCGACTCCCGATCACGCCAGCCTCGACATCACCGGCGACCTCGATCTGCGGTGGGAGGGCGAGGCCAGCTGGTACGACTCCGATGGGCACATCCTCATCGGCAAGTGGGGTGCGGCAGGTATCCGCAGCTATCACCTTCGTCTCCAGGACGGATCGCTGTACCTGCACGTCGCCACCGACGGCATTCTCGGGAACGTGGCGTCCTGGGAACTGCCGGCGCTGCCGAAGCGTGCGGCACTGCGCGGCACGGTGGACGTCAACAACGGTGCGGGCGGGCACACCTTCCGCCTGTACTGGGCCGAGTCCATCGCCGGGCCGTGGACACAGATCGGAGAGGACGTCTCCGGTAGCGGCACGCTGACCATCACCAGTGCCAGTTCCCCGCTGACGATCGCTCCCGAGCAGCTGGACGTTGCGATCCCGCGCCGCGCCATGGCCGGCCGCGTCTACAAGGCCGAGGTCCGTAACGGCATCGATGGCACGATCGTCGCAGCCCCCGACTTCACCGCCCAGCCTGCGGGGACCACCGCCTTCGCGGACAGCGCGGGCCGCACCTGGACGCTGTCCGGGGCGGCCGTCATCCGCGACCGCGAGGATCTGATCGTCGCCGAGGTGCCCGAGTGGCCGCAGAGCTGGCGCCCGGACGGCTCGGATGCGTGGGTGTCCATCGAGGGCGCCGGCATCCTGCGCCGCATGGGCCAGGGCAAGAAGGCCCTGCAGTCCACGCTGCGCCGCCGCCTCCCCTCCGGCAATCCGGTGGCCTACTGGCCGCTGGAAGAGGGCCGCACGGCCACCCAGTTCTACAGCCCCATCACTGGGGTACGGCCGCTGCGTACCAGCGGGATGACAATGGCCGCGGAAGACTCCCTGGCCGGATCGTCCGCGCTGCCCACCATCCGGGACGGCTCCCTCATCTCGGGAACCGTCCCCGCCCCGTCCGGCAGCCCCACGCAGTGGCACACCGAGTTCATCTTCAACGTGCCCAACAGCGGGCCCGCGACCGCCCGCACGGTGCTGCAGTGGCTGGGCACCGGCACGGTGAAGCGGTGGCGGCTCATGCTGACCACTAACGGCTCCCAGGTGCTCGGCTACGACGCCGACGACGCAGTCGTGACGTCCTCGCTGCTCGACTTGACCGGGCTGGGCGTGTTCAACACGTGGTGCCGCTGGCAGCTGTTCGCCGTGCAGAACGGCGCCAACGTCGACTGGTCCCTGCGGTTCGTCCCCATCGGCGGGGCGGGCACCGGCCTGGTCACCACCAGCTACGCCGGAACGGTCGGCCGGATCTCCGGCCTGAAGGGCCCGGACGGCGGGCACTCCGGCGACCTGGACGGCACGGCCCTGGGGCACCTCGCGGTGTTCACCACCGCCCCCACGTTCATCTACAACAGCGCCGACATCGGGTTCACCGGCGAGAGCGCCGACCAGCGCATGCGGCGCCTGGCCACCGAGGAAAACCTGCCGCTGGCCCGCATCCTCGGCACCGAGACAACCGAGCTCGTCGGACCGCAGACCCCGGACACGCTGCTGACACTGCTGCAGGCCGCCGCGGACGCCGACGGCGGACTGCTCCTGGAAGACCGCACCCGGCCCGGCCTGCTGTACCGGGACCGCTCCAGCATGTACAGCCAGGAACCCAAGCTGACCCTGTCCTACAGCGGCGCGCCCGGCCTGGCCGCACCGCTCGAGCCGGTCGACGACGACACCGCCACCCGCAACGACCGCACGGTCGTCCGCGACGGCGGCAGCGAAGGGCGGGCGTTCCTCGAGGAGGGCCCGCTGTCCGTGCTGGACCCGCCCGACGGGATCGGCCAGTACGACGACGCGGTCACCCTGTCCCTGCACGACGACGCCCAGACCGAACCCATCGCCTACTGGCGCCTGCACCAGGGCACCTTCGACGGGCCCCGGTATCCGACCGTGAAGGTGCTGCTGCACAAGGCACCGAACCTGATCCCGCAGGTACTCGCGCTCACCGAGGGCGACCTCATCCGCATCACCGGCCTGCCCAAGTACGTCGGGTTCGGCGACGTCGACCTGATCGTCGAAGGCATCCGCCACGAGGCCGGCCTGCAGCGGTGGGAGGTGACGTTCAACTGCTCCCCGGGCCAGCCGTGGCAGGTCGGCGCCATCGAAGATGCGCTCTACGGGCGGGCCGACACCGCCGGCAGCCAGCTCGCCGCGCCCGTCGACAGCGACGACACGATCCTGACGGTGACCACCACCGCCGACCTCCCCTGGATCACCGCCAACCCGGCACTCAACTCGAACTGGGACTTCGAGACGAACCTGACCGGCTGGAACGGATCCGGCGGCACCATCGCCCGCGTCGCCACCCCGCAGCCGGCCCCGTTCACGGGGGACTGGTCGCTGCTGTTCACCCCGAACGGGATCGCCGAGTTCCCCAACGCCGGCAGCACGACGATGCCGGTCGTCGTCGGCCAGCAGTACGTAGCCTCGGGCTGGCTGCGCTCCGCCACCGCCCGGGGCGTCGCGCTGAACATCAACTGGTTCGCGGCGGCGGGCGCCTACCTGTCGACCACCTCCAACGACGTGACGATCCCGGCGAACACCTGGACATGGTTCGAGCTCACCGCGACGGCCCCGGCCACAGCGCTCACCGCGAACCTGGCGGCCACCGTGCCCGACTTCCCGCCCGCTACAGACCTGCTGTGGGGCGACCACATCACCCTCCGCCAAGCAGGCGGCAGCCCCTCCGACTTCCCGATGGACATCCGCGCGGGCGGGGAGGTGATGACCGTCAACGCGATCACTCCGGCGGTCGCGGACACCTTCAACCGCACCGTGGCGTCCGGCTGGGGCACGGCGGACACTGGGCAGGCCTGGACGGTTGTCGGGACCGCAGCGGACTACAGCGTCGGCAGCGGATATGCGGCGGCCAACCAGCCCGCCACCGGGATCGCGCACCTGGCCCTGGCGCCCGCGCCGACCGCCGACGTCGACCTGGTCGTCGACGTCGCATCATCCGTCCTCGCCGCGGGCGCGAGCCTGTTCGCGGGGCCGATCGTGCGGGCGGTCGACAACAACAACCACTACGCGGCCCGGCTCGATTTCAACACCTCGGCGGGCGTCGTGATGACGCTCCGCAAGCGCGTGACCGGCACGGAGACGCAGCTCGGGACGTACACCAGCGGCCTGACACACACGGCCGGCGCCTTCTACCGGGTCCGCTTCCAGGTCATCGGGTCGGCGCTGAAAGCCCGGATCTGGCTGCCGGCCGCGCAGGAGCCGAGCGCCTGGCACCTCGAAGTCACCGACACCGCCCTGACCGCGGCCGCCAACGTCGGCATCAGGTGCTTCGCCAACACCGGGTCGACACCGGTCAACCCGCAGCTGCGGTTCGACAACCTCCAGATCATCAACCCGCAGCGGTTCACGGTCGTCCGCTCCCGCAACAGCGTCGTCAAGAGCCACACCACCGCCACGGACGTGCGCCTGGCCGACCCCACCACCGTCGCCCTGTAAGGAGAACCGCTGTGACTCTGTGGCAGCCCGGCATGCGCATCACCGCGGCACGGCTCAACGACTTCACGCCCGTCGCACTGACCTCAAGCCCGACAGCGGGCACGAACTTCGCGGTGAGCACTTTCGCCGGGCGCAAGGCCGGAGGCGTCACCGAGTGGTCGGTGATTCTGACGTACAGCGGAGCCACGATCACCGCAGGCAGCACCGGCAACATCGGCGACGTCACCGTCTGCACCCTGCCCGCCGACTGCAGGCCGGGGGCGGAAACCCCCGGGCTGTTCGAGGTGTCCGGGGTCACGGCCGGATCAGTCCGCTTCCTCACGAACGGCCAGTGCCAGATCACCTCGATGTACCCGACGTCCACCCTCGTCGCCGCGCAGACGGTCAAGTTCGGTGCCGCCTTCGCGACCGGCTAACCCCTACACCAGAAGGAATCCATGCCCCTCAGCAGCCCAGAAGGCCCCTATCAGGCCCGGTACACGGTCAGCGCGAACAGCGTCGACAAGATCGGCGAGTACCCGGTCACCTTCGACGTCGCCGTGTCCACCGACAACATCGACGCGGAAGGGGTGCCCGAGGTCGTACAGCAGTTCGTCGACCTGATCGCCTCGTCGCCGGACTTCGTCCTTCGGTCGGCGGGCCGCACGTCGACATACTCCGAGTCGATGACGCCCACCGCCTGACCTTCCCTCACCTGCTCGCCCCGCGCCCTTCTGGCCGGGGCTTTCCTCATGTCTGGAGGCCCCATGGCCGATCCGCTGTCCGCTGCCAAGTTCCTCGCCGCGCTGAAGGCCGAGGGCGTCAAAGTCGTCGAGGTCGGCAATTGGAAGACGCACAACCGCAACAGCAAGGGCGCGTGGGGTGAGGTGCACGGCGTGATGGTCCATCACACCGTCACCAAGGGGACCGCCGTCACGGTGAGGATCTGCCGCGACGGGCACTCCGAACTGCCTGGTCCCCTGTGCCACGGCGTGGTCGCCAAGGACGGCACGATCCATCTCGTCGGCTACGGCCGCACCAACCATGCCGGGCTCGGCGACGACGACGTCTTGCGCGCGGTCATCGCCGAGAAGCCCCTGCCCGCTGCGAACGAGTCGAACACCGACGGCAATGCCCGCTTCTACGGCTTCGAGTGCGAGAACTTCGGCGACAACAAAGACCTGTGGCCGGCCGTCCAGGTGGAGGCGATGGTGCGCGCGGCCGCCGCCCTGTGCCGGGCGCACGGTTGGGGCAAGGACGGCAACACGTCCGTGATCGGCCACAAGGAGTGGCAGCCCGGGAAGGTCGACCCGCGCGGCCCAGGGGTGAGCATGCCCGACATCCGCGCACGTGTCGCCGAGCGGCTGAAGCACGCGGCGAGCTGGTCGCCGCCGAGTAGCACTCCGGCGCCGGCTCCGAAGCCGAAGCCGCCCACGACCGAGGAGCGGCTGACCGCTCTGGAGAAGCGCGTCACCGCGCTGGAGAAGGGATGACCATGAAGATTTCGAAGTACGCCAAGGCCGCCGTGTCGGGTGTGGCCGCCGGCGCCGGTTCGCTGTCGGTCGCCGTCACCGACGACACCGTCACCGCAGCCGAGGGCTGGGCGGCACTGATCGCCGTCCTGGCTGCGCTCGGCTTCACGTGGGCCGTGCCCAACCGGCAGGCGAGCCCCACTCCGCGCGACCTGTAGGAGCCACCCTTGGACGCCACCACCATCGGCAGCCTGCTCGTAGGCGTGGGCGCGGTTGTCGGCGGAGTGGTGGCGTACCTCGGCAAGCGGGGCGAGAACGCAACCACCCGCATGAACTCGGAACTTGACCAGATCCAAGAGGAGCGCGACAAGCTCCGCGAGCAGCTCGCCGCCCGAGACCAGAAGATCGAAGGGCTCCTCGAGCACCGCGTCGCCGACCAGGTGGAGATCGCCCGCCTCCGTGTGAAAGTCGTCAACTTGGGAGGCGATCCGTGACCCGTGCAGAGACCCGTGCAGAACGGGCACTGGCCCGCCGCTGGCGCCCGCTGGCGCTGCTGTGCTGGCTGATCGCCCTGTCCGGCGCGGTCGTCATCGTGTGGGGGCGCATCGACGCCGAAGCCAGCCGCGCCGACAGCCTCGCCGCCGAAGCCGACCGGCGCGGCGAGGCTGTCTCAACGCTCGCCACCGACGTGCGGCAGCTACGCACACAGGTGAAGAGCGAAGGTGAGACGCCCGTTGCACCGGATCCATCCGACGCGGTCGACGACCTACCCGCACGAGCCGAGGTACCGGTGCCGATCCCCGGCCCGAAGGGCGACCCCGGTGACCCCGGGAAGGAGGGTGCGCCGGGCACCGACGGCGAGACCGGCGCCCCAGGTGATCCAGGCCAGAACGGAACGCCCGGCACCGACGGCGCGCAAGGACCACAGGGCGAGCCAGGCGCCCAAGGCCCACAAGGTGAACAAGGCCCACAGGGCGAGCAGGGAACACAGGGCGAACAAGGTCCCCGAGGCGAGCAGGGGCCGCCCGGCCCGGCCTGCCCCGACGGCTACAGCCCGCAGGCCCCGAGCTACGACCCCGACGCGCTCGTCTGCCGCAAGGACGGCGCACCCGACCCGGAACCCGACAACGGCAACGGCGGCCTGCTCTCCGCCGGCCTCGACCCGACCCGCCGCCAGTACCCATGAAGACGCCCCCTGCACGGCCCCATCACGGGCCGTGCAGGGGGCGTTCACGCGTTTGTATGCGCATCGCTGGCCTGGGATTGTTCCGCGGGCCACGCTGTGTACACGGGGTTCTCCGGTACCTGACCTGTCGCCTTGAGGCCGGAAACCCTGGTGCCGCCCGCTGCCACTGGCGCCAGCGGGCGGCACCACTCTTGCGGTCAGCGGCCCCGCCTTCGGGCGGGAGGGGGCCTTCGTCTGTGCTGCGGGGGTTCACACGTTTGGAGGCGAGTCACTGGCCCGCTTGATGGTTCCGTGGGCGATGCTGTGTGCCTGGGGCTTTCCGGTTCTTTCCTGCGTCGGATCTGCGGCCGGAAAGCCCTGGTGGTGCCGTCCCGTAGCCGCGGCCAGCCAACGGGCGGCACCACTTCTGCGGTCACATACCCGTGACGGGCACTCAGCGGCCCCCGCTCTCCTCCGGGAGGGCGGGGCCGCTTTCGTGCGTCCAGGGGTACTCACAATCTGAGTACCCCTCAGTCGTCGGGCTGCTCGATGCCGATCTCATAGGCGATCTCCCACCGCACATCGGCCACGACGATGTCCGCAGTCTCGACCGGCCTGCCCTCGGTGTCGTAGTACGTCCGCTCGATCTCACTGATCAGGTCGCCGACGCTGATGCCGAGCAGGTTAGCCTGCGCCTGGCTCGCCCTCGCGGGTCGGGGCACTTCGACGGCCGTCTCGATGACGACACCGATAGAGCGCATCCGCTCGACGACACCCGCGCCCGCATGCGGCCCCATCTCCGGCAGCACGATCGGCGTGCCGTCCGTGATGGCCATTGGCTCCCACGACTCCGACAGCTGCACCGGCTGCCCGTCCGCGAGGAACTCGTAGTTCGTCACCACGCACAGGTCGCCGGGCTCGATGGCCAGGCGCTCCGCGATGTGCTCCGGGGCAGGCGTCCGGGCGGCGCTGCGGGACTCCCAAGTACCGGCGCGGCCCTGCTCCTTCATGTCCGCGCGGAAGGGCGACCCGCCGCGGCGCTCGCGGTGTCGGGAGCGGACCATGCGCAGGCGCTCGCGCGGCCGGCGCACGTAGGTTCCGGATCCGGCGCGGCCCTCGAGGAGCCCTTCGATGATGAGGCGTTCCATGGCGCGCTGGGCGACGCTCTGCCCGACGCCGTACTCCTCGGCGAAGCGGGCCCGGGACGGCAGCTTGTCGCCCACTGCCCATTCGCCCGCCTGGATGCGGACGCGCAGGGCATCGGCGACCTGCAAGTAGGGAGTCTCACGAGGCATTTGGGCCGCTCCGGGGGTCGAGCATCGACATTGACAAAGCTAACCCATCAGGTCGAAGCTGAATACTCAGCATCACGAGGCGTGATCGAACGCTCACCAGGGGAGAGCTGTGCGCACTAAGAAAGCGCAGGCTGCCGCACTCGTCGGCATGCTCGCCGCAGCCACCGGCGGCGAGCCGCGTACCGCGCACACCGACACCGGGGCGCTCCGCATCGAAGCCGAGCTCCCCGACGAACTCACCCCCACCACACGCACAGCGATCCTCACCGCCCTCGCGATTGCCGACCGGTACGGACATGCCCGCACCGACACGACCGACACCGTCTGGGCCGAGCTCGACGGAGAGGCGGAGGGAAACCGGTGACCACACTGACACTGACCCCGGCGAAGGAGGCGTTCGTCGAGCTCTCCGAGCACTGCGTCGCCTGCCCCGACTGCCGGCCCGACCCGGAACGCCCGCAGGTGAAGCGCGAGTGCACGGAGGCAGGCGAGCTGTACCGCGTCTGGTTCGGCCTCTGGCGCGAGGAGGTCCAGCAGTGAAGATCTGCAGGAGCTGCGACAAGCCGATGCGTGACGACGAAGCCAAGGCCGTCCCCAAGACGTCGAACTCAGGCGCCGGCACGACGCTCTACTTCCACAAGGTGCCGTGCAAGCCGGTGCCCCACCAGAGCACGCCTTACCTGAGGCGCCACTGACCCCCGCCCGCTCCTACGCCCCCGATGGGGCGGGCGGGACCAGGCCCCGGCCGGACGCCGATCCGGCCGGGGCCGCTCCATGTCCTCACCTTTGATTCGAAGGCGATCACGCGCGGGCTGGAATTAGCTTGCAAAACCGCAGGTCAGAGGCCATTTTTCCCATGCGGGAAAGATGGTCAGGGCAAGATCATTATAGAGGCGTCACAGCGACACATTGGGGTTGCCACTGCCCGTGCCGCCGCTGATCAGGAAGGACAGCCGGGCCCGAAGCATCGCCCTCAGCAACCGGTCCCCGCCCGGCGGCACGGTGCCCGCCGCCATGAGTTCGTCGAGCGTGAACGCCCGCGGCCGTACGACCCGCAAGGACAGGCAGGTGCAACCGACGGCGACCGGTGGCAGCACCGCGTGCAGCCGCGTCCCGTCGGGCAGCCGGGCGTCGGCCCAGGGCCGCGCGTCGTCGAGCCGGCGTCCGGCCACCGCGGCCAGGCGCTGCGCGAGCCGTCGTACGGCAGCCGCGTCCGGGAAGGAGACGTTGGTCAGCTCCAGACCGCCGCCACGGTCCACCCAGACCCGGTCGGGGGCCGACACCAGTACGTCGGTCACCGACGGGTCGGCGAGCAGCGGTTCCAGCGGGCCGCTGCCGACCAGCTCGGACCGCAACTGCTCCGCGGCGCCGAGGACTTCCGCGTCTCCGAGCACCCGCCCCTGTTCCCGCAACGCCTGTGCCACGCGCGCGGGCGTCGGTTCGGCCCCGCTCTCGACCAGCCACTGCCGCACCCCGTCGAGCAGCCCCGGCGACAGATCCGCACCGCTCGCCCCGGCGGAAGCCGTGCCATCGGCCGGCCACCGCGCCGACGCAACCCCACCGGCCGACCCCGGCTCGGGCCCAGACCCGCCGCCCGGCAACCTCTCGGACGCAGCCCCACCGGCCGCCCACCGCTCGGACGCAGCCCCACCTGACATACGCCGCCGGGACGCAGACCCGCCAGACAGCCCCGGTTCGGCCGCCCCACCCACCGAGCCGACGCCCGACCAAGGGGCGGCCCCGTCAAACCCGGAAAACGCACTCACGCGGCACCCTCCTCGGCCAAAGCCCGCTCCAAGAACTCCTTGCAGAAGCGCGCGAGCGGCCCCCGTGCGGCCGCGCCGGGAGGCGTCTGGCTCCCGTGCGGGTGCTGCAGCGCGGACTCCACCGGCACCTCACCGGCCAGGGGCAGTCCGAGCAGCCGGGCCACCTCGCGGTCGTCGAGCCCGGGTGTGTACGGCCCGCGGACGGCGACCCTCAGATCGCGCAGGACCATCCCGACGGCGGAGGCCACCCGGCCCGCCGCGGCGACGGCGCGCAGCTCCGCGGGGACCACGAGGAGCCCCACGTCGAGCTGGGCGAGGACCTCGGCGACACCGTCGTCGATACGGCGTGGAAGGTCGACGACGACCGTGCCGCCCCGGCGCCGGGCCGCGGCCAGCACCGCCCGTACGGCCTGGGGCGGGACGGCGACGCAGTCGCCGCGGTCCCAGCTCAGCACGCGCAGGGAGTGCAGGCGCGGTAGGGATTCCTCAAGGGCGCCGCCTCCGACCCGGCCGCGCGAGGCGGCGAACGCGGGCCAGCGCAGGCCTTCGGCACTCTCGCCGCCGAGGAGTACATCGAGTCCGCCGCCGAGCGGATCGGCGTCCACGAGCAGCGTGCGCAGGCCCTCGCGCGCGGAGGTGACGGCGAGCGCGCAGGCGAGCGTGGACGCACCGGCCCCGCCCCGGCCGCCGATGACGCCGACAGTGAGGGCGGGCCGGCCGATGCCCTCGGCGACGTCGGCGATGCGGTCGACCAGCCACTGCTCGCCGTCGGGCAGCATCAGGACGTGATCGGCGCCGATTTCGACGGCCCGCTGCCAGACACCGGGGTCGTCCTGGTCGCGGCCGACCAGCACCACTCCGCGCCTGCGTGCGGCTCCGCGGACGCGCCGTGCGGCGTCGTCGCCGACCAGCACCAGGGGCGCGGCCTCCCAGCTGCCTCTGTTGTCCGGCACCCCGTGGTGGACCTCTGGTGTGGCGCCGGCGGCCGCGCACAGGCGGAGCAGGTCGTCGAGCAGTTCGGCGTCTTCCGTGACGATCAACGGCTTGCCCTGCCGCCCTCCGGCGGCGGGTGGCGGATCGTGTGTGACGGCTGCGGCCACGGTGTCCATCCCCCTTCCGCGGAGCCACCACGGCCCCGCGATTCCCAAACGTGTGAAGAACCGGCAACCGGCCTCCATATGAACGGCCGATACCGACCGGCCAAACGCGCCCGACAAACCGGAACCAGCCATGAACTCGGTGCGAGCCGGGCGCCTGGGAATCACGGTGCAGGGATCCCGGAAATCTTGTGGATCTTGGTCGATAACTGTGGACAACTCAACGGCTGTGAATATCGCCGTCACCCAAACCGGTGACCGCTGTACCACCCGCTGTGCGACTTCCGCAGAGCAGCGCAACGGCTACACAGAGTGACGGATCACGGGCATGCGGAAGAGGCGGCCACAGCCGCCTCGACACGGCCCTGCAGCCGCTACTGAAGGGGAAAAACCCACCCGGACATGCGACGACCCCCGCCGGGGGGGAGAGCGGGGGTCGTCTCCACGGCCGACTCGGGGGGGGAGGAGTCGGACCGGGTTAGCACGGTCGCGAACGATCCGTGACTTCCATGGTGTACCCGAGAGCCCTCTCAGGCAAACCCACACGCCCACCTTACGCCGAATGGGCTGCGCCTATGCTCATGGTTGTGGAAAACCACTCCTTGCCCCGCACAGCGGCCTTCTTTGACCTGGACAAGACGGTCATTGCGAAGTCGAGCACGCTCACCTTCAGCAAGTCCTTCTACCAAGGCGGGCTGATCAACCGCAGGGCCGCCTTGCGTACCGCATATGCCCAGTTCGTCTTCCTGGTGGGTGGCATGGACCACGACCAGATGGAGCGGACGCGCGAGTACCTGTCCGCGCTCGTGCGCGGCTGGAACGTCCAGCAGGTCAAGGAGATCGTCGCCGAGACGCTCCACGAGCTGATCGACCCGATCATCTACGACGAGGCCGCCTCCCTCATCGAAGAGCACCACACCGCCGGACGTGACGTCGTCATCGTGTCCACGTCGGGCGCCGAGGTGGTCGAGCCGATCGGCGAGATGCTCGGCGCGGACCGCGTCGTGGCCACCCGCATGGTGGTGGGCGACGACGGCTGCTTCACCGGAGAGGTGGAGTACTACGCGTACGGTCCGACGAAGGCCGAGGCGATCAAGGAACTGGCCGAGTCCGAGGGGTACGACCTCGCGGGCTGCTACGCCTACAGCGACTCGGCGACCGACCTGCCGATGCTGCAGTCCGTCGGTCACGCGCACGCGGTGAATCCCGACCGCGCACTGCGCCGCGAGGCACTCGCGCGCGGGTGGCCGATTCTGGATTTCCACCGCCCGGTCCGGCTCAAGAAGCGGCTCCCCGCCTTCTCCGTGCCGCCCCGTCCGGCGCTCGTCGCGGTCGCGGCGGTAGGCGCCGCGGCGGCCACCGCCGGCCTCGTCTGGTACGCCAGCCGACGCCGTGCGACTCCGGCCTGACCATGCCAGCACCTGCTTAATGTCTCTTTGATCCTAAAAGTAAAGAAGTGCTGCCCGGGCTTCCGCTTGCTCCGGTCCAGGAGTACAAAGGGGTTAACGGCCCGCGAGACCAAGGACATCCGAAAGGATCACCTTAAGAACGCAATTTGGCCCCACGGACCGAGCATGGACACCGGGCACCCACGCGACGTCGACCCGTCGATTACGGGCCAGCCGCACCAGGGACGGGCAAAGTTCCCGACCTGATGGGTAACATTCGAGGACGCTTGGTACCCCGGTGGACATGCCAGCGGCGGTACGAATTCTCGTACCGCCGCAACCCTTTTCCCGGATTTCCCGGGGCTTTCCAGGGACTTCCTACGCGGCTCCGCGCTGCAGTGCCTCGCACACAGCCGTCGACTCGCGGGCCCCCAGTTCGACCGCCCGGCCACAGTGGGCGATCCAGGCGGCCATGCCCTCCGGAGTGCCGGAGACATAGCCGTCCAGCGCCGCCACGTAGGCCGCGCGGCCCAGTTCGGCGTGACCGACCTCCGCCGGGCAGACGGACTTCGGGTCCAGGCCGCTGCCGACCAGGACGATGCGTTCGGCCGCGCGCGCCACCAGACCGTTGTGGGAGACGAAGGGGCGCAGGGCGAGGAGTTCGCCGTGGACGACGGCCGCAGTGACCAGAGCGGGTGCCGAACCTCCCGCGATGACCAGCTCGGAGAGCCCCTCGAGGCGGCCGGAGACCTCGCCCGCGCTCGGCAGCGGCAGCTCGATGAGCGGCTCGTCGACCGACTCGCCCGCTTGACGCGGTCGCCCGACCTCGTCGCCAGTGGTCGCCGCGGCCACCAGGTGCAGCCGGGCCAGCACCCGCAGCGGCGACTGCCGCCAGATGGACAGCAGTTGCCCCGCCTCGGCGGTCAGCCGCAGGGCGCCGCCCATGACGCGCGCCTCGTCGTCGCCGCTGAAGTCGGTGCGTCGGCGCACCTCCTCCAGGGCCCAGTCCGCGCCGGACAGCGCCCCCGAGCCGCGCGCGCCGCGCAGGGCGGCCTCGGAGGTGATCTCGTTGCTGCGGCGTCGCATGACCCGGTGTCCGTAGACCCGGTCCACGGCCTTGCGCATGGATTCCACGGACTCGGCCACACCGGGCAGCGAGCCCAGGGCAGCGAGCGGATCGGCGGTCGCCCCTGACGTACTCATAAGTACGACCCTACGCAGCCTGGGCGCCCACCCCACGAAGGAGTGGTCTTCTTCACGCACACCTGCCACGTACAGCTACTGCACCACTACGCTTGGTGAACATGAAAATTGCTTTCGTCGGGAAGGGCGGCAGCGGCAAGACCACCCTGTCCTCCCTCTTCATCCGCCACCTCGTGGCCACCGGGGCGCCGGTCGTCGCCGTCGACGCCGACATCAACCAGCACCTGGGGCCGGCCCTCGGCCTGGACGAGGCGGAGGCGGCCGCGCTGCCCGCGATGGGTGAGCGGCTGCCGCTGATCAAGGACTACCTGCGCGGCTCCAACCCCCGCATCGCCTCGACCGAGACGATGATCAAGACGACCCCGCCCGGCGAGGGCTCACGGCTGCTGCGGGTGCGCGAGGACAACCCGGTGTACGACGCTTGCGCCCGGCCGGTGGAACTCGACGACGGCGCCGTCCGTTTGATGGTCACCGGCCCCTTCACGGACGCCGACCTGGGGGTCGCCTGCTACCACTCCAAGACCGGAGCGGTGGAGCTGTGCCTGAACCACCTCGTCGACGGCCCCGACGAGTACGTCGTGGTGGACATGACGGCAGGCTCGGACTCCTTCGCCTCCGGCATGTTCACCCGCTTCGACATCACGTTCCTCGTCGCCGAACCGACCCGGAAGGGGGTCTCCGTCTATCGCCAGTACAAGGAGTACGCCCGTGACTTCGGCGTCACCCTGAAGGTCGTCGGCAACAAGGTGCAGGGCGACGACGATCTCGATTTCCTGCGCGCCGAGGTCGGGGACGACCTGCTCGTGACGGTGGGGCATTCGGACTGGGTGCGCGCATTGGAGAAGGGCCGGCCGCCCCGCTTCGAGCTGCTTGAGGACGCCAACCGCCGCGCCCTGAGCCGGTTGCGGTCGGCCGCCGACGCGACGTACGAACTGCGCGACTGGGAGCGCTACACGCGCCAGATGGTGCACTTCCACTTGAAGAACGCCCAGACCTGGGGCAACGAGCGCACCGGGGCCGACCTGGCAGCGCAGGTCGACCCCTCCTTCGTCCTCGGTGAGAGTGTCGTGGCAACCGCCTGACCACCACTGCCGAACCGCCCACTACTGCCGAGCCGCCTGACCACCACTGCCGAACCGTCCGACGACTACTGCCGCTTGGCCGTCGGCGCCCCCGGCACGCCCTTGGGGGCCGGGGCCGGGCGGCCGCCCGACAGGAAGGACGCCCAGCTCTGCTTCGGGGCCTCGCCGACCGTCAGGGAGCGCAGTTTCTCGAGCGTCTTCGGGTCCTGGGCGTCCAGCCAGTCGGCGAGCTGCCGGAAGGACACGCAGCGCACGTCGGACTTGTTGCAGACCCGCTCGATGACCTCCTCGACGGCCCGCATGTAGGTGCCGCCGTTCCAGGACTCGAAGTGGTTGCCGATGATCAGGGGCGCGCGGTTGCCGTCGTAGGCCCGATGGAAGCCTTCGAGAAGACCGTCGCGCATCTGGTCGCCCCAGAAGTCGTGCTTGGCGGGGTCACCTTGGGTCCTGGTACCCGACTGGTTGACCATGAAGTTGTAGTCCATCGTCAGCTGCTCGTAGGAGTGCCCAGGGAACGGCACGAGCTGCATCGACAGGTCCCACAGGCCTTCCTTCTTCTTCGGCCAGACCTGGTCGTTGACACCGCTGGTGTCGTAGCGGAAGCCCAGTTCGCGGGCGGCCTTCATGAAGTTCTTCTGGCCCTCCAGGCAGGGCGTGCGGGCGCCGATGAGCTCCTTGTCGTAGTCGAAGGGCAGTGAGGCGGCGTCCTTCAGGCCGGCATTGGTCTTCCAGGACTTCACGAAGTGCTTCGCCTGGGCGATCTCGTCCTTCCAGTCCTCCACCGACCATTCGCCGACCCCGCCGCCGCTGCCGCAGAAGTGGCCGTTGAAGTGGGTGCCGATCTCGTTGCCCTCCAGCCACGCCATGCGCAGCTGCTTCGCGGTCTCGGCGATGCCCTGCTCGTCGTTGAAGCCGATGTCGGAGCGGCCCGGGGAGTGCTGTGGTGGTCTGTACAGGTCGCGCTTCTCCTCCGGCAGCATGTACACGCCGCTGAGGAAGTACGTCATCGTCGCGTTGTTCGCCTTGGCGACCTTGCGGAAGTGGGAGAACAGTTTCTGGCCGTCCTCGCCAGCACCGTCCCAGGAGAACACCACGAACTGCGGGGGCTTCTGACCCGGCTTGAGGCGTTCGGGTCTGGGCAGGTGGGGTTGCGGTCCGGTGTACGAGGTGGAGCCGTCGCCGATCAGGCGGACCACGCTCTTGGGCGGCGCCTGGACCGGCTTCGCCTTCTGCGGCCCCGGCGCTGCCTCCTCGGAACCGTCGGTGCCGATCGTGCAGCCGGCGAGGGACGCGGCGCAGACCGCGGCGACCACGGCGCCCGCGGCGATCCTCTGGGTGGCGGCCATGATCCGCTCACCTTCTTCCTTCTCTCGGGCCGACGCCGGTGAGGGCGTGTTGTGGCCGCCAAGCTCGCACGGGACCGAGAAGGAATTAGTACGACAAGCCGATCAAAGGGCTGCTTCACTCCCCTGAGTTACCTATTCACCCATTTGCCTGGAAAAACTATGCTCGCCCTTTACTCTGCATTACGATCCATTTACTGAGCGTTGATTCATCCCGCCGCTGCACGCCGTGACCCACGGCCGCCGACCCGACCCCCCGCCATCGGGGGACCACCAGATCGCGACCGCGCTGCCCCGGAGGAGACGGGAAATATGTCAGCCTGCGTCCCCACTCGCGCCGCCGACTCGACTCGGCCGAAGAGCACCCGCCCACCCCACAGCCCGCCGCCGTCCCCGTCCCGTCGCTTCCGAGTCGCGGGCGCCGACGTGTCGGCCTCGATCGCGGTCTTCCTGATCGCCCTGCCCCTGTCCCTGGGCATCGCCCTCGCGACCGGCGCGCCCCTGCAGGCCGGACTCGTCGCCGCCGCTGTCGGAGGCATCGTCGCCGGCCGGCTCGGCGGCGCCCCGCTCCAGGTCAGCGGCCCGGCTGCCGGGCTCACCGTGGTCACCGCCGACCTCATCCAGCGCTACGGCTGGCGGACGACCTGCGCCATCACCGTCCTGGCGGGCCTCGCCCAACTCGGCCTCGGCTGCCTGCGCGTGGCCCGCGGTGCCCTCGCCGTCAGCCCCGCGATCGTGCACGGCATGCTCGCCGGCATCGGCATCACCATCGCCGTCGCCCAGTTGCACATCGTTCTCGGCGGCACCCCGCAGAGTTCCGTCCTCGACAATCTGCGTGCGCTGCCCGCCCAGTTGGCGGGCCTGCATCCGGCCGCCGTGTCGGTGAGCGCGCTGACCCTGGTCCTGCTCCTGCTCTGGCCCCGGATTCCCGGCCGGGCAGGGCGCCTGCTGCGCAGGATCCCGGCCGCGCTCGTCGCCGTCGCCGGGGCCACCGCCGCCGCCTCGCTCGCCGGGCTCACCCTGCCCAAGGTCGACCTGCCGTCCTGGCGCAGCCACGCCCTGGCCGGACTTCCCGAAGGGCCGATGCTCGGCCTGGTCGCCGCCGTGCTCACCACCACGCTGGTGTGCAGTGTGCAGTCGTTGCTCGGCGCGGTCGCCGTCGACAAGCTGGTGGCCGGCCGCCCCGGCCTGCCCGCCGGCGTCGGTCGATCCGACCTGAACCGCGAACTGCTCGGGCAGGGCGCCGCCAACATCGTCTCCGGTTCGCTCGGCGGACTGCCGGTCGCGGGCGTCGCCGTGCGCAGTTCGGCGAACGTCCAAGCCGGCGCCGTCAGCCGGAACTCCACGATGTTGCACGGCGTTCTCGTAGTAGCCGCCGCACTGCTGATGGTCCCGATCCTGGAGCTCATCCCGCTCGCCTCGCTCGCCGCCCTGGTGATGGCCGTCGGCATCCAGATGGTGTCCCTGCACCACATCCGCACGGTGACCCGCCACCGAGAAGTGCCGGTGTACGCCGTCACCACACTCGGCGTGGTCCTCCTCGGCGTCCTGGAGGGCGTCACACTCGGCATCGCCGTGGCTGTCGCCGTGGCCCTGCACCGCCTCACGCGCACCCACATCACGCACGAGGAGAAGGAAGGAGTCCATCACGTACACGTACGAGGACAACTGACCTTCCTCGCGGTGCCCCGGCTCAGCCGGACCTTGCATCTCGTGCCCCAAGGCGCGCGGGTCGTCGTGGAGTTGGGCGGGTCGTTCATGGACCACGCGGCGTACGAGTCACTGCAGGACTGGCAGAACACGCACACCGCGCGGGGTGGCTCCGTCGAGCTCACCGGCCGCCGCGCCGGGGTCCGGACCGGCGAGCCCTCAAGCGCGGCCGACCTCCGCGCCGAGGCCGCCGACGACGAGCCGACCACCGGCGCCGGCTGCCGCTGTCGCCCGTGGACGCCCTGGCGCAACCACCAGTGCGACCGCCCGCAGGCTCCGCCACCCCACGACGGGCGAACAGGAAGAGCCGGCGCACCCGGCACGCCCGGTGGGGCGAGCGGGCACGATCTGGCGCGTGGCATCAGCGCGTTCCAGCGCCACACGGCACCGCACGTGCGGGGTGAGCTGGCCCGGCTGGCGCGTGAGGGCCAGCGGCCGTCGCAGCTCTTCCTCACCTGTGCCGACTCACGCCTCGTCACGTCGATGATCACCTCCAGTGGTCCGGGCGACCTCTTCGTGGTGCGCAACGTGGGCAACCTCGTTCCGCTGCCCGGCCAGGAGAGCGGCGACGACTCGGTGGCGGCCGCGATCGAGTACGCGGTGGACGTGCTGAAGGTGCGCTCCATCACGGTGTGCGGGCACTCCGGATGCGGGGCGATGCAGGCGCTGCTCAACTCCGAACCCGGGGGCGCCCAGACGCCGCTCAAGCGGTGGCTGCGGCACGGGCTGCCGAGCCTGGAGCGCATGGCCGATGACGACCGGCCGTGGCCCCGGCTGGCCGGACGGGAGCCCGCCGACGCGGTCGAGCAGCTCTGTCTGACCAACGTCGTCCAGCAGTTGGAGCATCTGTCCGCCCACGAGTCGGTGGCGCGGGCCCTGCGGGAAGGGGCGCTGGAACTGCACGGGATGTACTTCCACGTGGGAGAGGCCCAGGCGTACCTGCTCACCGGAGCGGGCGCGGACGAGGTGTTCGACCATGTGCGGGCGGCGGATGTGCCGGTGTGACGCCGGGGCGCGTCGCGGGCGGGTGCACATCCGCCCGTCCGCGACGCGCCTGAGTAGCGGACTCCGGTTCGCAGGGGCTTGATCTCGACCTTGACGGCGCAGAAGGGCTCGCTCGACACCCCTGTGCCGTCCTTGCGGGTCATGTTCTCGATGCCCAGGGAATGGCCCGGACGCAGCGTGACCTGCCACTGGCGGGAAGACTCCGCCGGGGCGACGGCCCGGCGCCGAGGGCCACCGGCCGCCCGTGACCAGGCGGCGCCGTGCGGCGGAGGTGCGGGCCGAGCGAGCCGCCCCCCTCTGCCCCGTATCCCGCAGCCGGGTATCCCTCCGCCCGGTCTCCCGCCCCTCGATCTCCATGGCGCTTCACCCGCGCTCGGGCCGGAGTGTGAAAGGCGTTACAAGTGCTGAACTCTGCCTGGTCGTCGTCCGTGGGTACGGGTGACCCCGGCTGCCGAAACCGACGTACACCGGCGCACACCGACATGCACGCTGACACGCACGCCGCACGCACACACAGGTCTAAACCAATTTTCCGTCGACCCTTGTCACCGGACCCCCGGGTCTGATGAGCTGTGGCCTGGGACACAGCGGACAATCCTGAGAATGGGAGATGTCGTGAGCAACGAAAGCCTGGCCAACCTGCTGAGGAAGGAGAGGGAACAGTGAGCGAGAATCCTTCCCTCTCCAACCTGCTTCGTGAGGAGCGCAGGTTCGCGCCCCCAGCGGACCTGGCGGCCAACGCCAACGTCACCGCGGAGGCGTATGAGCAGGCCAAGGCTGACAGGCTCGGCTTCTGGGCCGAGCAGGCCCGTCGGCTGACCTGGGCCACCGAGCCGACCGAGACGCTGGACTGGTCGAACCCGCCGTTCGCCAAGTGGTTCAAGGACGGCGAGCTCAATGTGGCGTACAACTGCGTGGACCGGCATGTGGAGGCGGGCAACGGCGACCGGGTCGCCATCCACTTCGAGGGCGAGCCCGGCGACAGCCGCGCCATCACCTACGCCGAGCTCAAGGACGAGGTCTCCAAGGCCGCGAACGCCCTGCTGGAGCTGGGAGTTCAGAAGGGCGACCGGGTCGCCGTCTACATGCCGATGATTCCGGAGACGGCGATCGCGATGCTCGCGTGCGCCCGGATCGGCGCCGCGCACTCCGTCGTCTTCGGCGGCTTCTCGGCGGACGCCCTCGCGACCCGCATCCAGGACGCCGACGCCAAGGTCGTCATCACCACCGACGGCGGCTGGCGGCGCGGCAAGCCGTCGGCCCTCAAGCCGGCCGTCGACGACGCGGTCGCCCGCGTGGACAACGTCGAGCACGTCCTCGTCGTCCGCCGTACCGGCCAGGAGGTCGCCTGGAACGACGCGCACGACGTGTGGTGGCACGAGATCGTCGAGCGGCAGTCCGCCGAGCACACGCCGGAGGCGTTCAACGCCGAGCACCCGCTCTTCATCCTGTACACGTCCGGTACGACGGGTAAGCCGAAGGGCATCCTGCACACCTCCGGCGGCTACCTCACGCAGACCGCGTACACCCACCACGCCGTCTTCGACCTCAAGCCGGAGACCGACGTCTACTGGTGTACCGCGGACGTCGGCTGGGTCACCGGGCACTCGTACATCGTCTACGGCCCGCTGGCGAACGGCGCCACGCAGGTCATGTACGAGGGCACGCCCGACACCCCGCACCAGGGCCGGTTCTGGGAGATCGTGCAGAAGTACGGGGTGACCATCCTGTACACCGCGCCCACCGCGATCCGTACGTTCATGAAGTGGGGCGACGACATCCCCGCGAAGTTCGACCTGTCCTCGTTGCGGATCCTCGGCTCCGTGGGTGAGCCCATCAACCCCGAGGCCTGGATGTGGTACCGCAAGCACATCGGGGCCGACCGGACGCCCGTCGTCGACACCTGGTGGCAGACCGAGACCGGCGCGATGATGATCTCGCCGCTGCCCGGCGTGACGGCCACCAAGCCGGGCTCCGCGCAGACGCCGCTGCCGGGGATCTCCGCGACCGTCGTCGACGACGAGGCCCGGGAAGTGCCGAACGGCGGGGGCGGTTACCTCGTGCTCACCGAGCCGTGGCCGTCGATGCTGCGCACCATCTGGGGCGACGACCAGCGGTTCCTCGACACGTACTGGTCGCGGTTCGAGAGCAAGTACTTCGCCGGCGACGGCGCGAAGAAGGACGACGACGGCGACATCTGGCTGCTGGGCCGGGTGGACGACGTGATGCTCGTGTCGGGCCACAACATCTCCACCACCGAGGTCGAGTCGGCCCTCGTCTCCCACCCGTCGGTCGCCGAGGCGGCCGTCGTCGGCGCGGCGGACGAGACGACGGGTCAGGCGATCGTCGCCTTCGTGATCCTGCGCGGCACGGCGAACGCCGAGGACGAGAACCTCGTCGCCGACCTGCGCAACCACGTCGGCGCCACCCTCGGCCCGATCGCCAAGCCGAAGCGGATCCTGCCGGTGGCCGAGCTGCCGAAGACCCGCTCCGGCAAGATCATGCGCCGCCTGCTGCGGGACGTCGCCGAGAACCGCCAGCTCGGTGACGTGACCACCCTGACGGACTCCACCGTCATGGACCTCATCCAGAGGAAGCTCCCGGCCGCTCCCAGCGAGGACTGAGCTCGGCCATCAGGGGCACCCGGCGACGAGCGCGCCGGGTGCCCTTTTCACACCTAACGTAGGGATCGCCGGATTCCTCCTCGCGCACTTTGGATAGGCTGAAGGAACAGGTGCGCCGGGAAGTCTGGTCGGCAAGTGCTCCATGCTGCCCACCGACCGGAGGCCCCCGTGACCGCGCCCCGCCCCACCGCCCCGCGTAAGGCCCTCGGCCGGCTCTCCCTGCCCGAGCGGACCTTCGTCGCGGACGCGCTGCGTGCCGAGACCGTCGGCGGTGTCCTGCTGCTCGTCTCCGCGGTCGCCGCGCTGGTCTGGGCGAACGTCCCGGCGATACACGACAGCTACGAGAGCGTCAGCCACTTTCACCTCGGCCCCGCGGCCCTCGGCCTGGACCTGTCGATCGAGCACTGGGCGGCCGACGGACTCCTCGCGATCTTCTTCTTCGTCGCCGGCATCGAGCTCAAGCGCGAACTGGTCGCCGGTGACCTCAAGGACCCCAAGGCGGCAGCGCTGCCCGTCGTGGCGGCCCTGTGCGGGATGGCCGTACCGGCGCTCGTCTACACGCTCACCAACGTCACCGGCGGCGGCTCGCTCCAGGGCTGGGCGGTGCCCACCGCCACCGACATCGCCTTCGCGCTCGCCGTGCTCGCCGTCATCGGCACGTCCCTGCCGAGCGCCCTGCGCGCGTTCCTGCTCACCCTCGCCGTGGTCGACGACCTCTTCGCGATCCTGATCATCGCGGTCTTCTTCACCGACAGCATCGACTTCGCCGCGCTCGGCGGCGCCGTCGTCGGCCTGGCCGTCTTCTGGCTGCTGCTGCGCAAGGGCGTACGCGGCTGGTACGTGTACGTCCCGCTCGCGCTCGTCATCTGGGCGCTGATGTACAACAGCGGCGTCCACGCCACCATCGCGGGCGTCGCGATGGGCCTGATGCTGCGCTGCACAACCCGCGAGGGTGAGAAGCAATCCCCCGGCGAGCACATCGAACATCTCGTACGTCCACTCTCGGCCGGGTTGGCCGTGCCGCTGTTCGCCCTGTTCAGCGCGGGTGTCTCGCTCTCCGGGGGCGCGCTGGGCGACGTGTTCACCAAGCCGGAGACGCTCGGCGTGGTCCTCGGTCTGGTCGTCGGCAAGGCCCTCGGTATCTTCGGCGGGACCTGGCTGACGGCCCGCTTCACCCGGGCCTCGCTCAGCGACGACCTCGAGTGGGCCGACGTGTTCGCGGTGGCGACCCTGGCGGGCATCGGGTTCACCGTGTCGCTGCTCATCGGCGAGCTGGCCTTCGGCGGCGACGCGACACTGACGGACGAGGTCAAGGCCGCCGTACTCATGGGATCGGTCATCGCGGCCCTGCTGGCGACCGTGCTGCTGAAGATACGGAACGCCAAGTACCGGCGACTGTGCGAGGCCGAGGAGCGCGACGACGACCTCGACGGGATCCCGGACATCTACGAGGAGGACGATCCGGAGTACCACCTGCGGATGGCCGCGATCTACGACCGCAAGGCCGCCGAGCACCGCCGGATCGCCGAAGTGAAGGCCGCCGAGCGCCACGCGCTTGCCGAAGTGGCGGGCGGGGCAGGCGATGAGCACGGTCGTCCGGCATGATCTGACGGGACGGCACAAAAGGACCGTTCCCAGTCAGGCACATCAGTCAGGCACACAGCAGAAAAGGGAGAACGCGATGAGCGCACCCGACGGCAGCCCGGTCGGCGCCGAACGCAGCATCGGCCAGCTGTTCGCCTCGGCGACGACCGAGATGTCCGCGCTGGTGCACGACGAGATCGCGCTGGCGAAGGCGCAGCTGAAGCGGGACGTGAAGCGCGGCGCCACGAGCGGCGGCGCGTTCACGGTGGCCGGGGCCATCCTGGTCTTCTCACTGCCCATGCTGAACTTCGCGCTGGCGTACGGCATCCGCACCTGGACCGACTGGAACCTCGCGGTCTGCTTCCTGCTCTCCTTCGCGGCGAACGTGCTCGTCGCGCTCGTCCTCGCCCTGATCGGCGTCGTCTTCGCGAAGAAGGCCAAGAAGGGCAAGGGCCCGCAGAAGGTCGCCGCCTCCATGAAGGAGTCGGCGGGCGTGCTGCAGAACGCCAAGCCGCACCCCCGCCCGGCGGCCCTGGAGGACGGGCTCCCGGACGCCAGGGCCATCGAGGCTGTGGCACGCTCATCCTCATGACGGATCCCGCGACACCCTCGTCCCAGCCGGCCTCGGTCGTACGACCGGACGGCCCCTGGACGCACCGGGAGGTCGCCGCCAACGGCGCGCGCTTCCACATCGCGGAGATGGGCGACGGGCCGCTGGTGCTGCTGCTGCACGGCTTCCCCCAGTTCTGGTGGACCTGGCGGCACCAGCTGCCCGCCCTCGCCGACGCCGGCTTCCGGGCCGTCGCCATGGACCTGCGCGGTGTCGGCGGCAGCGACCGCACCCCGCGGGGCTACGACCCGGCCAACCTCGCCCTCGACATCACCGGCGTGATCCGCTCCCTCGGCGAGCCGGACGCCGCGCTGGTCGGCCACGACCTGGGCGGCTACCTGGCGTGGACGGCGGCCGCGATGCGCCCGAAGCTCGTACGGCGGCTCGCGGTCGCCTCGATGCCGCACCCCCGGCGCTGGCGCTCGGCGATGCTGTCGGACGTCAAGCAGACGACCGCGGGCTCCTACATCTGGGGGTTCCAGCGGCCGTGGATCCCGGAGCGGCAGCTCACCGCCGACGACGGCGCGCTCGTCGCCCGTCTCATCCGGGACTGGTCGGGTCCGGGCCTGCCGGACGACGACGCGGTGGAGACGTACCGCCGTGCGATCTGCATCCCCTCCACCGCGCACTGCTCGATCGAGCCGTACCGCTGGATGGTGCGGTCGATGGCGCGTCCCGACGGCATCCAGTTCAACCGGCGGATGAAGCGGCCGGTGCGAGTACCGACCCTCCACCTGCACGGCTCGCTCGACCCCGTGATGCGGACGCGGAGCGCGGCCGGCTCCGGCGAGTACGTCGAAGCGCCGTACCGCTGGCGGCTGTTCGACGGGCTGGGGCACTTCCCGCACGAGGAGGATCCGGTGGCGTTCTCCACCGAGCTCATCAACTGGCTGAAGGATCCCGAACCCGATCGGTGACCGTGCCGATGCGCCCGGTATCCGGACCCGGACGTCCGGGCCTGAACACGTGTCCTACGAACGGCCACTTGCCCGGCGCATAGGCCAATTGGGGGGCCTGGGGGCGGTTATCGACCTTGAGGCAGGGGCACACGTCGGGGTATGGGCTGGACGCACGACTACAGTGACGCAGCACGCAATCGACGCTCGGGCAGCGGCCTGAGCTCCCACCAACGAGGCGGTCCCCCGCAAATGGCGGGCACGGACCTGAGGGTGGGCATTCCGCGCATTCTGCGTCGCCGAGCCCGCTGGGTCTCGGTACGCCTGCGTCATCCGCGAGGCTGACGCCCCCCTTTTTTCTGCACCCGGGCTCGGGTTCTCCCGAAACCCCGGGTTCAGAGCGCGCAGCTGTCGCTGTCCACCTGCTGGTTCGCGATGCGCCCCTTGGTGATGTCCTCCTGGATCTCGTCCGCGGTGAGCGCGTACCCGGTGTCGGCGTCGTCGAGGGACTTCGCGAAGACCACGCCGTACACCTTGCCTTCGGGGGTGAGCAGCGGGCCTCCGGAGTTGCCCTGGCGGACGGTCGCGAACAGCGAGTACACGTCGCGGCGCACGGTGCTGCGGTGGTAGATGTCCGGGCCGCTGGCCGTGAGGCGCCCGCGCACGCGCGCGGCACGGACGTCGTACGCCCCGTTCTCCGGGAAGCCGGCGACGATCGCGCCGTCCCCGCTGCTCGCGTCCCCGGTCGTGAACTTCAGCGCGGGTGCGCTCAGGTCCGGCACGTCGAGTACGGCGATGTCACGCTCCCAGTCGTACAGGACGACCGTCGCGTCGTACTTCTTGCCCTCGCCGCCTATCTGGACGGTGGGCTCGTCGACGCCGCCGACGACATGCGCATTGGTCATGACGCGGCGCCGGCCGAAGACGAAGCCGGTGCCCTCCAGGACTTTGCCGCAACTCTGGGCGGTGCCCATGACCTTGACGATGGAGCGCTGCGCGCGGGTGGCGACGGCGCTGTTGGCGAGGGCCGGGTCCGGGGGCCGGACCTCCTTGATCGGTTCGTCGGAGAACGGGCTGAAGACCTGCGGGAAGCCGTTCTGCGCGAGGACGGAGGTGAAGTCCTTGAACCAGGTGTCCGCCTGACTGGGCAGCGCCTCCGACACGCCCAGCAGCACCTTGGAGCTGCGGACCTCCTTGCCCAGCGTCGGCAGCGTGGTCTGCGCGAGGGCGGAGCCGATCAGCCAGGCGACCAGGAGCATCGCGACGACGTTGACGAGGGCCCCGCCGGTCGCGTCCAGGGCGCGGGCCGGCGACCAGGTGATGTACCGGCGCAGCTTGTTGCCGAGGTGGGTGGTCAGGGCCTGGCCGACGGAGGCGCAGACGATGACGACGACCACCGCGACGACGGCGGCGGTCGTACTGACCTCCGCGTTGTCGGTGAGCGCGTCCCAGACGACGGGCAACAGATACACGGCCACGAGACCGCCGCCGAGGAAGCCGATCACCGACAGGATGCCGACGACGAAGCCTTGGCGGTAGCCGACGATCGCGAACCAGACGGCGGCGAGCAGCAACAGGATGTCCAGCACGTTCACCGGTTCGAGCCTCGCCTCATCACTTTGCACAGCACGGCAGACACCCTGTCATGCGCGCCAGTCGAGAGGGACCTGCTTCTCGCGGTCCCAAGGCCGTTCCCAGCCCGAGAAGTGGAGCAGCCGGTCGATGATTCCCGCCGTGAACCCCCACACGAGGGCCGATTCGACCAGAAATGCCGGGCCTCGGTGGCCGCTGGGGTGCACGGTGGTGGCGCGGTTGCCGGGATCCGTGAGATCCGCCACGGGGACGGTGAAGACCCGCGCGGTCTCGTTCGGATCCACCACCCCCACCGGGCTCGGCTCGCGCCACCAGCCCAGCACCGGCGTCACGACGAAGCCGCTGACCGGGATGTACAGCTTGGGCAGCACGCCGAAGAGCTGGACGCCGGCCGGGTCGAGCCCGGTCTCCTCCTCGGCCTCGCGCAGGGCGGCCCGCAGGGGTCCGTCACCCTTCGGGTCGCCGTCCTCCGGATCGAGTGCGCCGCCGGGGAAGGAGGGCTGGCCGGCGTGGGACCGCAGCGAACTCGCCCGCTCCATGAGCAGCAGCTCGGGGCCACGCTCGCCGTCGCCGTCGCCGAAGAGGACCAGGACGGCGGACTGCCGCCCCGCGCCGTCCTTGGGCGGCAGGAAGCGGCTGAGCTGCAGCGGCTCGACCGTCTCCACCGCGTGCACCACCGGGTCGAGCCAGGCCGGCAGACCTTCCTTGCTGAGCGTCACCGAACCGCCCTGTGTGTTGCTCGCGCGCGTCATCGCCACCCCCGTCGTCCTGCTGGATCCAACGCCCGACGACCCCGAGATCGTTCCTGGGAACGTACCCACAGGCGGCCCCGAGGGCGTGTCATCCTGCCCCCAGCGGCGGCGCGGGTTTCCCGCCCGCGTCCAGATATGCCTGCGGGGGCTTCAGGCGCTGGCCGGGGAAGCCGCCCTTCTCGTACTTGAGGAGCTTCTGCGCCTTCTCCGGATCCGTCTCCCCCTCGCCGTACGCCGGGCAGAGCGGGGCGATGGGGCAGGCACCGCAGGCCGGCTTGCGGGCGTGGCAGATACGGCGGCCGTGGAAGATCACGTGGTGCGAGAGCATCGTCCACTCGCTCTTGGGAAAGAGCGCGCCGACGGCGGCCTCGATCTTCTCGGGCTCGGTCTGCTCGGTCCACTGCCAGCGCCGCACCAGCCGCTGGAAGTGCGTGTCCACAGTGATGCCGGGCCGTCCGAACGCGTTGCCCAGGACGACGAAGGCGGTCTTGCGGCCTACGCCGGGCAGCTTGACGAGGTCTTCGAGCCGCCCGGGGACCTCTCCCCCGAACTGCTCCACCAGGGCCTTCGACAGCCCTATCACCGACTTGGTCTTGGCCCGGAAGAATCCGGTCGGGCGCAGGATCTCCTCGACCTCCTCCGGGTTGGCCGCGGCCAGATCCTCCGGAGTGGGGTACTTGGCGAAGAGGGCGGGGGTCGTCTGGTTGACCCGGAGGTCGGTGGTCTGGGCGGACAGGACCGTGGCGAGGACCAACTGGAAGGGGTTGTCGAAGTCCAGCTCGGGGTGGGCGTACGGGTAGACCTCCGCGAGTTCGCGGTTGATGCGGCGGGCCCGGCGGACCAGGGCGGTACGCGACTCGCTCTTCTTCACCGGATTCGCCTTCACCGGTCCGGTCGGAGCCACCGCTTTCACCGCAACCTTCTTTGTCGCTTTTGCCGTTTTCTTTCCGCCGGCGGGGCCCTGTTCGCCCACGGCGGAATCTCGACGTACAACCACCCGCCCAGCCCCCTTGGCCTGTGCTCTCACCGGCGATTTGGACACCCGGCCAGCCTAGAGCCCGGCACTGACATCCCGCCCCGGACCCTGAGGATCAGCCCCCAATTGGACCCCTGCCGCTTACCCCGGGACACCTGTGCGGCATCCTTGTGACAGATCACACTGTTTGGACCGTCCGGCAAAATGGGGAACACGGACCCCTGGTACGCAGGGGAGCAAGATCCCCTGAGCAGGTCGACAAGGAGAGAACTCGTGGACGACGTTCTGCGGCGCAACCCGCTCTTCGCGGCGCTCGATGACGAGCAGTCCGCGGAACTGCGCGCCTCCATGAGTGAGGTGACCCTCGCACGTGGCGACTCCCTGTTCCACGAGGGCGACCCGGGCGACCGGCTCTACGTCGTCACCGAGGGCAAGGTGAAGCTCCACCGCACCTCCCCCGACGGCCGAGAGAACATGCTGGCCGTCGTCGGCCCCGGTGAGCTCATCGGCGAGCTGTCCCTCTTCGACCCGGGCCCGCGTACGGCGACCGCCACCGCGCTGACCGAGGTCAAGCTGCTGGGCCTCGGCCACGGCGACCTCCAGCCCTGGCTGAACGTCCGCCCCGAGGTGGCCACCGCCCTCCTGCGCGCCGTCGCCCGCCGCCTGCGGCGCACCAACGACGCCATGTCCGACCTGGTCTTCTCGGACGTCCCCGGCCGCGTGGCCCGCGCCCTTCTGGACCTCTCCCGCCGCTTCGGCGTGCAGTCTGAGGAGGGCATCCACGTCGTCCACGACCTCACGCAGGAGGAGCTGGCCCAGCTGGTCGGCGCGTCCCGCGAGACCGTGAACAAGGCGCTGGCCGACTTCGCGGGCCGCGGCTGGCTCCGCCTGGAGGCACGCGCCGTGATCCTCCTGGACGTGGAGCGGCTCGCCAAGCGCTCGCGCTAGACCCCAGGGCATACGACGACGGGCCCCGTCTCCTCTCTGGTGAGGCGGGGCCGTTGTCATGACCGCCGGGAGGCGCGCCCCGTAAATGAGCGGCTCGGGCCGCCCCCTTCACGGCACAGTGACCCCATGGCCGAAACCGCCCCACTCCCCGCCGAAGGGCAGCCGTCCCGAGGGCTCGACCCACAGGGCTTCATCGCCCGCGAGGGCTCCCTCGCACGCGTTCCGCACGCCTTCCGCCCCGTGGTCGCCGCTGCCCGCGACCGTCTACTGGACGCCTTCGGGGCCCGGCTGCACAGCGCGTACCTCTACGGGTCGATCCCGCGCGGCACCGCGCGCGTGGGGCGCAGTGACCTCGACCTGCTGATCGCGCTGCGCGCCGAGCCCACCGACGCCGACCGGGCCGACGCCCGCACCATCGACGAGACCCTCGACAAGGACTTCCCGCAGATCGACGGGGGCGGAACCCTACTGGTGAGCCGCGCTCGAGCGCTGAGCGACCTGGAGAGGTACGACCTGGGGTGGTTCATCGCCTGCCTCTGCACGCCGCTGCTCGGGGACGACCTCGCCGAGTACCTGCCGCGCTACCGGCCCGACTCACTGCTGGCCCGGGAGACCAACGGAGACCTCGCGCTGTTCCTGCGTCGCTGGCGTGAGCGGATCGCCGCCACCGCCGCCACCGACGAGGCCCGCCGCCCTCTCGTACGCTTCATGTCCCGGCACCTCGTCCGCACCGGATTCACGCTCGTCATGCCCCGCTGGAACGGCTGGACGAGCGACCTCAGGGAGATGGCGGAGGCGTTCGCCGCGTACTACCCCGAGCGGGCCGCACAGATGCGGTCGGCAGCCGTGCTCGGGTACGACCCGAGCGGCGACCCGGCCGTCCTGCGGTCGTACGTGGACGACCTGGGGCCGTGGCTCGACGAGGAGTACGCGCGCGTGCACGGCGTCAAAGCTCCCCGGCCCTAGATGAGCCCGTGCTCCTCCAGGTACTCCATCTGCGCCCGAACCGACAATTCCGCCGCCGGCCACAGGGAGCGCTCCACGTCGGCGTACACGTGGGCGACGACCTCGGAAGGCGTGCTGTAGCCGTTCTCCACGGCCGTCTCGACCTGGGCGAGGCGGTGGGCGCGGTGGGCGAGGTAGTACTCGACGACGCCCTGGGCGTCCTCCAGGACGGGCCCGTGGCCGGGAAGCACCGTGTGGACCCCGTCGTCGACCGTGAGCGACCTGAGGCGCCGCAGGGAGTCCAGGTAGTCGCCGAGGCGACCGTCCGGGTGCGCCACGACGGTCGTACCGCGGCCCAGGATCGTGTCACCGGTCAGGACCGCCTGATCGGCCGGGAGATGGAAGCACAGGGAGTCCGCGGTGTGCCCGGGAGTCGGGACGACCCTCAGCTCCAGGCCACCGACCCGGATCACGTCCCCGGCGCCCAGCCCTTCCTCCCCCAGCCGCAACGCCGGGTCCAGGGCGCGCACGTTCGTGCCGGTCAGCTCGGCGAAGCGGGCGGCGCCGGCCGCGTGGTCGGGATGGCCGTGGGTGAGGAGAGTGAGGGCGACGCGCTTGCCGGCCTTGTCCGCCAGGTCGACGACATTGCGCAGGTGGTCGTCGTCCAGCGGACCCGGATCGATCACGACGGCCAGCTCGGAGTCGGGCTCCGCCACGATCCAGGTATTGGTCCCGTCCAGGGTCATCGCGGACGGGTTCGGCGCGAGGACGTTGATGGCGCGCGGGGTGGCGGGACCGGACAGGACCGCGCCCCGTGGCTGGCCGGGAAGGGCTGCTGCGTCCGTCATGCGGGGGCTCCACCGGTCGGGAGGTCGGTCGGGATGTGCTTGGTGAACTCGTCGTGTCCCGGCCAGGACAGCACGATCTCGCCTTCCTCGAGGCGTGCCCGCGCCAGGACGGGCGTGAGATCACGCTCGGGGGCCGCGGCGAGTGCCTCGGAAGAGCTGCCGAACGCCACCAGCTGGCGCAGCGTCGCGATCGTGGGCGGCATCATCAGCAGCTCGCCCTTGTCGTACCCGCCTGCCGCGTCCCCCGGCCGGATCCAGACCGTGCGGTCGGCCTCAGTGGAGGCGTTGCGCGTGCGCTGGCCTTCCGGCAGGGCGGCGACGAAGAACCACGTGTCATAGCGCCGGGCTTCGAACTCAGGGGTGATCCAGCGCGTCCACGCACCCAGCAGATCCGAGCGCAGCACCAGTCCCCGCCGGTCCAAAAACTCGGCGAAGGACAGCTCACGGTCGACCAGGGCGGCCCGGTCCGCCTCCCAGTCCGCGCCCGTGGTGTCGCCGACCACGGACTCCGGGGCCGGGCCGGCGAGAAGGACGCCCGCCTCCTCGTACGTCTCCCTCACGGCCGCACAGACGATCGCCTGAGCCGAAGTCTCGTCCACGCCGAGCCTGTCCGCCCACCACGCGCGCGTGGGGCCCGCCCACCGGACGTGACGGTCGTCGTCACGGGGGTCCACACCGCCGCCCGGATACGCGTACGCACCTCCTGCGAACGCCATGGAGGCGCGCCTGCGCAGCATGTGCACGGCGATGCCGGCGTCGGTGTCCTTCAGAAGCATGACGGTGGCCGCCCGCTTGGGACCAACCGGCGTCAGCGTGCCATCCGCCAGGGCACGGATACGCTCGGGCCACTCCGGTGGATACCACTGCCCGTTTGCCATGGCCGGAGGCTATCTCCTGACGCGCGGATGTTCGAGAGCGACCAGCACCCCGGCGCCGGTACGAGCCCCTGCTGAGGGCTCCGCCCCCAGACCCCCAACCCATCCCCCCACCACCCGACTCGGTAGGTCGAGAGGTGGCCCCCCCGCCCGGCCGCGACCGGCGTCGCAAGGCGTACGCTCCCGCACCGGCGTACGGCGGCAAGGGGCCGTGTCGGGGGGTGTCCGCCCGCAGCGGTTGGCGCGTCAACACGAGCACCTCGAAAGGCAACCGATTCCGCGCCGTTCCGAGGACGGAC
>NZ_JBHXSG010000008.1:215523-223029 GCF_042714835.1 Streptomyces sp. NPDC058678 | reverse complement strand
AGACTTCCTGCACACCTACAACCACCACCGCTGCCACACCGCACTCGGAGGCAAGCCACCCATCAGCCGTGTGAACAACGCTGCGGGTCAATACACCTAGCCGCCACCGCGCCCTGACCACCGACCGGTTTCGCAGGAGCGTGACGCATGCACCAGCCCATCGACCTCGACCACATCCGCCGCCTCTACGGCACCTACGCCGAAGATCTCGACCGGGCTCGCGAGAGCCAGCGCGCACTCCTCGCGCCACCCACCTCGATGAAGGCCCAACTCGACGACATCGAGGCGGAGATCACCTATCTGCTGCTGCGCGAGGCCCGCCCGCACACGGTGGTGGAGATCGGCACCTTCCACGGCTGGTCCACCACCTGGATCCTGCGCGCCCTACGCGACAACGGCACCGGCCACCTGCACTCGTATGACATCGTCGACCACGTCGTACGGGAGGTGCCGGGCGAACTCTCCGAGGGCCACTGGACGTTCACGCAGGGCGACGCGCGGGAGAACCTCGAGAAGATCCCCGATACCGCGGACTTCCTCTTCATCGACGCCACGCACTCGGCGAGCTTCGCCCGCTGGTACATCCGCGAGTCGTTCCCGCGCATGCGGCCGGGCATACCGGTGTGCGTCCACGACGTTTTCCACGGCCGCAGGCCGTGCCGTTCACCGAGGGGACGGTGGTGCTGCGCTGGCCGAGCGGCAGTACCCGTACTTCACCGCCTCCCGGGCACATGCCCGCGAGATCCACGACCGGTTGAAGCACATCAAGCGGTCCCACGGCCTGGGCCACCCCGTCCGGGAGAGCCGTGACAACCCGATGATCTTCTTCACGCTGCGGTGACGGCGGCGTACCACCCCCTACCCAGGTGCTACGCGCACGTTGGCTCCCCGGTGTGACGCCGGGCGGCCAGCCCGCTCCCTAACTTCCGCCCATCAGGTCGCCGACGGCGGCCGGACCAAGCACCGGAAGCAGGGAGACACACCATGGGGCGCTTCAAGCGCACTCTGGCTGCCTGCGCGCTCGTGATGACGATGGCCGCGGGGACGCTGGGCTGGGCAGCGGGTGACGTGCAGACCGCCGTCACCGGCCCGCCCCCGGGTGCGGCGGCGTGGACGGCCGACCACGTGCTCGGCACACGGCTGCCGGACCCGGTGTCGGCCGCCCCGACACGGGTCGCGCGCTTCTTCGCTGGACTGACGGCGGGGCAGCGGACGGTGCTGGGCCGGCGTCATCCGCTGATCGTGGGCAACCTCGACGGCGCCCCGCCCGAGCTGCGGTACACCGCCAACAGCGGGCACTCGCCGCCGAACGCGACCGTGAAGTGGTCCGCGCCGCCGACCTGGACGTCTCCGACGGCGCCCGCCGGCAGGCCCGGGAGCGGGCCGTGACGTACGACAGGCTCCTGGCGCCGGGCCACCGCGTCCTCGCCTTCGACCCACGGGGCCGCGGCCAGGTCGCCGAGGTGTACGGGGACCTGCGGACCGCGCGGCGGGTCGCGGTCGTCGTCCCGGGATCCGACACCGACCTGGCCTCGCACGACGCCGCGGCCCGCATGGCACGAAACCTGCGCGCCGAGATGGCCCGGCTCTCGCCCGGCGACCGCCCCGCGGTCATCGCCTGGGTCGGCTACACCACCCCGGTCGGCGTCGGCTACGACGCTGCCACCGGCCACCTCGCACAAGCGGGTGCGCCCCGGCTCATACGGTTCCTCGACGACCTGGCCGCCACGACCCGCCCTGCGGCCCCGCCCGCCGTGTTCTGCCACAGCTACGGCTCCGTGCTGTGCGGCAATGCCGCCCACCGGCTGACCGGGCGTCAGCTGTCCGACCTCGTCGTCGTGGCCTCACCCGGCATGCGCATCGACCACGCCGACCAGGTGCCCGTCAGTGCCGGCTGTGGGCGGCCGACCGTGATCCGACCGACTGGGTCCGGCGCGTCCCCACCATCCAGCTCTTCGGCCTCGGCCACGGCACCGACCCGGCCGACCCCGCCTTCGGAGCACGCGTCATCTCCTCCGCCCGGGCTGAGGGTCACACCGGCTACTTCGAACCCCACCGCCTCCCTGCGCAACTTCGCCGACATCGCGCTCGGCCGCTACCAGGCCGTGACCTGCGCCCACCCCACCTCGAACACCGAGAAGGACTGGCGTCATGGCGTCTCCTGAACTTCCCGTGCGGGCCGCTGACGCCCGGAGCCAGCTGCCCTCGGCCCTCTCCGCGCCATCCGGCACGACCCGCCCCGCGGCCCGTGGACGGCTGCGCCACGCGATGGCCGCGACGGCCGCCCGCATCGAACAACGCACTCCCGCCCACCGCGACCGTGCCGTGGACGCCCTGCGCGCCCTCGCACTCCTCGCCGTCCCCATCGGTCACTGGCTGCTGGGCGGCTTCACCAGGATCCCGAGGGCGGGCTGCACAACGCCAGCCCGCTCAGCACCTTCGGCTTCCTCGCCCCGGCGAGCTGGGTGCTGCAGATGCTCGGCATCTTCTTCCTGGTCGGCGGCTACGCCTCCGCCCTGTCGCTGCGCCGCTCCGCCGAGCGGGGAGTACCGACGGCCGCCTGGCTACGGGGGCGCCTCGCCCGGCTCGGGCGGCCCGTACTCGGCGTCGGTGCCGTGTGGGCCGTGCTCCTGCCGGTGCTGTACGCGGCCGGGGTGCCCGGCTCGACACTCCGCACCGGGGTCGTGCTGGTCATCCAGCCGCTGTGGTTCGTCGGCATCTACCTGCTGGTGACCGCCCTGACGCCCTGCCGCGTGCGCGCCGCCCGCACGTTCGGCGGGTGGACAGCCGTGCCGCTGCTCGGCTCGGTCGCCGTCGTCGACCTGCTGCGCTACGGCCCGTGGGCGCACTCGATGCCGTCCTGGCTCGGGATACTCAACCTCGGTCCCGGCTGGCTGTTCGCCTACCAACTCGGCGTCTGCTGGGCGAGGGGCAGCTCGGCAGATGCGGTGCGCGGCTGATGCTGGTGGGCGGCGGTGTGCTGTTCGCCGTGCTGCTGCTCGTCTTCCACTACCCGGCCAGCATGGTCGGGGTGCCCGGGACTGCCCGCACCAACTCCCATCCGCCGTCCCTGCTCGTGCTCGCTCTGGCCAGTGCCCAGTGCGGTGCGGCGATCCTGCTGCGGACCGGCTCGACGCGCTGCTGCGCCGACGGCAGGTTCTGTGGTCAGCGGTCGTCGCCGTCAATCTCTCCGCGATGGCGATCTTCTGCTGGCACCAGACGGCCCTGCTCGCCCTGGCAATCCCCGGCTCTCTCCTCGGTGGCCAGGTTTCCGGCCTCACCACCGCCCCGGGACACCACCGTCTGACTTCTCGCCCGGATCGCCTGGCTGCCCCTGCTCGCCGTCACGCTGCTCGGCATCGGGCGGCTCACCCACCGCTTCGAAACGCCCTGGACCAGCATCCGAGGGACCGGTCGCCTGACGGCCGCCGCACTGGCCGCGGCCTTCGCGAGCTACGCCCTGGCAGTCGTCTTCCCATGACTCCCGCAGCAGACTCCCTCCAGCCGACCCTCGCCCGCGCGCTATCGCCCGGACCTACACCCACATCTCCTGCTTCCTCCTTCTGGCGACGTCACCTCGTTCAGCTGTCGACCACCTTGACGGTGGTTCCGCTGTACGCGGTGTGGTGGGCGTTCCTGGCCACCGGTGGATGGGACCTCGCGGCGCACAAGGCGTGGGCGGACCTTGCGGCGCGGTAAGGCGGGTCGGCGTACAACCTGTCCTGGTACGGCGGGACGCACACCGTCAACTACAGCGTGCTTTACCCCTACTTGATGGCGGCGTTCGGGGTGAACACCGTGAGCGTCATCTCCGGACTCGCGGCCTGCTGGCTGACGGCCCTGCTCCTGGCCGGCAGCGGGATACGCCGGCCGATGGGCCCGGCACTGCTCGCCTCGCAGATGCTGTGGTTCGACGTCGCCGCCGGGCGCACGACCTTCGCGCTCGGCGTCGCGTTCGCACGCTGCCTGGGTGCTGCGGACCTGCGGGCGACGGGTGCTGCCCGCCTCGGTGTCCGCGGGCTGGCCACGATGGCCTCACCGGTAGCCGACTGTTCCTGCCCGTGGTGTGCGCAGGCTTCCTTGCCGTAGGAGACTTCAGGCGGCCTTTGCCTTGCTGGCGCCGCCCACGGGCGTTGTCACCCAGACCATGCTGCTGTTCCCGTATTCCTGTCAGCAGCCGATGCCGTGCGCGCGACTGCCCGTGCCCGTGCTGCTCGCCCTCACCGTCACCGCACTCGCCCCGCGGGCCTGGCGCGTGGCCCGCTGGGCGGGAGCCGTGTACGCGGTTGGGGTCGTACTTCGTTCCCTCACCGACCGGCACCAATGTCGAGCGGTTTGTGTGGATCTTCGTAGCGCCCGTACTGACGGAGATCGCCGCGAGGCTGGTGGTGGCTGAGCAGACGGCGGCCCGAGCCACCGATCCGACGGTGACCTTGGAATGCGGGGGCCGCCTCCGGCTGCTCACCGCACGGGACGGGACCGAGTACCTCGACGTCGTCCACGACCCGGTGATGGGCGAGCTGGTCGTCGACCGAGATCACGCCTCTCTCGACCCCCGCGCGAAGGGCGGCCACTGGCGCCTCCCGCCCGAGGACAACACGGCGACCCCGCGGATCCTGCTGGACCACTCGGTCGCCGAGGTCTTCACGGCTTTCTGGTCCCGGGTACGCGGTTGAGGCGTGGACCTCAGGGCCCAGGCGTGACGCGGACGACGGACATGCGAACGGACGCGGCCCGGGCCGCGTCCGTTCGTCACTTCTCGGCGGGACCGAGTGGGGTTACTTCTTGGGCTTGCCGAGCGCAGTCATGAGCAGCTGCGTGGCTATTTGCACAGTGGAGATCGTCAGAAGGGTCCACTTCCCGGCCCGATAGACGTACTGCGTCGGGGCCCGGTCGCTGAGGCTCACCTTGGCGGCCAGCATGTAGTTGACCGCGTCGCTGAACTCCTTCCACCGGTTCTGCATCGACACGTAGTGTCCGCTGAGCTTTTCGTGGACATACTTCACCTGGGCTGTCTGGACGAATTCGGCCATGGGCCGGAAGCGGGCGGCCTCGGAGACGCTCTGGGCCATCAGCAGGAACGCTGTGCGCTGGGCGTTGGTCTGGTTCCCATTGCTCCTCTCGGGGGCGCGGATCAGCGTGAGCACCGCGTTGCTGAGCGAGTCCACGCTGTACTCGACCTGCTCACGGTCCGGGAGCCGGCTGTAGTTCCCCGCGAACGGTGCTCGCACCGGCCGAAGGCCGTTGTCGTGTCGGTCGCCGCGGACCGGCGGGTCGGGCTGGGCGTCCACTGCGTGGTACCGCTCTTCTCCGCGAGCGCCGCCCCACCAGCCCATGAGGTAAAGGTCCGAGGCGCGCAGCCGCAGCGTCACAAACCGCTGGCTGTGCGCTTCCTCGACATCGACATTGAAGTACGACGTATGGGCGCTGTCTCCTGACGTGTGGTTGATTTGCCGTGAGCTGCCCGGAATGTGGGGGTCACCGACGTTCACCGCGCTGCGGATGGCGTTGAGGAACGCGCCGTAGCTGTTTCTGTCGCCGATCTTCCAGCGGGCGATGCTGTCCTTGTCCGGCACTGTCGCGCTCGCGCTCTGCAGCGCGCCCAGCGGGCCGAGCAGCGTTGCGAAGATCGCCAGTACGACCGTGGTGACGATCTGCCCGATCGTGCGCCTGCGGAAGCGGAGCAGGCCGGTTCCGCGTTCCGGCAGGGCCTCGCCGGGTCGCTGGTGCGCTTCCCGCTCGGGAGGCGCCGTGATGTCTGCGAGGGACATGCGTTGTTCTCCAGATGTTCGGTGGGCCGGGATCCGGCTTGATGACACCGAGGCTGGCAACGGGAAAGTTGACCGGCAACTCACTTCAGCTGGGCAATCAACTCCCGAGAGCACCGCCGGGTTGTCCGCCACCTCGTCGCGCACTGTCGTCAACGCCACAGCCGCGCAGGGCACGCTCTGCGCCGGATCAGCGTCTACCAGGACGTATGACCCCCGATGTCGTTTTCGCTCGATCTGCTGGTGTCTGGGGGGGACCCATGGGGCGTCCCGAAAGACCCGCGGACCCCGAGGCCGGTCCCGTGCGGTGGCTCGCCCACGAGCTACGGGAGCTGTGCCGGGCTGCGGGCGGTCCGTCGTACCGGACCATGGCGAAGGCGGCGGGCTTCTCGGCGACGACCCTGTCGGAGGCGGCGGCCGGGGAACGGCTGCCGTCGTCAGCCGTCGTCCAGGGGTATGTGCGGGCCTGCGGAGGGGACCCGGAGGAGTGGGAGTCGCGCTGGAAGAGCGCGGAGGCCGAGGTCAACCGGGCTCCGGTTCAGGAAGACGACGACAGTCCGCCGCCGTACCGGGGCCTGGCACGGTTCGAGCCGGACGACCACGCGCTGTTCTTCGGCCGCGACCGGATGGTGGAGGAGCTGCGGCAACTGGTGTGCGAGCACCGGTTCGCGGTGCTTTTCGGGGCGTCCGGGAGCGGGAAGTCCTCGCTGTTGCGCGCGGGGCTGATCCCCCGCCTGCGCAGGAGATCGCCCACCGCGACCGTCCGGCGGTACTGAGGATCCTTGCGCCGGGGCCGCGCCCGGCCACGACGTACGGGCATCTGCTGGCCCCGGCGGAGGGCGAGCCGGAGAGCTGGGTGGTGGTGGACCAGTTCGAGGAGGTCTTCACCCTGTGCCGGGACCAGGCCGAGCGGGCCCGGTTCATTGATCTGCTGCTCGCCGCCCGGGACCCCGGCAGCCGACTCAAGGTGCTCATCGCCGTACGGGCGGACTTCTACGCCCGGTGCGCCGAGCACCGCGGCCTCGCGGACGCGCTGCACGGCGCCGGGCTGTTGCTCGGACCGATGACCGCGGAGCAGCTGCGGGAAGTGGTGATCCAGCCGGCGCAGGCGGTCGGGCTGCGGGTGGAGCGGGCGCTGACCGCCCGCCTGGTGGCCGAGGTCCTGGACGAGCCCGGCGGGCTCCGCCGGGACCGCCGAGCAGGTGTACGGCGAGTTGTCCGCAACCCAGGCGGACACCGCCGGCGTCTGCTGTTGCGGATGGTCGAGCCGGGGCAGGGCACACCCGATACCCGGCGCCCGCTCACGCGGGCCGAGCTGGTGCAGTGCCCGGACCCCGAGGTGCCGGTGGTGGTCGAGCGGCTGGCCCGCGCCCGCCTCCTCACCGTCGACGAGGACGGCGTCCAGCTAGCCACGAGGCGCTGATCGCCTGCTGGCCGCGCCTCACCGGCTGGATCGAGGCGGACCGCGAACTGCTGCGCCACCGCCGCCGCCTCGCCGAGACAGCCCGCACCTGGCTGGAGCACGACCGGACCCCGGCACCCTGTACCGGGGCACCCGACTGGCCCGCGCGGAAGAACTGTTCACACAGGACCGCACGGGCATGCTGACCGGGACGGAGCGGGACTTCCTCACCGCCGCCATCGAGGCCCGCGAGGCGGAACACCGGGCCGCCGCCCCGGGGGGGGGCGCGCCCGCCCGCGCCGGGGGGGGCCGGCGCCGGCGGGGGGGGCGCGGGGC
>NZ_JBHXSG010000008.1:59729-215513 GCF_042714835.1 Streptomyces sp. NPDC058678 | reverse complement strand
TGCCCGGGTCGTGCGGGGAACTCCCCACCCCCCGCAAAGGTGCCCGCGTGGGGGAAACCCCGGTCGCCCCCCCGCCCCCCCCCCCCCCCCCCCCGCAGATCCCGGACCCTCCTCACCGCGCTCTACGCCGTCCTGGCGGTGGCGCTGGTCAGCGGGCTCGCCGTCTGGCAGCAGTACCTGGACAACGAGCGGCGACGCACGGACGACGCGGCCCGCCAGGTCGCCGAGGTCGCCGACGCGCTGCGCACCACCGAGCCGCGCACCGCCATGCTGCTCGGCGTCGCCGCGTGGCGCACCGCTAAGCTGCCCGAGACCCGCCGGGCCCTGCTCGGCTCCCTCGCCCAGCCCGAGACGGACACCTTCACCGACCCCGTGCCCGGGGACGCCTCAGAACGTGCCCTCCGCCGCTCCGGACGCCCGGGTGCCCCTACATCTACACTTCGGGGCGACTTCCCCTCGTCGACGGCAGGCTCGCGCTGACCGGCAAGGTCGGTTGCGGAAATCTCTCCTGAGCAGGCGAAGGATTTGGCCCGCACCTGCGCGCTGAACGCGCTGGCTGCCGTGAAGTCGGTCGCCGGGGACCTGGACCACATCAAGCGGATCGTCAAGGTCGTCGGGTTCGTCGCCTCCGCGCCTACGTTCACCGGCCAGCCCGGCGTCATCAACGGTGCCAGCGAGTTGCTCGGCGACATCCTCGCCGACAAGGGTATTCACGCCCGCAGTGCTGTAGGCGTTCCGAAGTGGTCTGTGTCGAGGGCGTGCACGGGCCACGGATCCCGGACATCGTCGTAGTCGTGGACGAGTTGCGGCATGGCGGGGGACAGTCCAGAGCCCGGCGGATGGCAGGCATAAGGTGCCATCTGCCGGGCGGGCTTCGTTGTCAGACGGTGGGGCGCTGGAACTGCTGGTTGGTTCCGGTGCCGCAGCTCCACTGGATGAGGCGGGCGCCGTTGGCCGTGGATGCGTTCGCCACGTCAAGACACTTGCCGCTGTGCCGGGCGAGAAGTCGGTAGTAGCCGCTTCCCTGGTCCTGGAACATCCACTGCTGGTTGGTGCCGGTGGTGCAACGGTACTGGTTCACGAAGACGCCGTCGGCGGTGGAGTTGTCCGCGACGTCCAGGCACTTGCCGCTGTGCTGCGCGAGAACGCGGACGTATCCGCCCCCCGCGTCCTGCAGCCGCCATTGCTGGTTGAGGCCGCCGCCGCAGGTGTACTGGAGGGCGACCGAGCTGTCGGCGGCCGAGTTGTCGGAGATGTCGAGGCACTTGCCACTGTGCCGGGCGACCAGGCTGTAGTACGGGCCGCCGCCCACTCCGCTGACCGTGCCAGCGGCCGTGTCAATGGCGACCTGGGGGTACCAGGGCAGGTTCATGGTGGTCCTGGTCGGGAAGGTCAGCGGGAGCCAGACGTACTGCGAGTCGTTGACCGTGCCGCCCATGGAGTTGCCCCAGCGGTCACCCATGTACAGATAAGAGGTGCCCTGCGTGCCCTGGACGGGCAGGACGAAGGTGGTCTGGGAGCCGTAGGCGGTGGCATCGCCGATGTCGGTCATGGCGGTCCAGGGGCCTGTGATGCTGGTGGCGGTCGCGTACTTCTGCTGGTTGGGGCTCCAGCCGCTGTTGCCGGAGGTCAGCATGAAGTAGACGCCGTTGCGCTTGAACAGCGCCGGCGCCTCCCGGAAGGTTCCGGCCCACGGGTTGGCGACCAGGCTTTCGTACGTCGTGTAGTCGGCGGTGAGCCGGTAGATGTGCAGGTCGGCGTTGCCGGCCGCGGAGGTGATCTGGTACGCCGTGCCGTCGTCGTCCTTGAACAGGGTCATGTCCCGGGACGTGGTGCCGGACGGCGGCCGGAAGCTGCCCTGCCAGGTGTAGTCGCCGTCGACGGTGTCGGAGACGGCCACGGCGGCACGGGACTGGGTGTAGTCGGTGCCGTTCTCCTTGTGCATCCACATCACGAACTTGCCGGTCGTGCTGTTGTAGATGACCTTCGGGCGCTCGATGTTGGCGACGGCCAGCTCGGGATCGCTGGCCTGGGTGAGGACGTTGTTACGGAACTCCCAGGTTTTGAGGTCGGTGGAGCGGTAGGCGGAGACGGCCTTGAAGGTGTTGTCGGCGTTGCGGTTCTCGCCGAACCAGTAGTAGTACGTGCCCACCTTGATCACCCCACCACCGTGGGCATGGACCACGGCGCCGGTGGTGTCGGTGAACTGGGTCGCGTTGGTCACGGTGACCGGGGCGGCCTGCGCGGGCGATCCAGCGACCAGCAGGGTGAACACGCTCAGCGTGGCAGCCAGCGCGAGAGTGAGGGTGCGTCGGAGCATGGATTCCTCACGGTGGTTCGAAATGTTTGGTTGTGTGCGGCCCTGGTGAGGGACGGTAAGGGTGGGACATGGTCGCGTCAAGGGCTGTACATCCGATGTCTGACGCTCTCTCGCACTCGCGGGTGATCGACCTGTGAGTTCCCGGAATTTCCAGCCCAACCTCTGGACAAGACCTGACTTCTGGCCCGTTAATTCGTCCAGTGTCATCCGGTGAGGTGCACGCCTCCGTGCGGCCCCCTTGCGCCCGCTATTCACTGGATGATTCATCCGATCTGTTCGGTCCCGGATGCTGAGTCGCAGCACGGTCCGTGCTGTCCTGTGGACAGTCAGGAGAGATCTCCCTTGTCAGAACCGATCACCCGACGAAGAGTGCTGACGGGAATGGCGGCCATGACGGTCGCCGCCGCCGTCACGCCGACCCTGGCGGCCCCCGCTCATGCCGCCTCCACCCAGCCGTTGCCCCTGCGGCCGCTGCGCATTCCCGAGCTCGACCTGGGTGTGGAACAGCAGCCCGACGAGAAGATCCAGTGGTTGCAGGATGCCAAGATCGGCATGTTCATCCACTGGGGTGTCTACTCCGGCCCGGCCAAGGGCGAGTGGTACATGGAGAACGCCGCCGTCACCCCGGAGAACTACAAGAAGTACGTCACCGACGCCACCGGCGAGCAGTTCACCGCCAGCGCCTACAACCCGGCCGACTGGGCCCAGTTGGCCAAGGACATGGGCGCGAAGTACACGGTGCTCACGGCCCGCCACCACGACGGCTTCGCCCTTTGGCCGTCCACCCACCCGAACGCCTGGCACAGCGGCCAGGAGCCTTTGCAGCGCGACTTCATCGGCCAGTACGTCACCGCTGTGCGCGACGCCGGCCTCAAGGTGGGCCTGTACTACTCGCCCCTGAGCTGGCGCTACCCCGGCTACTACGACGTCCACGGCACCAACTGCCTGGACAACGCCTGGGGTTACACCACTGATCCCGCGCACAAGGAGAACGCGCGGATCATGAAGAACGAGGTGTACCAGCAGGTCAAGGAGCTGGTGACCCAGTACGGCAAGATAGACGACCTCTGGTGGGACGGCGGCTGGCTGGGCCAGCAGGGCTCCGACGCGGACGCCGCCTTCTTCTGGGAGCCCGGCAAGTTCCTCGACACGGCGAACGAGTGGCCGGTGGACGCCGCTTATAGCGACACCGACCCGGCCACGGGCAAGCCGCTGGGGCTGACCGGCCTGGTCCGCAAGCACCAGCCCGACATCGTCACCACCCTGCGCTCCGGCTGGATCGGCGACTTCACCAGTGAGGAAGGCTCCTCCGTCCCGACCGGCGCGATCCGCACCGGCAAGGTGGCGGAGAAGTGCTTCACCATCGGCGGTGCCTGGGGCTACAAGGCCGGCTCGAGCGTGATGAGCTTCGGCACCGCCATGAACATCCTGGTCAACGCCTGGGTACGGAACATCACCTGCCTGGTCAACGTCGGACCGAACCGCTCCGGCGCGGTGCCCAGCGCCCAGGCAACCCTGGTGCGCCAGATCGGATCCTTCCTATCCAGCTGCGGCGCCGCCGTGTACGGCACCCGGGGAGGCCCCTGGGAGCCGGTCGACGGCCAGTACGGGTACACATACAAGGACAACACCTTCTACATCCACCTCCTCTCCGCCTACAGCGGCACGTCGTTCACCACCCCGTCCATCGGCGACGCCCAGGTCACCCGGGTCTTCGACGTCGCCTCGGGCGCCGACCTGTCGTACAGCGTGGACGGCAGCGGCAAGGTGACCGTCACCGGCATCAACCGCACCCGCATCCCCGAGGACAGCATCCTCGGCGTCACGCTGGACCGGACGGTGCAGCCGGCCGATGTCGCAGCGGGCGGTACCGCCACGGCGAGCAGCCAGGAATCCTCCAAGGGCAACACTGCGGCGAAGGCGGTCGACGGCTCCACCGCTACGCGTTGGTGCGCGAACAACGGCAACACCGGGCACTGGCTGAGGGTGGACCTGGGGGCGACGAAGTCGATCACCGGCGCACGTATCGCCTGGGAGTCCGACGCCACCAACTACCGGTACAGGATCGAGGGATCCACCGACAACGCGAACTGGACCACACTGGCCGACCGCACCGACACCACCAGCACGAGCCAGGTCCAGGTCGCCACGTTCAGCGCCCAGGCCAGGTACGTTCGCGTGACCGTGACCGGACTGCCCTCCGGCGTGTGGGCCTCCATCCGCAACCTGGAGGTCTACGACCGCCCCTTCACCGCGGACCTGGGCACCTTCCGCCTGGTGAACCGCAAGAGCGGCAAGGTGCTGGAGGTCAGCGGAGCCTCCAGCGCCGACGGTGCCGCCGTCATCCAGTGGCCCTCGACCGGCGGCACCAACCAGCAGTGGAAACTGCTCCCCAACACCGACGGTTCCTACCGGCTGTCCAACGTCCGCAGCGGCAAGGTCCTCGACAGCCCCAGCGGCTCCGCTCAGGGCGCCGCCCTCGACCAGTGGACCGACACCGACAGCAGCAACCAGTGGTGGAAGCTGGTCCCAGCGACCAGCGGCTACTACCGGCTCGTCAACGTCCACAACGGCTGGTGCGCCGACATCAAGGACGCCTCCACCACGGACGGCACCCCGGTCATCCAATGGCCCGACACGGGCGGGTCAAACCAGGAATGGCAGGTCATCGCCCTGTAGCCGGCGATGCGGGAGGGGGCCGGTGCCACGCTGCGCCGGCCCTCGGCCTCCTTTTCCCCTCAACGACGGCGCGCCAGCCGCGAACCCCTCGCCCGGGGTTCCGCCACCTGCGTGTCGGCCCCACGACCCGCTGCGGCCACCGTTGTGCGCCTATGACCACCGTCGGTTGCGAATGCGGAGTTCCGTCAGGGCTGGCTCACCAGCGGATGCGAGACCACCTGCTCGCAAACGTGGAACTTCACGGTGGACCCCTGAAGTCCAGCTCCTCGGTGAAATGGCGGTCGCGTCGGCCGCGTGTCAGATGCCCCGCACCCACGAGGTGACGGGGCCAGGTCAGTTGGTGCAGTGCCGGCAGGTGGTTCTGCCTGAGGAGCTCCTTTCTGTAGTCGTTGCCGTTGCGGGTCCGGATGATCGACTGAACGTGCAGCCGGGGGAGGGGGCTGCCCTGGGGCGCGCCGTATACGCCGCCAGCGCTCCCGATCCCTGGCGCTCGACTCGCCCCAGGTGGCGGGGCTGTGCACGCGGACGGAAGAGGTATTTCTCGCCGGTGTCGTCGCGGTGAGCTTGGTGCCGCGCGGGCCCGTGTGCTGGGGGATTCATCCAACCACCCATCGGCGCCCGAAGACGCCTTTCGTTCACCCCGACGTCATGCATGGGCAACCTCCAGTGCCGGAGCCTCGGCTCATCGGCCTGATCACCGGGTTGATCGCCTCCACGGAACCGGATTGCCGTTCAACTTCTCCGCCCCGAAAGTCGATTGCACCCGGTCCGATCGACGAACAGAAGGGAGCGGGGCCGTGTCCCGTTCACTCCGCAGGAGACTCACCGGCGCTTTGGGCGTCACCGCCATCGCCCTGGCCTCACTCACCCTGACCGCCGGCCCGGCCAGTGCCGCCCCGAACTGCAACTCCCCCGTCTTCACCGCCTGCGTCAAGATCGTCAACCAGAACGTGGACGCGTACAGCTGGCGTATCAACGTCACCCGGCCTAACGGCAAGAAGTGGAACCGGTGCCTGACCGGCAACCAGCCCCACAAGACGACCTACTGGAAGAACGTGTGGTTCTCCAACAGTGACCGGGTCTCGATGACGGCCTACCGCGGCAAGAACTGCGAGGGATGGTCCCAGACGGACAAATGGCGGGGCGAGTGGAGCCAGACCACCGACCAGTACCACATGCTCGTCGCCTACCGGCGATGACCGTGGCGCACCGCTCGAAACGCCGGACCGCTCTCTCCCCGTCGACCCTCTCCTTTCAAGGAGCCATCCAAGTGCGTCCCCACACCATGGCAGCCTCCGAGGCGGAGCCCGCCGTGAGCAAGAAGAGCATCCGCCGCTGGCTGGCGCCGGCGATGAGCCTGGGCCTGGCTCCGCTCATCCTGCTGGCCTCGCCCGGCTCGGCATCGGCGCAGACCTGGTGCTTCAAGTCCGACGGTGCCAGCTACCGCCCCGGTGACACCACCTGGGCGAAGCCAAAGATCCAGGCCCGCAACACCTGGGAGGACTGGGTGTGGCGCGGACCCAAGTTCCAATGCCCCGTGAACGCCCCCAAGTGCACCTACTCCTATGGCCAGGACAAAACGACGAGCTGGGAGTGGTCGATCGGCCTGAAGGTCGACGTCGCTATCCCCAAGGTCGGGAAGCTGTTCGAGGTCAGCCCGTCCTACAAGCGCGGCGGATCCACGACCACCAAGTACATGTTGTCCGTCGACCTGAAGCCCGGCCAGTACACCCAGCCGATCATGGTGGTGAAGCGCCGCTGGGTCCAGGGCACCTACGTCGGCGCCTTCCGGACCGACGGTTCCAGCTGCGGCTCGGGCAAGCAGCGGTTCTGGTGGGACGGCGACTACCAGTTCGGCAAGTGGCAGACCAACATCCGGGTCGATGACTACGCGACGTACAACACCTATCCAAAGTGATCCCCTGGTCAGTGCCTGACCCGCCCGTGGTCAGTGCCTGACCCGTCGTGCCGGCCGGCCTCAGTGACCATCCCCCCAGGCACCGGGGCCGGCCCACCCCCAGCTCCCCCCGTTCACCTCACGAGGAACCCACCCCATGAACCCGCGCCGTTCCCTGCCCGCCGCCCTCCCGGCAGTCGGCGCCGGTCGGCATCGCGCTGCTGACCTCCTGCACCAGCGGCAGCGACTCCGCCGCCTCTGCCCCCTCCCCGCAGGTGGTCACGGTCTCTCCGGACCCCAGCCCCGACCCCACGGTGAAGACGCCGCCCCCTTCGCGGCTGTGCTCCGCCCTCGGCCTGGCCGCCCGCCGGTACGGTGCTGCCGGAGCTGAAGTCCGCATCGCAGGTCGGCCCGAAAACGGCACGGCCCTGGACACCAGCAGCTATGCCACCGGCGACGGGGCGGTGCTGCTGTCGCTGAGCCTCGCCAGGCGGTCCTATGACGCCGCACTCGCCGTGGCCCACAACCTGGCCGGCGACCCCTCGTCCGCAGGGATAAGCGACGTGCGGGTCACCGAGGTCGACGGGCTGGGACAAGCCGCCTTCCGGGAAAGCGGCCACCTGGTGCGGGAGCAGCAGGACGTCAGCCACGTGGTGTGGCGCCCGGGTGCCCGGAGCTGGGTGCTCTCTCTCGCGCGGATCGGGTGGGCCGAGGGCGCCGACCGGCTCGTGTCTCTGGCCGGGCGGATCACCCCCCGGCTCCCTCAGTGACAGATCCGGCGGTAGGGCTCCTCGGGCACGTACGTCCGCCACTGCGCCCGCGTCAGTTCCGCGCCCTCCCGGGCGCAGACCTCCCGCACGGCCCGCTCCGGATCCACGACGTACCGCTGCAGTGGTACGTGCGCACTGCCCACGTACAGGGTCGTGCCGTCGGGGCTGAAGGCCAGCGAGTCGACGGCCTCGCCCGGTGTCGTCAGGGGGCCGCCCAGCGGCTGCTGGGTCCTCACGTCCCACAGCTGTACGCTCCCAGCGTCGCCGCCCACCGCCAGCGTCCGGCCGTCGGAGCTCACCGCCAGCTCGGAGACCGCCTCGGGGGTGTCGCGGAGCGGGGCCGGGAAGACGTTCCGCAGCAGGCCCGCCCGGTTTTTCAGCCTCCCGTCCCACAGCGCGACCCGGCCCGCCTGGTCGCCGGCCACCAGGAGGGCGCCGTCACCGCTGAACGCCACGGCGGTCGTCTGCTCGGCCTGGACGAGGTCGTGGGCGGCGACCTTCCCCGACGGCAGGGCGGCGGTGCTGTTGTCACCGACCAGCAGCCGGCCGTCGGGGTGGACGGCGAGGTGCATACCGGCCATCCCCTTGAGCACGCCCGTCCTGCGGTGTGTCCCGGTGTCCCACACCTCGTCGGTCAAGTCGCCGGTGTCCGGCGTGCGGGCGGCGTACAGAGTGCGGCCGCCGGGGCCGAGGGCGACGGAGACCACCGCCGAGCCGGTCAGGTTGAGGGTGGTGCGGGCGCGGTCGCGGGTCAGGTCCCAGAGCGTGAAGTGCTGGCGTGCCGCGTCGCTGCCGGGGGCCGAGACACCGTAGGCGAGTGTGCGGCCGTCCGGGGCGAACGTCATCAGCGGCACCGTGTCGGACGGTACGACCGGGAACGTGGTGTCGCTGGAGACGGGGACCGGCGTGGGCGGCAGCGTCCGCAGCACGCGGCCCGTGCGGGTGTCGTACAGCTGGAAGCGGTAGCGCGTGCCGTCGCGCTGGGCGGTGACCATCCTGCTGCCGTTCGGGCTGAACCGGACGTCGTTCACGGGCCGGGCGCGCCAGGCGGGGGTCACAGCCTGGGTGACGTCGACGGAGTGGACGGTGCCGCCCGCCAGGTAGCGGAGGACCGGGCGGGCGGGGTCCCAGGCCAGGCCGTCGTAGAGATACTGATTGTTCAAGGCGTGGCGGAATACCGGGGCCGAGGGTGAGGTAAGGCGCCACACCCGTATCTCAGTGGCGTCGGCCGTCGCGAGGAAGCCGTCGTCCTTGCCGAAGGCGGCGTAGCTCACGCCCGGGTCGGCGATGTCGGCGATCCCGGCCCCGGATGCCGTGTCCCACACCCGTACTCCGGAGTCCGACAAGGCCGCCAGCCGGGTGCCGCTGCCGAAGAACAGCATCGAACTGTAGTCGTCGCAGAGGCCGTCCGTTTTCTCCCAGGCGCCGTGGAGGGTACGCCGGTCGGCGAGGTCCCGGACCTGCGGGGAGCCGCCGGACGGGCAGACCGCGACCAGCCTGCCGTCGGCGCTCGGGGCCACGGTCTCCAGACTCGGCGCCCGCGTCTCGTACAGGACCTTGCCGTCCGTGAGGGAATGCAGCCGTACGCGGTCGTCGTCCGGGCCGCCCTCCAGGTAGGTGTGGCCGGTGAAGCGGACGGTGGAGTAGGGCGGCAGGGGGGCGCCGGGCAACCAGGCGCCGGCGGCCGTGTTCCACAGGCGTACGCCGTCCCCTTCCATGCTCACCGCCAGCACCCGGGCGCCCGGGGAGGCGGACTGTACGTTTCCGTCCGGCAGGCGGCCCGAGCCCGTGAGGGTGTGCGTGGCCATGTTCCAGGTGCGCCAGGTGCTGCCTTCAATGCTGAGCAGGGTGCGGCCGGAGTCGAGGACGAAGCGGTTCGGGATGGACCCGGGGGTGGGATCCGTGAACGTGTCGCGCTCAGGCTGGGCGAGGGATCCGAGCAGGGCGCGACGGGTCTCCGACAGCGGGGCGACGCGCCAGGCGGCGACACCGAGCAGCATCGCGGTGCGCGGGTCGGTGGTGCGCAGGGCGTCGGCGACGTCGGCGATGCGACGGGCGGCCGCGTCGGTGCGGCGCTGGTCGTTGTCGCGCTGTGTCTGCCAGGCGACCAGCGCGGCGGCCAGGGCGACCGCGAGGACGCCGGAGAGCGCGCTCACCAGCATCCGTGCCCGGCGGGTGGACCGGGCAGCGGCCCGGCGCTCCGCGTCCCGGGCATCCAGCGCGGCGGTGAGGAAGGCGCGCTCGGACACGGTCAACAGGCCGCCGTCGGCGAACAGCTCCTCCGCGCGCGCCAGCCGGGTGCCCCGGTACAGCGCGCCCTGGTCGCGGTCGTGTTCCAGCCAGGAGCGGGCGGCTTCGGTGAGCGCCCGGTGGTGGCGCAGCCGCCCGCGCTCCTGCTCGACCCAGCCGTGCAGGCGCGGCCAGCAGGTGATCAGTGCCTCGTGGGCGAGGTGGACGCCCTCCTCGTCGGTGGTCAGGAGCCGGGCGCGGGCCAGCCGTTCCACGACGTCGGGCACGTCCGGGTCGGCCCACTCCTCAAGTTCCGTCCTGAGGAGTGGGCGCCGGGTGTCGGGGGTGCCCTGACCTGGCTCGACCATCCGCAGCAGCAGCCGACGGGCGGCGTCCGCACGCGCCGGGGACAGCTCGCCGTACACCTCCTCGGCGCTCGCCGCGATCGCGCCGCTGACGCCGCCGACTGCCTTGTACGCGGCGAGTGTCAGCATCCGGCCCTTGCGCCGCCGCCAGGTTTCCAGGAGGGCGTGCGAGAGCATCGGCAGGCCGCCGGGCTCGTCGAGCACGTCCTCGACGATCCGTGCGGTCAGCTCCCGCTCCACCAAATGCCCGACCGCCTGCGCCGGCTTGACGACCGCCGCCCGCAGCTCGTCCGCCGTCATCGGGCCGAGCAGCAGGCCGGCGCCGCGCAGCGCCTCCGCGAGGCCGCCGTGCTCGGAGCAGCGGGCGTAGAAGTCGGCCCGTACGGCGACCAGGACCCGCAGCCGGCTGTCCGGGCCCCGAGAGGACAGCAGCAGGTCGATGAAGCGGGCGCGCTCGGCGCGGTCCCGGCAGAGGGTGAAGACCTCCTCGAACTGGTCGACCACCACCCAGCTCTCCGGCTCCTCGCGCGCGGGCGCGAGCAGATGGCCGTACGTGGTGGCCGGTCTGGGCCCCGGGGTGAGCACCCGCAGCACCGCCGGGCGATCCTGGGCCGCGATCTCCTGGCGCAGACGCGGGATCAGCCCAGCCCGGAGGAGGGAGGACTTGCCGCTGCCGGACGCCCCGAACAGCACCGCGAACCGGTGGTCGCACACGAGCCGGTTCAGGTCCTCGATCATCCGGTCCCGGCCGAAGAACAGCGCATGGTCGTCCTGTTCGAAGCGGGCGAGGCCCCGGTACGGAGGTGGCGTCTCGCCCTCGTCCTCGTCGCGCGTCGCCCCCTCGGCCTCCGTCCGGGCCTCCTTCCAGCGGGGTTCCCACTCCCCTGGGTCGGCTCCGCACGCGCGCGCGTACCCCAGCACGACGGCCAGCGACGGCAGCCGTTCCCCCGCCGCGGCCTGCGTCAGAGTTGTCGCGGAGAAGCCCGCGGTCTCGGCCATGGTGCGGTAGGAGGGACTGCCCGCCGTCCTGCGCAGTTCCCGCAGCTCATGGGCCAGCCGTTGGACGGGACCTGCCTGCGGATCCAGGGGTTTTTCCGGACGCCCCATGAGCGCGCACCTCCCACGAGAGACGAATAGTGATATCAGAGGCGAGGCGATTTTTCAGGAGGGTTTCCTGCAATGGCTCACCGAATGACATTCGGGCAAATGAAAGGCAACGTCCGCAAGCTCGTTCCGCCTTCTGCGTGGCCACCTGACCGGGTACCGGGGCCCGGGCCGACAGTCCGGTGACCTCGAAGACCTCGGGCTCTCCGAAACGGGTCACGACAGCGGCGTGCATGATCGGCCTCCACGCCGGGATGTCGCTGGGCCGCAGGCCCTTGACCGTGCGGCCCTGGCCAAGACCGAGGTGCTGGGCGCTGGAGCCACCGGCCGCTGGGGCCGGAGCAGACCGCCGTACGCCGACGGGGCCGCGCACCTTGCCCAGGTGCGCGGACCCGCCGCAGATACGGCGATTCACCGCTCGCCGGATGCTCGACCGGTCACTCGCTCTTGATGGCGGTGAGCATGTTCAGCCTGGTCGCGCTGCGGGCCGGCCACATGGCGGCCAGCGTGCCGACCAGACCTGCCAGTGCCAGGAAGAGCGCGAACCGTCCCCACGGCAGCACCAGTGCGTAGCCGGGGATGTCCGCCTTCATGGCCTGGCCGACGGCCCCGCCCAGGAAGGCCCCGAGCCCGATCCCGACCGCCGCGCCGAAGAGCGAGATGACCACGGCCTCCAGCCGGATCATCCGCTTCACACCCGGCCAGTCGAGGCCGATCGCCCGCAGCATCCCGATCTCCCGCCGCCGCTCGAAGACCGACATCGCGAGGGTGTTCACCACTCCCAGCACCGCGATGACGAGGGAGATCGCGAGCAGCCCGTACATGACGTTCAGCACGGTGCTGAGGAACCCACCGAACTGGTTTCGGATGTCCTGCTGGTCGCCGACCTTGATCGCCGGGTTCCCGGCAAGGGCGTCGAGGAGTGCCTTCTCGGTCGTGCTGCCGTCCGTCTTGACGTAGATCCGCGAGATGACCGTCTTGGCCTCGTGCGGCTCGAGCAGGTCCGTGGAGACGACGACCGGCGAGACGACGGTGTTGCTCTCGAAGACGGCCCCGACGGTCAGTTTGCCGCTCTTGGAGTCGTCCCACGTCACGGGCAGGGCGTCCCCGGCCTTCCAGCCGTGAGCCCGCGCGACGTCCTCGGCAACGGCGATCTGCCCCTTTGCGAGCGTGTCCAGCGAGCCGGAGACCACCGTGAGGTGCATGGCCTTCTCGAAGTCCGCGGGAGTGACGCCGGTGACCTGCTGCTCGCTGTCGCCGACCTGCATCGACGCGGGCTGTTCCTGCGAGACCGCTCTGACGCCCTCGGCCTTGCGCAGGGCGGCGACCGTCGAAGCGTCCAGTCCGTCGCCGCCGTCCGCGGTGACCATGTAGTCGGCCCTGACGATGTCGGTCGTCATCCTGTCCACGCTCTGACCGAGGGTGACACCGAGCACGGTCAGAGCGGTGACCAGCGTGAGCCCGATGGCCAGCGCGGAGGCGGTGGCGCCGGTACGGCGCGGGTTGCGTACGGCGTTCTGTCCCGCGAGCTGCCCCGAGACCCCGAACCCGCGCCGCAGCAGCGGCCGTACGACCGCGATCGCGGGCCGCGACAGCAACGGGATCAGCACGATGACACCGACCAGCGCGAGGAAGGCACCGAGCCCGACGAGCGCTGCGCCCCCGGAGCCGCCGGACCCGGCACCCGCGACGGCGGCCGCGGCGCCGAGCAGCGTGATGATGCCGCCGAGGGAGTTCCGTAGGACCAGGGACTTGGTGGTGGCCGGCAGGTGCGCGCTGCCGATAGCCGCGATGGGCGGGATCTTCGCGGCACGACGGGCCGGCAGCCAGGCCGCCAGCATGGTGACCAGAACGCCGACGAGGACCGCGACCAGGGCGGTCGACGATGTGACGATCAGCGGCCCGTCCGGAATCTCCCCGCCGAGCCCACCGATCGTGGAACGCAGCACAGCGGCCGTGGCGACCCCGAGCCCCAGACCAGCGGCGGCGGCAACAGCACCAACCACCATGGCCTCGACCAGCACGGACCGGGTGACCTGCTTACGGGAGGCGCCGACGGCACGCAGCAGGGCGAGCTCCCGAGTGCGCTGGGCGGCCAGCATGGTGAAGGTGTTGGCGATCAGGAAGACACTGACGAAGAGCGCGACCCCGGCGAAGACGAGCAGCATCGTGTTGAGCATCTTCGCGTCTCCAGCGGCCGAAGAGGCGTCCCGGGCGGCGAGCCGCTGACCGGTTTGGGCATCCGCGTAGTCCGGCAGCAGATTCCCGATGGCGGCGGCGAGTTCACTGTCCGAGGCGCCGGGAGCGGCGGTGACGGTGATGGCCTGATAGACGCCCGGCCGGATGTAGAGCCGCTGGGCGACCGGGGTGTCGAACAGCACCAGGCTGCCGCCGCCGGCCACCGCGCTGTCCTCGGTCGTGAAGATCCCGGAGAGCTTGTACGTCTTCGCCGGACCCTTGACGGCGACACGCACGGTGTCGCCGACGTCGAAGCCGCCCTTCGAAGCCGAGGCATTGTCGAGGGCGATCTGCCCGGCCTTGGTGGGACCACTACCGTCGGTGAATACGTAGAGCCCGTCCTTGCCGTCCTTCCCCGGCGCGAAATTGCCGCCCAGGTTGGACGCGGCACTGCCGATGAGCCCGCCGTCCTTGTCGGCGACGGAAGCGCCCCCGTAGAACCGCCCGACGGCATCGGCGACCCCGTCGAGCCGGGCGATCTCGTCGAACGTCTTCCGGCTGAGGCCGGGGTTCTTGCCCGAGGAGTCGGCGTACGCGCGGACCTCGACGTCCACGTGCGCGTAGCTCTTGGCCGCCTGGTCGCGGTAGGCGCTGGCGAGGCTGTCGGTGAAGACCAGGGTGCCGGAGACGAACGCGACGCCGAGCATGACGGCGAGCAGGGTCATCAGCAGTCTGGCCTTGTGCGCAAGGACGTTGCGCAGGGCTGTGCGGAACATGGTGGTGTCCTGATGGAGTGAGGGCGGGGCTGGGCGGCCGGATTCGGTCTGCCGCAGCGCCTGTCAATGCGGTCGGTGCTGTCGCCTGGGGGCGTGGGTCTGTTCGCGCCCATGCGTACCGCTCAGCTCGTGCGGAACTTGGTGTCGAAGGCCTTCATGCGATCGAGGACCCCGTCCGCGGTGGGCTCGTACATCTCGTCGACGATCCGCCCGTCGACGAGGAAGACGACCCGGTCCGCGTAGGAGGCGGCGACGGGATCGTGGGTGACCATGACGACGGTCTGACCCAACTCCCGTACGGAGTCACGCAAAAATCCGAGGACCTCGGTACCCGAGCGCGAGTCCAGGTTGCCGGTCGGCTCGTCCCCGAAGACGATGTCCGGCCTGGAGGCGAGCGCCCGGGCAACGGCGACTCGCTGCTGCTGGCCGCCGGAGAGCTGAGCGGGGCGGTGGCTGAGCCGGCCGGACAGGCCGACCATCCGTATGACGGTGTCCAGCCACTGCTTGTCCGGTGTGCGGCCCGCGATGTCCATCGGGAGCGTGATGTTCTCGAGTGCGGTGAGGGTCGGCAGCAGGTTGAACGCCTGGAAGATGAAGCCGATCTTGTCCCGGCGGAGCTTGGTGAGCTGCCTGTCGGTCAGAGACCCGAGCTCGGTGTCGCCGACGCGCACCGAGCCGGAGGAGAAACTGTCGAGTCCGGCGACGCAGTGCATCAGCGTGGACTTGCCGGACCCGGAAGGCCCCATGATCGCCGTGAACTGGGACTGTCCGAAGCCGACGGAGACCCGGTCGAGGGCGATCACCCGGGTCTCGCCCTGTCCGTAGACCTTGGAGAGCTCGGTGGCGCGGGCGGCCACGGTGGTGATGGCACGAGAGCCGGTGGGCGCGGTGGTGGTCATGGGGCCTACTCCGATCGAGGGCGCAGACAGCGCTGGGACGGGGGTGCGGGCCCGCCCCTGGCTGGGAACACCTCCATCGTCCGGTTTGTGCAGCTCCCGTGGATCAGCCGAATTGCCGACCCCCTGGGTCTGATCCGAGAGCCGGTTTCGTCAGCCTCGGGGGTGCCATCGCGTCGTCTCCGGGGGTGACGCAATGGAGAAAACGCCTGGGAAAGGGGGCTGCCGCAGGGGGCCACCGTCCCCCTCACCGGCAAGAGGCGCCCCGTGCCGACGAGACCGCCCCATCGGCGTCTCGGCCTTTCGGCCGAGGCAGCCCGGCTTGGCCGTGGTCGGGGCGGTGCGGGATGGCCAGGCCGGTGCCCCGGTTGCCGCCGCCCGTGCTGACCGCGACCCTGCCGACAGTGCACTCCGGCCCACGCCTCCCATCGGCGGCGGTCGGCCCCGCCGCTGGCCTTCGTCCGGTGAAGCTCGTACGAGCCGATCACGACGCCCATCTCGCGTAGCCGGTCCACACTTCCACCGGAGTGGACTGGAACTCAGCGGCAAGACACACGACGTGCACCAGGTCCTCGGACCCCTGAGCCGACAGCAGGACGCCTTCCAGGCCTTGCCCACGATCCAGCGCGCGGCACAGGGTCACCCTTCTCGATGATGATGGCTTGGCGGGCTATGCACGCGGGGACGGTGCGTGTCGGGCTGAGAAGGCACCATGCCGCGGTTGCCGTTGAGTCTTCGCTTGCGGGAACTCCAGCCCTTCGAGGGAGCGCTTGAGCCGCTGTCCACCAGGAAGCAGCCCGGGCGTGGGACCTGAAGCCACCCTTGGCCAGGATGCTCTCGACCTGACCGTCAACCGTGCGCGGTAACCGTCGCCGTGCACGGATCTGCCGATTACTCACGCCCAGGACCACCAGCGCGCCCACCGCCCGCTCCCAGCGGGCAAAGGGACCGCGGTGGTCGCCTCGGCTCCGGTGAGGGCGTAGGCGCCGGTCTTGTCAGGCAACGATGACGCCCGCCCCTCCACAAGGGCATCTCTCATACGCTGCCAAGGGCGTCCATGGATCTACCAGAGCGCACGCGCAGCGCCCAGCAACTGCCCCGTCGGCTTGTCGGTCAACACTTCGGCCACCGCGCACGGTTGGGAAGAGCGCGGAACGCCCTCCAGCCTTCGACCGCCAGCGCTACGAGGTGCGCCACTCGGTCGAAGCGGACATCACCCGGCGCAAGGCCCAAGCGCTGCACGTGCCGACAGTGCTCGCCCCCTCCCAGACCCGTCGGCCAGCGACACGTGACCTTGCCGACGGGTCGTCCAACACCTCGGCCTGGTTTCCGGATGCGCCCATGCTCCGCGAAGGGCACATGCCCCGGACCGGGTTCGCCTCGGCCGGACACATCGACGCGCTGATCGCCGCCCCGAACTGGGCTGGCCCGACAGGGTTGTTCGGCACCGGCCAGGCATCTCGACCGGGACCGTGCACGCACGGTCCTTTTTCCTTACGCAACCCCCCACGCTCTGAGGAAAGTTCATGAGAAGAAGCGCAGCCGCGCTGTTCAGTGCGACCGTCGCACTGGCCGGCACCCTCACGGCCGTCCCTGCCCAGGCCGGCACATCGCCCTCCGCGACCACCGCCCAGCCCTCGGAAATCACCTGGAGGGACTGCCACACGGACGACTATCCGACCCTCCAGTGCGCGTCGCTGAAGGTGCCGCTCAACTACGCCGAGCCGCACGGGCGGCAGATCACCCTCGCGCTGTCCCGCACCCCGCACACCGCCAAGAAGTCCCAGGCCCCGCTGCTGATCAACCCCGGCGGCCCCGGCGTCAGCGGACTGGACATCGCCGGATGGCTCCCGCCCCTGCTGCCCAAGGCGGTCGCGGCCCAGTACGACTTCATAGGCTTCGACCCGCGCGGAGTGGGCCAGAGCAAGCCCGCCGTGGACTGCAAGCCGGGCTACTTCGCCCCGGTGCGCCCGGACTCGCTGCCGGGCACACCCGCCCTGGAGAAGGTCAACCTCGCGCGCGCCAAGTCCTTCGCCGAGGAGTGCGGCAAGAAGTACGGGGACGTGCTGCCGTACATCAACACGATCAGCACCGCCAGGGACATGGACGCGATCCGCGAGGCACTCGGCGCCAAAAAGATCAACTACCTCGGCTACTCGGGTGGGACATACCTCGGCGCGGTCTACGGCAAGCTGTTCCCGGAGCGGGTGCGACGCATGGTCCTGGACTCGATCGTCGATCCCACCAAGGCGTGGTACGACTCCAACATGTCCCAGGACCCGGCGATCGAGGGTCGCTACAAGGCGCTCATGGCGTGGATCGCCACGTACAACGACACGTACAAGCTCGGCACCGAACCGGCCGCGATCGAAGCCAAGTGGTACGCGATGCGTGCGGAACTCGCCAAGAACCCGGCGGGCGGCAAGGTGGGCGTCTCCGAGCTGGAGGACACCTTCCTGGCCGGTGTCTACGGCAACGATGCCTGGCCCTACCTCGCGCGGGCCTTCGCTGCCTACGTGAACGACAAGAGCTCCGACCACCTGGTCAAGGAGTACGAGTACTACGCGGAGCAGGCCGGCAGCAGCAGCAACAACTACAGCATCTACACCGCGATCGAGTGCGGTGACGCCCCCTGGCCGCGTGACTGGAACCAGTGGCGCAAGGACAACTGGGCGATGTACGAGAAGGCGCCGTTCCTCACGTGGAACAACGCCTGGCTCAACGCGCCGTGCGCGTTCTGGCCCACGAAGCCGCACAAGCCGATGAACGTCGCCAACACCAAGCTGCCGCCGGTGCTGCTGTTCCAGGCGACGAACGACGGGGCCACCCCGTATGAGGGCGGCGTCACCGTTCACCACCTGCTGAAGCACTCCAGCCTGGTGGTCGAGCAGGGCGGCGGGAACCACAGCATCACGCTGAGGGGGAACACCTGCCTGGACGAGTACCTGGCGAACTATCTGTCCGACGGCACGGCACCGCGCGGCACCGGCGTGGCCGACGCCGTCTGCCAGAAGATGCCCGACCCGGCACCACTGAGCACGGTGCAGTCGGCCACCGCACCGGTCGGCGGCTCACTGCACGGGATGCTCGGCTTCCGCGGCTGAACGTACGGGGTCTGTCCCGTGTACCCAGAAGGGGGAAGGGCTCCCGGTGCTCACCGGGAGCCCTTCTCGTATCTCGGGCGCACGACCTCTTCATACGACTTCCCCCGGCAGGCAGCAGGTGCAAGATGCAGGTGTGGACCCAGCCCACGCGCTTCACAGGCCGCGCCGCATCAGCCTGGCCGATCAGCGAGCCGGCCGAGGCATCGAAGTAACCGCGAGTTCTCTGCTGCATGCCGGAGAGGTACTCCCGGGGCAACTCGCAGGACCTGGCCTGAGAGGCGCTATTACCGCGCCCTGCTTGTCTCCCGTGTCGCTGTCCCTGTGCGGGTTCTGGCATCCCACCCGGACCGGTTCCTCTAGCTATGGGGTAGTGGTGGCACCCATCTCCGGGTGCCTAGCCCTGACCGTTCCCACAGCGACCCTGGCCATCCACCCCTTCCTACAGACAGGGATGGCTGCCCAATCGCCGGACATCCGCTGGCGCCTTCCTGACACACCCCTGTCTCCGTCATCCGCCACCAGTTGCGTTTTGAGGCTTCCTCTGCCCTGAGGCAACTTCTCTCGTCCAGAGATCGCTGAGACATCAGGGCCAGAAGGACAGGACCGACGGACGAACGGCACACCCAAGTCACAGCACCTGGTCCGTGTCCGCCAGCCCCTATCCGTCCCCGGCGACCCCACATCCCCTGTGTCGCCCTACCTCATGTCGGAGAAACCGCCCGCATCACGGAGCTCAGGGCACATGCCCGAGACAGGGGTTTACTTTTTCCTGCGCCACGGAAAAGACAGGGCTTTCACCACAGGGACCAGAGAACTGCAAAACGCGACAGCCTCCCCTGTCGCTAATTATCTTTGAATCACAGGGGGGTGGAATGCCAACCAGATACAGCAGCCCTGCATTTTGCAGCGAGACAGTGAAACGTTCCTTCCACCCAGACAGGCCCTGGATACAAAACGGAATTTTCGACTCTGTTCGCACAGGTAACCCGACAGGTAATTGACCTCGTCGCTACTTCGAGTGAAGCACCCCTTGCGAGCTGGGTAAGTTATGCACTCTCATAGGTAGGGTTCTGCAATGATCGAAGCCCTTCCGTGGGAAGAAGTAGCCGGTAATCCTGACAAGTACATCCAGCTCCTGGAGGAGAAGGAGATCGAACTACAGCGCGATATGTTCAAGGTCCGCCAAGAACTTCGCCTCGTTCGTCAGGTGAAGAAGCAGATGCAGATCGCAGACGAGTGGCGGTCATCAGGCATCCCTGAGCAGCGACAGTCCGACACGGACTCCGATGACGTCGAGCCGACGGCAGCAGCCGGCGGTTTCCAGGCCGCACCCCGCAAGACTCGTATCTTGCGGCTCATGTCCCAGGACCCCACGCGGCAGTGGAAAGCGCTGGAAGTTGCCAATGCCCTCAACGAGGCAGACAAGATCAAGAGCGTTCGTGTGGCAGCGGATGAACTGGCGAAGTCCGGTTCTCTGATCAAGCTGCCGAATGCTTTCTACCAGTACGCACCACCTCAGCAGCCTTAAGACAAAGAAGGCCGCCACCAAGGAGTCCAGTCCAAGGTGACGGCCAACGGCGACGAACCCACCTAGAACCTTCCACAGCGCCGGATCAGTTCGTCACGTTGCATTTTACGAGCGGCCGAGGGCCGCCGGTAGCGCATGACGAAATATGGTCCCGCCCTTCGCCCGAAGGGATGACCGCCCGCATGTTCGGTTTCGAACAGCCATTCCGTGCCCCCCGTCCGTATACCGGCGGCTCCCCGCTGCGGCCCGCTTCACACTTCCCGGCCGGGCCAGAGATCACAGTCCAGCGCCTTTTCGAGATTGGCAATGGTCAGCAGGTCGGGCCACGCCTCACCGGCGAGCGCCTTGGCGATCGTGAAGCGGGCGACGCCACTCTCGCGCGACAAGTGAGCGACGGTCCAGCCCCGCTGGTCGAGCGCAGCCTTGAGCCGGGCAGCCATGGCCTGGGCGACCCGCGCCCCGTGGTGCTCCTCCATGACGGCCTCAGGCCACGCACCGCCGGCGCAGTACGCGCGCGGCGGCAGTCGGCGGGCATCTCCTTGGGGCATGAGGTGAAGTCTGACCCATCCGGTCCTCCCCGGTCGCGCGCGGCTGCTGCCACGAGTACATGTTATTCGAATAACACCCCTCCGGCTGGGGTGTTGGTCTGGCGACATGTGATGAGTCAGCGGATTGATTCCTACGGCCCGTCCGGCTCCCCCGCGGGGTGGAGCCGCGTCGGCGACGAAGTGCGCCGTGTCGTCCGCCTCGCCGATCCCCTGACGTCCTACAAAGCACGTGAACTGCTTTCCGCGCTGGCCCAGTTGGCGCTCTTCTGCAACGGCGAGGGCCTTCCCGGAAAGGCCGAGGTGTGGCTCTCCCTGGAGGTGATCGAGAGATTCATCGCGGTCGGCTGCCCCAACGTGAAGGAGAGCAGCCGCGGCAACTACCGGACCAGGCTCCTGCGGCTCAGCGAGATCGTCCTGGGCGGCGAATGCCGGACTGGGAAGCCCGCCAAGCTGTCGGCCTCGGTTCCCAACAGCCCCTACACCCGGACCGAACTCGCGGACCTGTGGGGCTGGGTCACCGGGCAGCCCACCGAGGAGCTCCGATGGGGCTGCAAGACGCTCATGGCGCTCGGGCTCGGTGTCGGCCTCGACTCACCGGAGGTCATCCGGGTTCGCGTCCACGACGTCCGCAGAACCCCTGGAGGCGGCGGTCCGGCCGTCGTGGTCACTCGCGGGGCCCGGAAACGCGAAATCCTCTGCCGCCGTCCCTGGGAAGGCGTTTTGGCCTCCGCCGCCGACCGTCTCGAGACCCCGGGCACCGCCCGGTACCTGTTCCGCCCCAACTCCCACAGCCGCGGCACCAACACCGTCACGAACTTCCTGGCCCGAACCCAGCCCAGCCCGAACGTCCCTCGTCTGGTCATGGGCCGTCTCAGGTCCACGTGGCTGGCCGAACTCTTCGAAGAGCGGCTTCCCATCACCGTCATCGTGGCGGCGGCCGGCGTCGACACCCTCCACGGCCTCTCCCGCATCCTGCCGTTCCTGCGTGCCGTCCCCGCCGAGGAAGCCGCCCGGCTGCTGCGAGGCAGCCAATGACGGCACCACGCGGCCTGCCCAGCGATCGCCACGACCGCCTCCTGGCGATGCGCGCCAAGCGCCGTCTCATCGACGACGCCGACGTCGAGACGGCGATCGAGGAAGTCGACAACAGCCAACTCGTCCCCCTGCTAAAGGAGTTCGTCCACCTCCCGCGCGGCCGGCACCGCACCCTGCACCTCAGAAACCTCCTGATCGGCCTCCACCTCTGCACCCAGGACACCGGCGGCAAGATCGTCCTGGAACGGGTCACGGACATCCTGTACTTCCGCCTCAGCCCGCAGCTGCGCGCCCGGCTCGACATACCCGAGTACGAAGACCACGACCAGGGATTTGAGGCGGCCTACGCCGTCGTCAGGCGAATCTTCCACGCCATGAAAGACGCCATGAACCCCTCCCCGCTGCCACCCAATGGACACCTCTCGCGCCTGGAGGCGCACGCACTGACGGCGGCAGCCGACATCGACGACCTGGCGGAGCGGGAGCGGCGGCTGGCCCTGTTCACCGAGTTCGTGCTGGACGCCTCTGTACGCCCCCTCCAGGAGCTGCTGGCAGAACTGGCGGAGGTCTCTCTGGGCATCGACGCCACCCCCGTCCGCACGTTCTCCCGTGGCCGTGCCACGCAGGGCCCCGAGCTCGCCACCGACCCGGACGCCGGCTGGTACGTCCGCGAGGGCGACCACCGAGACCCGGATGCACCGGTGTCCGACTCCATGCGTCCGCCTCCGCCGCCCGCCAAGAAGGGCAAAGCCAAGACGTCTCTGGTCAAGAAGAAGACCTCACTCAAGAAGAAGTACCTCTTCGGCTACGACGCCCACCTCATCGTGGCCCGTGACACCGAACACGACGCCGTGCTCCTCGACGACGGCACCCCGAACCCCAACATCCTCCCGGTTCTCGTCCTCGGCGTCGCACTCGACAAGCCCGGCCAGCGCCCTGCGTACAACGGTCTGAAGGTCCTCAACCGGCTCCAGGAACGGGGATACAAACCCGGCTACCTTGCCGGCGACCGCGCCTACAACAACTCCGAGCCCGCCGAGTGGCAGGTCCCCGTCCGGGCCATGGGCTACAAGCCCGTCTACGACTACCGGGCGGACCAGCTCGGCAAGCAAGGCGGAACGGAAGGCGCGATCCTCGTCGAGGGCCGCTGGTACTGCCCGTCCATGCCGGAGCCCCTCATCAACGCCACCATCGACCTGCACGCCGAACGCATCGACCGGGAGACGTGGGTCCGGCTGATCTCCGCCCGCCGCGGATACCGCCTCATGCCGAAACAGAACGCCGACGCCGACGGCTACCAGCGGATGATGTGCCCCGCCGAAGCGGGCAAGGCCCAGTGCCTCATCAAGCCCCACACCCTGGGCCGCGGCATCCACCTCCCCCTCATCGACCCGGAGCCCAGCCCAACCGGCCCGGTCAAGGTCTGCCGCCAGAACGCCATCACCGTGAGCCCGGAAGCCGGCGCCAAGCAGTGGCAGGCTCTGGAGTACGGCGGTCCGGAATGGCAGAAGGTCTACTTCCGGCTCCGCAACAGCATCGAGGGCTACAACGGCTACGCCAAGAATCCGCTGGCCGAGGGCATCGAGGCGGCGGGCTCACGCCGCATCCGCGGCATCGCCGCCCAGACGATCCTGCTGGCCTTCCAACTCGCCCACGCCAACCGCCGCAAGATCAAAAAATGGCTTGAGACACTCGCACTCGGCGGCGACCGCCCCCGCCGCCGCACCCACCACAGGCGGAAAACCAAGGAGCCCGGGACCTGGACACCCACTGGTCATCTGGCGGCAACCGCCTGATCCGGCCACCACCCCCAGCACCACCCCGGAAAACAACCAGCAGCACCAAAAGCAGGGCCCCGACCGTGAGATACCTCACCGCCGGGGCCCTGCCGCGTCACCGTCCGGGCCGCAGCCCATCGCTACAACGAGAAACGGGCCCCACCATGACTTCCGTCACTGGTGGAGACCCGTTTCGTCGGTTTCTCGCTGTGCGCGAGGGGGGAGTTGAACCCCCACGCCCTTTCGGGCACTGGAACCTGAATCCAGCGCGTCTGCCTATTCCGCCACCCGCGCATTGGGTGTGTCCTCAGGCCCCGTCCCCCTTGGGGTTGGCGCCTTCCGACACGCAGAACATTAGCACGCAGGAAGGGGTGGGTTCACATCCCTTATGGCCGGGCAGCAGCCGACCAGCACACTCTGCCTCCGTCCGCCACCCCACCTCCGAGTCCGCGGCTACGTATCAACGCGGACCGGTTCACGTATCAACCTCGTACCGGTCCAGGCCGTCTCCGCAGGAGCCGGTCCGGGTCCACAGTCAGGTGCGGGACACTTGTCTTCGGCCGCCTCTACGATCCTTCACAGGACGACGTCCGAGAAGAGTTCGAAGGGGTGCTCCGGAGGGAACTTCGGAGGCGTCGACACCGTCGACCGGGCCGACAGGGGGAACCAGCCGATTTACCGGCGCGTGGATACGATCAGTAAGCAGTACCAGCAGTACCGGGCAAGGCAGTACCCGCTCAGCGGGACGCAGGACGGCAGCAGCGACGGAGGAGGTGCCCCATGGGAGTCCTGAAGAAGTTCGAGCAGCGTCTCGAAGGTCTGGTCAACGGCACCTTCGCCAAGGTGTTCAAGTCCGAGGTACAGCCCGTGGAGATCGCGGGAGCGCTCCAGCGCGAGTGCGACAACAACGCGACCATCTGGAACCGCGACCGGACGGTCGTACCCAACGACTTCATCGTGGAGCTGAGCACGCCGGACTTCGAGCGGCTCAGCCCCTACTCCGGCCAGCTCGGCGACGAGCTCGCCGGCATGGTGCGCGACTACGCGAAGCAGCAGCGCTACACCTTCATGGGCCCCATCAAGGTCCATCTGGAGAAGGCGGACGACCTCGACACCGGCCTGTACCGGGTGCGCAGCCGTACGCTCGCCTCCTCCACCAACCAGCAGGCCCCCGGCGGCGCCCCGGCGGCCCCGGCCGCAGGCCGGCCGGCCCCCGGCGGCTACGGCTACCCGCCCCCCGCATCGCCCGCGGGCGCCCCGCCCATGCCCGCCGCGCCGCCGCCCGGCGGCCGCGCCGGTGGCTACGGCTACCCGCAGCCCGTCGGCGGACAGCGCCCCCCTGCGGCACCCGCTGCCGCACCAGCGGCCGGCGGTCGCATGCGGCACTGGGTCGAGATCAACGGCAACCGCCATCAGATCTCCCGCGCGACGCTGGTGCTGGGCCGCAGCACCGAGGCCGACGTGCGGATCGACGACCCCGGCGTCTCCCGCCGGCACTGTGAGATCCGGACCGGAACGCCCCCGACGATCCAGGATCTCGGGTCCACCAACGGCATCGTGGTGGACGGGCAGCACACCACCCGCGCTACGCTCCGCGACGGCTCGCGGATCGTCGTGGGCAGTACCACCATCATTTACCGGCAAGCCGAAGGGTGAAGCGGGGGCAATGTCAGAGCTGACCCTCACGGTCATGCGGCTGGGTTTCCTGGCCGTTCTGTGGCTGTTCGTGATCGTGGCCGTGCAGGTCATCCGCAGCGACCTGTTCGGTACGCGTGTCACCCAGCGCGGTTCGCGCCGGGAGAGCGGGCGGCAGCAGCAGGCCGCCGCCGCCCGGCAGGCCGCGCCTCCGCAGCAGCGCCAACAGGCGGCCGGCGGCCGCCAGCGTCGTAACGCACCCACCAAACTGGTGGTGACCGAGGGCACACTCACCGGCACCACCGTCGCGCTCCAGGGCCAGACCATCACCCTGGGCCGGGCGCACGACAGCACCATCGTGCTGGACGACGACTACGCCTCCAGCCGTCATGCCAGGATCTACCCGGACCGCGACGGCCAGTGGATCGTCGAGGACCTGGGCTCCACCAACGGCACGTACCTCGACCGAACGCGGCTGACGACCCCCACACCGATTGCGCCGGGCGCGCCCCTCCGCATCGGCAAGACCGTCATCGAGCTGCGGAAGTAGTGCCACGTCATGAATGAGCGCGAGCGGAGCGAGCACGCAGCGGCGCCCGGCACCCCGGGCCCCGGCGCGCTCCCGACCGGAGGGTGGGCACCGTGCGGATGTACCCGGAGCCGACGGGCGAGGTGCGCATGAGTCTGTCACTGCGCTTCGCCGCCGGATCGCACAAAGGCATGATCCGGGAGGGCAACGAGGACTCCGGATACGCCGGTCCGCGCCTGCTCGCCATCGCCGACGGCATGGGCGGCGCGGCGGCCGGCGAGGTCGCCTCCTCCGAGGCCATCTCCACCATCGTCGCCCTCGACGACGACGTGCCCGGCTCCGACATCCTCACCTCCCTCGGCACCGCCGTACAGCGCGCCAACGACCAGCTGCGCGCGATGGTGGAGGAGGACCCGCAGCTGGAGGGCATGGGCACCACGCTCACCGCCCTGCTGTGGACCGGCCAGCGCTTGGGCCTCGTACACGTCGGCGACTCGCGCGCCTACCTGCTACGTGACGGCGTCCTCACGCAGATCACGCAGGACCACACGTGGGTGCAGCGCCTGGTCGACGAGGGCCGTATCACCGAGGAAGAGGCCACCACCCACCCGCAGCGCTCCCTGCTGATGCGCGCGCTGGGCAGCGGCGAGCACGTCGAGCCCGACCTCTCCATCCGTGAAGTCCGCGCCGGCGACCGCTACCTGATCTGCTCCGACGGCCTGTCCGGGGTCGTGTCCCACCAGACGCTGGAGGACACCCTCGCCAGCTATCAGGGGCCCCAGGAGACCGTGCAGGAGCTGATCCAGCTCGCGCTGCGCGGCGGTGGCCCCGACAACATCACGGTCATCATCGCCGACGTCCTCGACCTCGACACCGGGGACACCCTCGCCGGGCAGCTCTCCGACACCCCGGTCGTGGTCGGCGCGGTCGCCGAGAACCAGCTCCAGCTGCACGACAACGGCATCATGCAGACCCCGGCAGGCCGCGCCTCCGGGCTCGGCCGCCAGGTGCCCGGACAGGGCGGCGGCGAGTTCGGCCCGCCCGGCTCCGGCGACACCACCGGCTACATCTCCACAGCCGGCTTCGGCGACTACGGCGACGACGACTTCGTCAAGCCCCGTAAGGGCCGCAGGTGGCTCAAGAGATCCTTCTACATCGCGCTCGTGCTGGCCGTCGTCGGCGGCGGGCTGTACGGCGGCTACCGCTGGACGCAGACGCAGTACTACGTCGGCGCCAACGGCGAACACGTCGCCCTGTACCGGGGCATCAGCCAGGACCTCGCCTGGGTCTCGCTGTCCAAGGTGCACAAGGACCACCCCGAGATCGAACTCAAGTACCTGCCGACGTACATGCAGAAGCAGGTCAAGGCGACGATCACCGAGGGCGGCCTCAAGGACGCCCAGACGAAGATCAACGCCCTGGCGGTCCAGGCGTCCGCGTGCGAGAAGGAAGCCGCACGTCAGAAGGCCGAGAGCGAGAACAACGCCAAGACCGGCGAAGGCGAGGCCGGCGGCACCACGGGAACCACACCCGCCTCTTGGTCGTCCAAGGCCTCACCGACGCCGAACCCATCGGCGCCGACCTCGCCCGCCCCGTCCACGACTGCGCCCACGCCCACCCCCGGCCCCAGCCTCTCCGACCAGGAGCAGAAGGTCGTCTCGCAGTGCGACAAGCAGTAGCCGAGCCGTGAGAGGCCCTGTCACACGATGAGCAGTTCTACCAACCCATCGACGCACCACACGTCCACCATCGGTGCCATCGGCACGCCGAGCCGCCGCAACACCGAGCTCGCGCTGCTGGTGTTCGCCGTGGTGATCCCGGTGTTCGCCTACGCCAACGTGGGCCTGGCCATCAACGACGAGGTGCCGCCCGGTCTGCTGGGCTACGGTCTCGGACTCGGCCTGCTCGCGGGCGTCGGCCATCTCGTCGTACGGAAGTTCGCGCCCTACGCGGACCCGCTGATGCTGCCGCTGGCGACGCTGCTGAACGGGCTCGGCCTGGTCGTCATCTGGCGTCTGGACCAGTCGAAGCGGCTCAGCAACTACGCCGCGGCGGCACCGCGCCAGTTGCTGTACTCCGCGATGGGCGTCGCTCTGCTGGTGGCCGTGCTGATCTTCCTGAAGGACCACCGCGTCCTGCAGCGCTACACCTACATCTCCATGGCAGGCGCGCTGTTCCTGCTGGTCCTGCCGCTCGTGCCCGGACTCGGCGCGAACATCTACGGCGCCAAGATCTGGATCAAGATCCCCGGCCTCGGCACGCTTCAGCCCGGTGAATTCGCGAAGATCGCCCTCGCGGTGTTCTTCGCCGGCTACCTCATGGTCAAGAGAGACGCCCTGGCGCTGGCCAGCCGACGGTTCATGGGGCTCTACCTGCCGCGCGGCCGCGACCTCGGTCCGATTCTCGTCGTCTGGGTGATCTCGATCCTCATCCTGGTCTTCGAGACGGACCTCGGAACATCCCTGCTGTTCTTCGGGATGTTCATCATCATGCTGTACGTCGCCACCGAGCGGACCAGCTGGATCGTCTTCGGTCTGCTGATGTCCGCGGTCGGCGCCGTCGGCGTGGCCAGCTTCGAGCCGCACATCCAGACGCGTGTGCAGGCCTGGCTGGACCCGATGCGCGAGTTCCAGCTCAGCCGCTCCGGGGCCAGTGACGGCATTGTGCACTCCGAGCAGGCCATGCAGGCCCTGTGGGCCTTCGGCTCCGGCGGCACGCTCGGTACCGGCCTCGGGCAGGGCAACTCCGACCTCATCGGCTTCGCCGCCAACTCCGACTTCATCCTCGCGACCTTCGGCGAGGAACTGGGTCTGGCCGGCGTCATGGCGATCCTGCTGCTCTACGGCCTGATCGTGGAACGCGGCGTGCGTACGGCCCTCGCCGCCCGCGACCCGTTCGGCAAGCTGCTCGCCATCGGCCTGTCCGGCGCCTTCGCCCTCCAGGTCTTCGTCGTGGCAGGCGGTGTCATGGGCCTCATCCCGCTGACCGGTATGACACTGCCGTTCGTCGCCTACGGCGGTTCGTCCGTCATCGCCAACTGGGCACTCATCGGCATCCTGTTGCGCATCAGCGACACCGCACGCCGTCCGGCGCCCGCCCCCGCCCCCAGCCCCGACGCCGAGATGACCCAGGTGGTCCGCCCGTCATGAACAAGCCCCTGCGCCGGATCGCGATCTTCTGCGGACTCCTCGTCCTGTCACTGCTCATCCGCGACAACTGGATCCAGTACGTCCAGGCCGACGAGCTCAAGTCCGACAAGGACAACCGCCGCGTCATCATCGAGCGGTACGCCACTCCACGCGGCGACATCATCGTCGACGGCAAGCCGGTCACCGGCTCCAAGGAGACCGCCGGCAGCGACTTCAAGTTCAAGCGCACCTACACGAACGGCCCCATGTGGGCGCCCGTCACCGGGTACGCCTCACAGGCCTTCGGGGCCAACCAGCTGGAGAACATCGAGGACGGAATCCTCACCGGCAACGACGACCGGCTGTTCTTCCGCAACACCCTCGACATGTTCACGGGCGACGAGAAGGAGGGTGGCAATGTGGTCACCACCCTCGACGGCGCCGCGCAGAAGGCCGCGTACAACGGCCTGAAGAAGCAGGGCGGCAAGGGTGCCGTCGTGGCCCTCGACCCGTCCACCGGCGCGATCCTGGCGCTGGCGTCCTACCCGTCGTACGACCCCTCCTCGTTCGCCGGCAACTCCACGACGACGGACACCGAGGCGTGGCAGAAGCTCCAGAAGGCGAACAACGACGAGGACCCGATGCTCAACCGCGCCCTGCGCGAGACCTATCCGCCGGGCTCCACCTTCAAGGTCGTCACCGCCGCCGCCGCGCTGGAGAACGGGCTGTACACCTCGGCGGACGAGAAGACCGACTCGCCGCTGCCCTGGACCATGCCGGGCACCACGACGGTGCTGCCGAACGAGGGCAACATCCCCTGCAAGAACGCCACGTTGCGGGTCGCCCTCCAGTACTCCTGCAACACCGTCTTCGGCAAGGTCGGTTCCGACCTCGGCAACGACAAGATGCTCGCGGAGGCCAAGAAGTTCGGCTTCGGCGAGGAGCATTTCACGCCGATCCGTTCCAGCTCCTCGGTCTTCTCCGAGGACATGGCTCCCTCGGAGGTCGCACTGTCCTCCATCGGCCAGTTCAACACCGCCGCGACCCCGCTCCAGATGGCGATGGTCGCCTCGGCGATCGCCAACGACGGCACCCTGATGAAGCCGTACATGGTCGACGAGCTCCAGGCGCCGAGCCTCGATCCCATCGAGAAGACCGAGCCGGAAAAGCTGAGCCAGCCGCTGACGGCGAAGAACGCCCAGATCCTCCAGGACATGATGGAGACCGTCGTCAAGGACGGCACCGGCAGGAACGCGCAGATCGACGGCGTCAAGGTCGGCGGCAAGACCGGCACCGCCCAGCACGGCGTCGACAACAGTGAGAAGCCTTACGCCTGGTTCCTCTCGTACGCCAAGCTCGCCGACGGCAGCTCGCCGGTCGCCGTGGCCGTGGTCGTCGAGGATGACAGCGCCGTCCGTGACGACATCTCCGGCGGTGGCCTCGCGGCGCCCATCGCGAAGAGCGTGATGGAGGCGGTCATCAAGAGCAAGCAGTGACCCAGATCACGTCCCCCTCACATCGGTGCACGTTGCGATACCGGTCCTGTATCGGGTGACGGGCTTGGCCAGGTCACACACGGCCATCCGGGTACGGTAGGCCCGGACGGCAGCCACCCGACCGCACTGATGTGCCGGTCGGGACCGACGGAGAGGGCTGGTAGGAAGCTATGGAAGAGCCGCGTCGCCTCGGCGGCCGGTACGAGCTGGGCCAGGTGCTCGGCCGTGGTGGCATGGCGGAGGTATACCTCGCACATGACACCCGGCTCGGCCGCACCGTGGCGGTGAAGACGCTGCGCGCGGACCTCGCGCGCGACCCGTCCTTCCAGGCCCGGTTCCGCCGGGAGGCCCAGTCGGCCGCCTCGCTCAACCATCCCGCGATCGTCGCGGTCTACGACACGGGCGAGGACTACATCGACGGGGTCTCGATCCCGTACATCGTCATGGAGTACGTCGACGGCTCCACCCTCCGTGAACTCCTCCACAGCGGCCGCCGGCTGCTGCCGGAGCGCACGCTGGAGATGACCATCGGCATCCTCCAGGCCCTGGAGTACTCGCACCGGGCCGGCATCGTCCACCGCGACATCAAGCCCGCCAACGTCATGCTGACGCGCAACGGCCAGGTCAAGGTGATGGACTTCGGCATCGCCCGCGCCATGGGCGACTCCGGCATGACGATGACGCAGACGTCCGCGGTGATCGGCACCGCCCAGTACCTCTCCCCGGAGCAGGCCAAGGGCGAGCAGGTGGACGCCCGGTCCGACCTCTACTCCACGGGCTGTCTGCTGTACGAGCTCCTGACGGTCCGGCCGCCCTTCGTGGGCGACTCCCCGGTCGCGGTCGCGTACCAGCACGTACGGGAGGAGCCCCAGGCCCCGTCCGTGTTCGATCCGGAACTCACGCCCGAGATGGACGCCATCGTCCTGAAGGCGCTGGTCAAGGACCCGAACTACCGTTACCAGTCCGCCGACGAGATGCGCGTCGACATCGAGGCCTGCCTCGACGGCCAGCCGGTCGCGGCCACCGCCGCGATGGGCTCCGTGGGCTACGGCGGCTACCCCGACGACCAGCCGACGACGGCCCTGCGCGCCGACGCGGGCGCCACGGCCATGCTGCCGCCCATGAACCCGGACGACGGCGGCTACGGCTACGACGACCGCCCCGACCGGCGCCGCCAGAAGAAGTCGAACACCTCGACGATCCTCCTGGTCGTGGCCGGTGTCCTGGTGCTGGTCGGCGCGATTCTCATCGGCAAGTGGATCTTCGACGGCAGCAGTGCGGGCAACGAGCAGGTGCCCGTACCCTCCCTCGTCGGCCAGACCGAAGCCGATGCCAAGAAGCAGTTGACCAACAGCGACCTGGTCGTGGGGACGATCACGCCGAAGGCCTGCGAGGCGCAGACCAAGGGCAATATCTGCGAACAGGACCCCGCCCCCCAGACCAAGGTCGACAAGAACACCGCCGTCAACCTGGTCATCTCGACCGGCGCCCCGAAGGTCACCGTCCCGAGCGTCATCGGCCTGCCGCTCGACGAGGCCAAGGACCAGCTCACCGGCGACGACTACGAGTTCACGATCAAGACGGAGACCCGGGTGTCCTCGGACGACCCCGGATCCGTGCTCGACCAGGACCCGGTCAAGGGCGAGGAAGTGGAGAAGGGCTCCACGATCACCCTCATCATCGCCAAGGCCGAGGAGAAGGCCACGGTCCCGGACGTTCTCGGCAAGTCCTGTGACGAGGCCAAGGCCCAGATGACGGCCAACAACCTGGTCGGCAACTGCACCGACGTCGAGACCGACGACGTCAACCAGATCGGCAAGGTCATCCAGACCACGCCGTCGGCCGGCCAGCAGGCCGACAAGAACTCCTCGGTCAACATCCAGGTCGGCAAGGCGGCGGACAAGACGGAGGTCCCGAACGTCGTCGGCCAGACCGTGGGGCAGGCCAAGCAGATCCTCAACGCGGCCGGCTTCACGAACATCCAGTTCGCCAACGGCAGCGACCAGAGTGACACCGCGTTCGTACAGCAGCAGGACCCGGGTGCGGGCAACGAGGTCGACGACCCCGCCGGCACCCAGATCACCCTGACGACCATCGGCGTCGGCAACAACGGTGGCAACGGCAACGGCGGCAATGACAACGGCGGCTTCTTCGGCGGCGCCACCGGAACGGCGGCCCGCACCGAGGACTGACCCCCTCCGCCCGGTACGAACGAAGCCCCGGCACCCTCCTGAGGAGGGTGCCGGGGCTTCGCCGTGTGCCCAGGACTCTTGCGTCAGCTCAGTTCAGCGGGCGGCGTGCGCTCGTTGTTCACCGCGTCCACCCGCACCAGCTCGCCCCAGACGACGTACCGGTACTTGGACGTGAACACCGGCGTGCACGTCGTCAGGGTGATGTAGTGGCCCGCCTTCTTCTTGCCGGACTCCTTGGGGACCGCCGACAGGACCTTGACGTTGTACTTCGAGGTCTCGGGAAGGACCGCGTAGACCTTGTAGACGTACCACTTGTCCTTCGTCTCGAAGACGATCGGGTCGCCCTTCCTGAGCTTGTCGATGTTGTGGAACTTCGCGCCGTGGCCGTCGCGGTGGGCGGCGAGGGTGAAGTTGCCCTCCTTGCCGGAGGTGGGGAGCGTCGCCTTGGACGGGTCGGTGTAGTAGCCGGCGACGCCGTCGTTGAGGACCTTCGAGGAGGTGCCCTTCTCGACCAGGACCTCGCCGTTCTTCATCGCGGGCACGTGCAGGAAACCGATGCCGGCCCCGGGGCTGAAGGCGCTGGGACCGGTGTCCTTCTGGGCGGCCCAGTTGTCGCGGACCTTGTCGCCCTGCTGATCCGCCTTGCGGTCGGCGAGGACGTTCGTCCACCACAGGGAGTAGACGACGAAGAGGCCGAGGATCAGACCCGCGGTGATGAGGAGTTCGCCGAAGACACTGACCGCCATGGCGATCCGGCCGGGGCCGCGGCGACGGGGTGCGGGCCCGGGTCCGGACGTGCCGGTCTGTTCTGCGGTGCCGTCGGTGGTCGCTGCCACTTGTCATCTGCCCTTACTCGACGAGCGCATCCGGCTTGCCCTTGCTGCGCGACCGTTCCTCGACCATCTTGCCCCAGACGATCAACCGGTACTTGCTGGTGAACTCCGGGGTGCATGTGGTGAGAGTGATGTAGCGACCCGCCGTCGTGAACCCCGACCCCGGCGGAACGGGCTCCAGCACGCTCGTGTTGCTCGGCGACGTCACCGGCAGGATCGACTCCATTTTGTAGACGAAGTACTTGTCCTGCGTCTCCACCACGATCGCGTCGCCCCGCTGGAGCCTGTTGATGTACCGGAACGGCTCGCCGTGGGTGTTGCGGTGGCCCGCCAGCCCGAAGTTGCCGGTCTTCGCGTCGGGCATCGCCGTCTTCAGCGGATCCTCGCCGTAGTGGCCGACCATGCCCCGGTCCAGCACCCCCTTGTTGCTGACGCCCTCCGCGATCGGCACCACCACGTCCAGTTTCGGAATGTGCAGGATGGCGAAGCCCTGCCCCGGCGAGAAAGCCCCGGGGTTGCGCTTGCCGTTCGCCCAGTCGTCCTGGAGGCTGCTCGCCTCCCTGTCCGCCTGCGCATGCGCCCGGACGTTCGTCCACCACAGCTGGTAGGTGACGAACAGCAGCATGAGGACGCCGGTGGTGATGAACACCTCACCGATCGCCCGGCTCGCGACGACGGCCGCACCGGGTTTGCGCGCCCGTGCCTGCTGCCGCGCCTCCACCCGGGAGAGCGGCCTGCCCTCGTCGGGAGACTCCGGCGGCTCGGCCGCGTTCTCGGAAGCGCCCCCATGACGCCCGTGACGCCCCTTGGCGGCCTTTCTCCGGGCCGCACGCCCACCCGTGGGGGATCCTGTGGCGGACGAGGCTGATGAGGCGCCAGAAGCGGATAGGGACTCGCCGCCGACCGGACGCGTCGGCGGCTCGGGTATCCGCAGCGCCACCGTCTCGTCGTCGATGGGCCGTTCGTACGGCGCCTGGTCGTCGAAGGGCGGTTCGTACGGCACCTCGTTGCCGATCGACGCTTCGTACGGCACCGAGTCGTACGACTCGTACGGCACCCCGCCGTACGAGTCCTCGCGCTCGGGGCGCAGCGCGGTCACGCCGTGGCCCTGCCCACCACCGGGGCGAGCCCCGCCGACCTCGCCACCGCGCCCTGGTCCCCGCACTCGACCAGCCAGTTGGCCAGCATCCGGTGCCCGTGCTCCGTCAGCACCGACTCGGGGTGGAACTGCACACCTTCGACGGGCAGTTCCCGGTGGCGCAGGCCCATGATGATGCCGTCGTGGGTACGTGCCGTGACCTCGAGCTCGGCCGGAACCGTGGCCGGCTCGGCGGCCAGCGAGTGGTACCGGGTCGCCGTGAAGGGTGTCGGCAGCCCGGCGAAGACGCCTGAGCCCTCGTGCTCGACCAGCGAGGTCTTGCCGTGCAGCAGCTCGGGCGCACGGTCCACGACACCGCCGTACGCCACCTGCATCGACTGCATGCCCAGGCACACGCCGAAGACGGGCACGCCGGTCGACGCGCAGTGGCGCACCATGTCGATGCAGACCCCGGCCTCCTCGGGCGTCCCCGGCCCCGGGGACAGGAGCACGCCGTCGAAGCCGTCCTGGGCGTGTGCCGTCGACACCTCGTCGTTGCGCAGCACCTCGCACTCGGCGCCCAGCTGGTACAGGTACTGGACCAGGTTGAAGACGAAGCTGTCGTAGTTGTCGACGACGAGAATCCGCGCACTCACTGGTTGTCCACCGTCACATCGTTGAAGGGCAGCAGCGGTTCGGCCCACGGGAAGACGTACTGGAAAAGGACGTAGACCACAGCAACGACCAGCACGAGTGACATGATCGCCTTCACCCAGGCGTTCCCCGGCAGATGCCGCCAGATAAAGCTGTACATGCCGTCCCTTCTGTCGCACCACGGCACCAGACTCACGCCGTACCGCACCAGACTAACGGCGCAGGGCCGGTGGTTTCCCTGCCTCCACAGGCTGTGTGGAGTCCAGATGCGCCCAGACGATCAGCCGGTGGCTGTGCCCCCACTCCGGATCGCACGTGGTCAGGGTGAGGTAGCGGCCCGGACGCGTATACCCGGACTTACGTGGCACAGGGTCGATCACCTCGACGTCCGAGGGCACGGTTTTGTGAGGGCCTTTGTCGATCCGATACGTGAACCAGGTCGTCCCGTCCGTCAGCACCACCGCGTCGCCCCGTCGCAGCTTCGGGAAGTCCTTGAAGGGATCGCCGTACGTCCGCCGGTGGCCGGCGACCGCGAAGTTGCCCCGCTGCCCGAGCTGCGCGGTTCCCGCGTAGTGCCCGAGGCCCTTCTTCAGGGTGTTGGTGGCGGTGTTCTCCAGCACGGGCTTGTTCCACGTGAAACCAAGCCGCGGAATGTACATGATCGCGAACGGCTGCCCCGCCGCGTACGCCGCCGGTTCGGGCGGACTCTCGGAGCCACCCGCCGTCGCCGTGGGCCGCACGGGCTCCTGTGACCACCGTTCCTGCAACAGGTCGATCTGGTCGTCCATCACATGGTCGGCCTTCACACCGGTCCAGAAGAGCGTATAGACGACGAACAGGACTATCAGGGCGCCGACAGTGATGCATAACTCGCTGACGGTCCTGATCACGACGCGCACCGGCAGCTCCTGGGGGCCTACTCGGGACTCACTCCACGGGCTTCGCGTACTGCAGATCCACTGTGCCCGAGTAGCCGGGCAGAGTCACCGCCCCGTCCTCTTCGACTTTCCATCCGAGCCCGTAGACGTTGACGTACACCATGTAGTTCTGGATCGCCGGACTCTCCGCCAGCGCCTTCTGCAGCGCGTCCGGGTCCCCGACCGCCGTGATCTTGTACGGCGGTGAGTAGACCCGGCCCTGCAAAATCAGCGTGTTTCCCACGCAGCGCACGGCGCTGGTCGAGATCAGCCGCTGGTCCATGACCTTGATGCCCTTGGCCCCGCCCCGCCACAGGGCGTTCACCACGGCCTGGAGGTCCTGCTGGTGGATGACCAGGTAGTCGGGCTGGGGCTCGGGATAGCCGGGGAGCTTGGCCGTCGCGTTGGGCGGGGCGTCGTTGAGCGTGACCGAGACCGCCTTGCCCGAGAGCTTCTGCGTGCCCGCGTTCTCCTCCAAGGCCGCGAGCTTGTCGTCCTCGGCCTTGGTGCTGCCGTCGTCACGCTCGGCGAGCGACTCGATGTCGCGACGCAGGACGCCGTTGGACTCGTCCAGCTCGCCGTTCTTGCGGCTGCGCTCATGGATGAGGTCGGACAGCTTCAGCAAGGACGTGTCCGTCCGGATGTTGGTGCCCTTGGCCGTGTCGAAGCTCGTGAAGAAAATGAGCCCCGCGAGAGCGAAGACGGCCGCCGTCAGCACCCGCACGGGCCGAAAACGTCGCCGGCCGGCTGGGCTGGATCCCGTCCCGGGGAAGTCGGCAGAATTGCTCAACGTACCCTTATCTCCTTCGGCGGCGCGGAAGCACTACGCTAACGGACGCCCGGGGGAGCACTAAGTGTCCCCTTGTACGCTGCCCCGGAGCCCGCCCCAGTTCCCTGCGCGGCCACAGCGCATCGACAGGAGAGACCCTCGTGCCGAAGTCACGTATCCGCAAGAAGGCCGACTACACGCCGCCCCCGGCGAAGCAGGCGACCACCATCAAGCTGAACAGCCGCTCCTGGGTCGCACCCGTGATGCTGGCCATGTTCCTCATCGGCCTGGCCTGGATCGTCGTCTTCTACGTGACCGACGGTTCGCTTCCGATCGACTCTCTGGACAACTGGAACATCGTGGTGGGCTTCGGCTTCATCGCCGCCGGATTCGGTGTCTCCACGCAGTGGAAGTAGCTCTGCCCAGGGGTATCCGCTGAGTTATCCACAGCCCTGGGCAAATTTCCACAGCTCGCTGGGGAAAAGACGACGATCTGTGGATAACCCATCGGGTGTTGACGCCGGTACGACTGACACACCGGTATCCGAAACCCTGTTCGCCCCCTGCCTGACCTGCGGAAACTCAGGTCAGCGACAGGGGGCACAGCTGTTCCCGCACGGTATGCACAGGACTGGCCACTCGCTGTGGACAACAGCCGCTCAGCTGCGAGAACGCCCGCTTCAGCTGAGCTGTGCGGTCCTCAGGAGTGTCATGACCACGATTACAGCTAGAACCAGCGCGCAGGTGCCGTACTGGACCAGGGCGCGGCGCTCGCGCGGTGCGTGGACCATGGCGTAACCGGTGATGAGGCCCGCCACGAGGCCGCCGATGTGGGCCTGCCAGGAGATGTTGAAGCCCGGGTTGAACGTGAAGATGAGGTTGATCACCAGCAGGGCGATGATCGGCCGCAGGTCGTGGTCGAGGCGTCGCATGAGGACGGCGGTGGCGCCGAAGAGGCCGAAGATGGCCCCGGAGGCTCCGAGGGTGGCCGTGGTCGGGGAGGCGAGCAGATACGCGAGTGCGCTGCCGGCCAGGCCCGAGACGAAGTAGAGGGCGAGGTAGCGGGCTCGGCCGAGGGCGGCTTCCAGGGGGCCGCCCAGCCACCACAGGCTGAGCATGTTGAAGCCGATGTGCCATACCTCGTTGTGCGTGAACATCGAGGTGACCAGGCGGTACCACTCGCCGCCGGCGACGCCTTCGGTGGGCGCGAAGGGGGCGGGCGGCCAGGCGCCGATGAGGACCAGGTCGCTCAGCAGGGCGGACCGGACGTGGACCGCGATGAACACCGCGACGTTGATGCCGACCAGGATCTTGGTGAGCAGGCGGGGGTCGGCCGCGATCGTGCCGCCGGCGATGGTGCGCGGCTGGGTGGCGGTCGGGGCGTGGCCGGTGCCGGAACCGCTGCGGACGCAGTCGGGGCATTGGAAGCCGACGGAGGCGCTGACCATGCACTCGGGGCAGATGGGCCGTTCGCAGCGGATGCAGCGAATACCGGTCTCGCGGTCCGGGTGCCGATAGCAGCCGGGCAGGCTCTGGGCACCCTGCGAGCTGCTTGCCGCCTGGTCCATGACATCCCCTAAGTCGTCGTACACACATGCACCGCCCCGCCCATCCTTACGGACGAGCGGGGCGATTGGTTCCCTTCGCGCAGGCCGGAGAGGTCTTGTCTCAGCCTTCGCGGGTCTCGATGACGACCGACTCGATGACGATGTCGTTGACCGGCCGGTCGTTGGGGCGGGTCGTCGGCACGGCGGCGATGGCGTCCACGACCTTCTGGCTGGCCGCGTCGGTGATCTCGCCGAAGATGGTGTGCTTGCGGTTGAGCCAGGCCGTCGGGGAGACGGTGACGAAGAACTGCGAGCCGTTGGTACCCGGGCCGGCGTTGGCCATGGCCAGCAGGTAGGGCTTGTTGAAGGAGAGGTCGGGGTGGAACTCGTCCTCGAACTCGTAGCCCGGGCCACCGATCCCGGTGCCGAGCGGGTCGCCACCCTGGATCATGAAGCCGCTGATGACGCGGTGGAAGATCGTGCCGTCGTAAAGCCTCTTGGTGGACTTCTCGCCGGTGGCGGGGTGGGTCCACTCCCGCTCGCCCTGGGCGAGCTCGACGAAGTTACGGACCGTCTTGGGGGCGTGGTTCGGCAGAAGCCGGACGTCGATGTCCCCGTGGTTCGTCTTCAGGGTGGCGTAAAGCTGCTCGGCCACGATCTGCCTTCCGTTGTTCTTCTGTGCCCTTCCGATCCTTGCACGGTTCGTGCCGTGCGTCGCCCGGCACCCGCCCGGGGACCGGGCGTTCGGCGGATTCGCCCACAGAAATCCGGTCGAGTGGTCACGGGGCGGGGGCGCTGCGCGGCGATCCGTGGCATTGTCGACGACAAGCTCCCGTTGCCCTGTATTCATCCGCTATTGCACGTGATCAGTTCTTGAGAAGTTCTTGATCGCAGATGCTCCGGAGTCTGTGGCTGTGACCCGGATGCCCGCCCTACACATGCCTAAGAGCTCCCCGGCAGGCATGATCCGTAAAAGGGTGGAAAGTCGAAATACCGTACGCCACCGAGGAGGAGGAACCCGTGACCCGCATCGACAGCGTGCGCGCCGCGACCGGCTCGGCGAAGGACAGCGTGCTGCACGCCGCGGAAGTGGTGGCGCCCTACGCCGACACGGCCAAGGACAGGGCCTCGCACTACGCGCAAGAGGCACGCGTACGGCTCGCGCCGAAGGTGACGCAGGCCGCCGAACAGGCTCGTGTCCAGTACGACGCCCATCTCGCGCCGCGTCTGGAGTCCGCCCGTTCGCAGGCTCTCGCACATGTCCCGCCGAAGGTCGACCAGGCCGCCCACGAGGCCGCGACCCGTACCCGTAAGGCGGCCAAGCAGGCCGCCGACTATTCCCGGCCGAGGATCGAGCAGGCGGTGGCCGTGACAGGCCCCGTCCGCGACGAGGCCGCGGCCCGAAGCACGGCCGCGTTGGCAGCGCTGCGCGGTCAGGTCTCGCCGAAGGACATCCAGAAGCTGGTCCGCAAGCATCAGCGGCGGGCGCGGGCCGGCCGGCTCGCCAAGGCACTGGCGGTGGCGGGTCTCGTCGCCGGCGGCGCCTTCGCCGCATGGAAGTGGTGGGACAAGCAGGCCAACCCAGACTGGCTGGTCGAGCCGCCCGCCGCGACGGAGGTACCGGAGTCGAGCCGCCTGACCTCGGTCGACGGCAGCGGCCAGGCCGTGCTCGACCCGGAGGTACAGGCCAAGCAGGCCGAGGAGGAGGCTGCACACCGCGACGAACGCGGCTGAGCAAGATCCTGGTGTGGGCGGAGACCGATGGTCTACCGCCCCACTCTGGTCTGCACGTGTGCCCTGGGCTGCGCGTGTTTCACGTGAAACGCCGCCTGCTCGTGCCGGAGCCCTGACCCGGTGACGAAAAAAATGCCCCCTGAACTGCGTTTCCGCAGTTCAGGGGGCATTTCCTGTGTGGAGCCTAGGGGAGTCGAACCCCTGACATCTGCCATGCAAAGACAGCGCTCTACCAACTGAGCTAAGGCCCCGGAAGATGGCCGACCACCCGGAAGAACCGCGTACCGGGAGGCGACGCAGACCAGAGTACCGGGTCATCCCCTGGATCTCGCAAAAAGATTGGGGGTCCCCGTGAACGACCACTCTCCGTAAGATGCTCCGCGTGGTTCGCTACAGCGAACCACCGTTTTTTGGGGAAGCGATGGGGAGACGCAATGGACGCCGCACAGCAGGAAGCCACCGCAAGAGCGCGGGAACTGCAGCGGAACTGGTACGGGGAGCCGCTGGGGGCGCTCTTCCGTAAGCTCATAGACGATCTTGGTCTCAACCAGGCTCGTCTCGCGGGGGTGCTGGGACTGTCCGCGCCGATGCTCTCGCAGCTGATGAGCGGTCAGCGGGCGAAGATCGGCAATCCTGCCGTGGTCCAGCGGGTGCAACTGCTCCAGGACCTGGCGGGGCAGGTCGCGGACGGCAGCGTCAGCGCGGCCGAGGCGACCGACCGCATGGAGGAGATCAAGAAGTCGCAGGGGGGTTCGGTGCTCAGCAACACCACACAGACGACCAGCAGTTCGGGAGCGCCCACGGTCAAGCGGGTGGTCCGCGAGATCCAGTCGCTGCTGCGCTCGGTGGCGGCCGCGGGAGACATCATCGAGGCGGCCGACACTCTCGCCCCCACCCACCCGGAACTGGCAGAGTTCCTCCGGGTGTACGGCGCGGGCCGCACCTCCGACGCGGTCACGCACTACCAGTCCCACCAGAGCTGAAACCGCGGCCCGGCCCGCCGAAGGGGGTTCGGCAGCCGGGCCGACGGCCGAGGAGGAACGCGAGGGGGCGCGTCCTCGCCGGGAGGGACACGCGGGGGTGTGTCCCACACCGACGAGGACGCGAGAGGGGTCGTATCGCTCATCACGGGGGAAGCAGGGAGAAGCAAGGGGGGCAGCCGAAGGGGGAGGGGCGACGCACAGCCATGGGTGAGGTCTTCGCCGGCCGGTACGAACTGGCCGATCCGATCGGGCGCGGAGGAGTGGGCGCGGTCTGGCGTGCCTGGGACCACCGCCGCCGCCGGTACGTCGCCGCCAAAGTCCTCCAACAACGCGACGCACACGCGCTGTTGCGCTTCGTCCGCGAGCAGGCGTTGCGGATCGACCACCCTCATGTGCTCGCGCCCGCCAGCTGGGCCGCCGACGACGACAAGGTCCTGTTCACCATGGATCTGGTCGCCGGCGGTTCACTGGTCCACCTCGTCAACGACTACGGTCCGCTGCCGCCCGCCTTCGTCTGCACCCTGCTCGACCAGCTCCTGGCGGGCCTTGCCGCGGTGCATGCGGAAGGCGTCGTCCACCGCGACGTCAAGCCCGCCAACGTGCTCCTGGAAGCCACCGGCACGGGCCGGCCCCGGCTGCGCCTGTCCGACTTCGGCATCGCGATGCGGCTGGGAGAACCGCGCCTGACGGAGACCAACCTCGTGGTGGGAACGCCCGGTTATCTCGCGCCCGAGCAGATGATGGGCGCGGAACCGGACTTCCCCGCGGACCTGTTCGCCGTGGGGCTGACCGCGCTCTATCTCCTGGAGGGCGCCAAACCCGACGCCAAGGCCCTCATCCAGTACTTCACCGCGCACGGCACACCGAGCGCCCCCCAGGGCATCCCCGACCCGCTGTGGCAGGTCGTGGGCTCGCTCCTCCAGCCCGATCCGCACGCCCGCTTCCGCACGGCCACGGGCGCGCGCAAGGCACTCGCCTCGGCTGTAGAACTCCTTCCCGAAACCGGCCCCGACGACGAAGTCATCGAGATCTTCGACCAACTCGGCCCTCTCCCTGCGGGTTTCGCCCCGAACGGCCCGCTCGAGCGGGCACCGGGGGTGGAGACGGGGTCGACGTCGCGGTGGCCGGCAGAGAGGGCTTCCCGGTCGGGAGGAGGCGCTTCCTCGTCGGCAGGAGGCGCGCCGCCGGCGGGAGACGCGAACTGGTCGGCGACGGGGCCTGCCGGGCGGGTGGAGAGGCTCGGATCGGTGACAGGAGCTGCCGGGCGGCTGGAGGGACCCCGAGCCGAGGAGAGCGCTGCCGGGTCGCTGGAGGATGCGGCTGAACCGGCGGAGAGGGCCGCCGGCGGTGTTCCGTCCGCGCCGAGGACGGGTACGCCTTTCCGTCCCCTTGAGGGTTCGCCCTCCCAGTCAGGGGCCGCGGGCATGCCCCTCGCTCCGGAGCCAGGGCACGCCACTTCCCCACGGGAGGACGCGAACTCGGGATCCGGATCTGCTGGCGCTGCTCCGGCCGCGGGGCAGAACAGCGCCCCCCTGGTCGCCCGCTCCGGCACGGATTCCTTCGCGCCAGGCCCAGGCGCAGGTTCCATGGCCGCCCAGGTCGGCCCGGGGCACATACCCCCCGCCCCTGGTGCGGACCCCGTTCCCCCGCACGCGGCAAGCGGCGCCATCCCGGTCGGCCAGGAGGCCGAGACCGTATCGCCTGATCTCCGTCAGGGCACCGGCTGGACATCGGCCCCGGGCAGCGTCATGCCGTCGGGGCCCGCCTCCACTCCTGCGCCGCGTGCCGTACACCCACAGTCGTCCGCTCCCACTCCCGCCCCGCGTGCCGTACACCCGCAGTCGTCCGCTCCGACGCAGCCGCCCACCATGTCGGACACCGGCAGCTTCCACCTGCCGCCCCCGCAGACCACCGCCACTACCCCGACCACCCCGGAACCCACCCCACAGAGGCCTCACGGCCAGCCACAGCCGCAGGCACACCCCCAACCACAGCCCCACGCTCAGCCACACCCGACTCCCCCGGCCCCAGTGGCATCCCTCCATGTCTCCGCCCACGACCCCACCCACGTCCTCTCCACCCCCGGACCTCACGCCACCGCCCCCCACCACACCCCGTACACGCCCGCCACAGCCCTGCACCAGCGCGCTGAACCCTCTACTGCTTCGTACACCGCTCAAGCCCCGCAGGTTCCACCTCCCGCGCAGGCAACTTCGCAGCCGCGCCACCGAGCAGCCCGCTCCGCACGCCGATCCCGGCCGCCCGCCAAGGTGGCGATACCGCTGCTGCTGCTCGCACTGACGTGCTACGCCGTGGGCTTCTGGGCACTGGCCCGCATCTGAGCTCCCTGGGCCCTGCATCGAGCCCTCACAGCCCTCACAGGCAATCGCTGCTCGGCACCGAGCCGGGCCCTCACACCGGCCGGGCCGGCCGCCGACTCACGGGGCAGTGCCCTGCCCGTGCACCCTCACACCGGCCGGGCCTCGTGTATCACCGGGCGCGCCATGCCCCGCCGGTCCCCACTCCGGCCGCGGCCCTCACCAGGCCCCGGCCCGCCCCCGCCTTCGACCGAGCCCCATCCACACCCCAAGCACCATCAGCACCACGGTCCCGCCGCCGATACCCGCCACCGCAACCACCTTCATCACGGTGTCCCCACCAGCCGCAGCCGTTTCCCCGCCCACCGACGCCACCGTCTCCCGCCCTCGTGCCGTGGCCTGGAAGACGTCCCGCGGCTGGGACGGCGCCCCGTACGCGGGACCCGCCTCCGCGGTGTGCGCGACCCGCACGCGCAGGGTCAGGTCGAAGGGGCCGTCGCCGAAGTCGTCGGCCATTTGTGCCGCGAGATGCACGACGAGGTAGTACGAACCGGCGAACCGCATGCCGCTGACATGGTCGGAGACGGCAAAGCGGTTGGCGTACGCGACCGGAGGCAACGGCCTGAGCGCCGCCGACTTCTGACTGCCGTCGTAGCCGACGCCGTCGTCGGTGACGTGGCCACGCACGGGGTTGTAGAGGGTCAGCGTCAGCGCACTGGGCACGAATCCGGCGTCGCTGCTCACGCTGCCCAGTTCGGCGGTGGCGTAGAGCTGCCGGCCCCAGTCCACGGGCACCTCGTAGAAGAGCGTCTGCCCGGGTCGGACGTCGTCGTGCCAGACGCCCTGTGTCAGCGATGTCGCCGCGTCGAAGCCCGCACCGCCCTCTCGGCGCTCGGGTTCACCGCCGGGGGGCGCTGGGGAGGCGGAGTCCCAGACCTCGGGGGCGCTCGTCGCACCAGCCTGCTCGAGTCGCGGTTCCAGCACGGGTGCGAGCTCCAGACCCCACTGCTCCAGGGAGAACGGGGAGGAACCCGTCGACCTCTGCACGCGCTCGACGAGCACGTAGTACGTGCCGGCCTCCTTGCACACCGACCCGCCGCGCGAGGCCTCGCGCTCGCCCAGCGCCGTGACGGGGTGGGCGCTGCGGCCGGCACCGATGCTGACGGTGTCGACGGAGCAGGTGTGGCTGTCGGCGTCCTGGACCATCACCTTGACGCCGTCGCCGGCCGAGACCTCCGTACCCGGGGGAGGGACGGCCGTGACCGAGACGTACACGTTCGACGTGGCGTCGAGTTCGAGGCGGTAGTACCGCTCGCCGGTGGCGGGGAGGGAGCTGCGGTACGTCGTGCCGGGTTCCAGGCGCTCGGCGTCCGCCGTGCTCGTCTCACCCGACACCGACCGGGCGTCTTCGTCGAAGGCGTACGAGCCGGGTGCCCCGGCCGCCCACGCGGGCGGACCGCTCAGCGCCGCCGCGACTCCCAGTGCCACGCCCACGGCGGCCGACCGCACGACGGCTCCACGACCGCGCCGTGTCGCCGCCCGCCACCACGCCGTACGCCGCCCCATCACGCGCCACCCCTCGTCGTACACCGGACCGGGACCGTGGCCCATCCTGCCCCGCCGCGCGGCGCGCCATCCACGCAATCCGTACGAGCGTCCGAAACACCCCACTCGCAACACAAAACCCCGACCGCGAGGCGGCCGGGGTCTGCTCAGAATCGCTTGTCGGTACTCAGGAACCCGTGGGCACGGAGTCAGTCGCCTCCGTCCACAGATCCTGCTCGGCGCGATCCGCCTGGATCTGGCGGTACACGAGGAGCCCGCCGATGGCGGCCAGTGCGACCAGGAGAAGCTTCTTCACCGCGCGACCTCGTCTTTCCTTGACGTAGGGGACTTCTGGCGCCCGACTATACACACCGACCGAGACCGATCGGTGACCTACGTCGGGCTCTCAACTCCCGTCCGGAACACCGCAATAGATGCGGACCCGGACGCTCCGATCAGAGGGTGATCACACCCTCACGAACGGTGATTTTGACCCCACTCATCCCGTATTCCATCATTTTCGACCCTCTTGCGCCCATCCGAGTGGTGTTCGTCTGAACATCGCCGCGCCACGGGCGTCGGTCCACCACTTCGCGGCCCCCATACACATGATGAGGAAAGTACGCAAATCGCCCAACCCGAAAGTGAGGGGCCATGGCCCGGAACAACAAGGTCATGAAGCTGTGGACCGCCATCGTCACCGCCTTCCTGGCGCTGTGCACGACGCTCGGCCTGATCACGACGACCGCCTCCGCGGCCGTACCGCAGTCCGAGAAGACCCGCAACAGCACCGCACCCACGACGACGACACCGGCGACGCCCCTCTGGTCCTGGTCCTGCATCAGGGCCCTTCCCCCCACGATGAAACAGCGCATCCGCGCCGAAGCCCACGGCAAGACCCCCGGCTGCCGCCACCGCCCGTCGGCGGACACGGAGGCGGAAGCGGACGCGAGCGCGGAGTCGAGTACCGGGACGAGTCCGGACGCGGCCCTGGCAGCCCCTCTCCGACGCTGACCGCACACACGACCCAGCACACTGACGTAACGGCGAACTTGCGTACGCCCGAAGCACACACCGAGCCCCGACCGCACCGCGGTCGGGGCTCGACTGCTTGCGCACCGTCCGAGTCCCCCGATACAACCATCTGGTGACAAGCGACTCCGGGCCGAAGGCACGGTGGACCAAGGACAAGGCCGGAGCCACCCTGGCCGCCACCACAGGTTTCTTCTTCACTTCCGAGCCGGCTCGCGAAGCGACGAACGAGCTGAACCTGTCGCCGTACGCCCACGTGACCGCCACTCTCGCCAGCTTGGCCGTCGCGTCCCTCGCGTACCGGGTCGGACTGCGCGCGATGAGGAAGCTGCCCTGACTCTGACCAGCGCGGATCCGGTCAATGCTCCGGTCAATGCCAAAGGCCCCCAACCGTGACCGGTTGGGGGCCTTAGTACTGGTGGGGCTAACAGGATTTGAACCTGTGGCCTCATCCTTATCAGGGATGCGCTCTAACCAACTGAGCTATAGCCCCGCCGCGCTCTGCGGTGTGTGTCCCGCGCGCTGACCCCTGAAGATTAGCGCACGACGCGGGCAGTCCCAAAATCGGTATCCGGTGACCGTCAGCAGGCGCCGGACGGCCCGCTCACTCGTCCTCCGCCAGCGTCAGCTCGACGCCACCGACGAAGCCGGCGGACAGGTTGTAGATGAACGCGCCGAGGGTCGCGAGGGCGGTCGCCAGGACGACGTCGATGACCGCGATGATCGTCGTGAACGTCAGGACGTTCGGGAGGGACAGGAACGACTGGAGGTCGAAGCCGTTCGACTCGTTCGAGCCGGTGGCCTCCGAGATCGTGCCGCCGACCGTCGAGAAGACGCCCATCGCGTCCATGACCATCCACAGCACGGCGGCCGCGACGATCGTGCAGACGCCCAGCGCGATGGAGAGCAGGAAGCTGACCTTCATCACGGACCACGGGTCGGCCTTGGACACCCGCAGGCGTGCCTTGCGGATGCGGGGCGTGGTGCGCGCGCCGGTGCGGGGGCGGCGTACGGCACTTGCCGGACCGGCCTGCGAGGCGTAGGCCTGCGGCGGGTGGTACGGCCCGGCGGGCTGCTGCGGCTGCCGCTCCCCGGGCAGCGGGGAGGTCGCCTCGGGCGGCGCCGGCTGGGCCGAAGGATGCGGCTGAGGCTGGGCGCCCGGAGCGGCCGTGGCCTGGCCCGCGCCGGTGGCGGGCCGCTGGGCCTGCGGACCTCGGGTGTCCGTCACAGTTCCCCCCTGGGATCCATGCGTGTCGGGCGAGGGCGAATCGGTCCCGGGGGACTTGATCGCCTGCAGGTTGGTCGTGTGCGGGTCTGTCGTGCCCGCGCCCGTCGTGTGCGACTCTGTCGCATTCGTGGCGGAGCCACGACCGCCGCTGTCCGTTTTCTTACCGGCAGAGGTACTACCGACCGAACCGGCGCCCGTGGCTCCGCTCACGATGACTCACTCCTCGTGCTACTCGGCCGAGGGCGCCTCACCCTCGTCCGTGCCGATGACCGCGGCAACCTCGGCGGTCTCGTCCACGGCCACGTCGCCGTCGACTTCCTCCGCCTCGCGCCCCGCCTCGGCGTTACGTGCGATACCGACCACGGCATCGCGCTTGCCCAGGTTGATCAGTTGGACGCCCATGGTGTCACGGCCCGTCTCCCTGACTCCGCTGACTCGCGTACGAATCACGCCGCCCGACAGTGTGATGGCGAGGATCTCGTCGGTCTCCTCGACCACCAGCGCACCGACGAGCGATCCACGATCCTCGACGATCTTGGCGGCCTTGATGCCGAGGCCGCCGCGACCCTGGACGCGGTACTCGTCGACGGCGGTCCGCTTCGCGTACCCACCGTCTGTAGCAGTGAACACGAACGTACCGGGTCGAACAACATTCATCGAGAGCAGCTCGTCGCCCTCGCGGAAGCTCATGCCCTTGACACCCGAGGTGGCACGCCCCATCGGACGCAGTGCGTCGTCCGTCGCGGTGAACCTGATCGACTGGGCCTTCTTGCTGATCAGAAGCAGATCGTCCTCTGCCGAAACGAGTTCGGCTCCGATCAGTTCGTCGTCCGAACCGGCCTCTGTCTCACGGAGGTTGATCGCGATGACGCCACCGGAACGCGGCGAATCGTAATCCTTCAGAGGCGTCTTCTTCACCAGGCCGCCCTTCGTGGCCAGCACCAGGTACGGCGCCACCTCGTAGGTGCGGATCGCGAGAATCTCGGCGATCGCCTCGTCCGGCTGGAAGGCCAGCAGGTTGGCCACGTGCTGTCCACGCGCGTCACGCCCGGCGTCGGGAAGCTCGTACGCCTTCGCCCGGTAGACCCGGCCCTTGTTGGTGAAGAACAGCAGCCAGTGGTGGGTGGTCGACACGAAGAAGTGGTCGACGATGTCGTCTTCCTTGAGCTTCGCGCCGCGCACGCCCTTGCCGCCGCGCTTCTGGGCGCGGTAGTCGACGGTCTTGGTGCGCTTGACGTAGCCGCCGCGCGTGACCGTGACGACGATGTCCTCCTCGGCGATCAGGTCCTCCATGGACATGTCGCCGTCGTAGGGCACCAGCATGGTCTTGCGGTCGTCGCCGAACTTCTCGACGATCGCGGCGAGTTCCGCGCTGACGATGCCGCGCTGGCGGACCGGGGAGGCGAGGATCGCGTTGTACTCGGTGATCTTCGCGAGGAGCTCGTCGTGCTCCTGGATGATCTTCTGGCGCTCCAGGGCGGCCAGTCGGCGCAGCTGCATCTCCAGGATGGCGTTCGCCTGGATCTCGTCGATCTCCAGGAGCTCCATCAGGCCCGTGCGCGCGATCTCGACGGTGTCACTGCGCCGGATCAGCGCGATGACCTCGTCGATGGCGTCCAGGGCCTTCAGCAGACCGCGCAGGATGTGCGCCCGCTCCTCGGCCTTGCGCAGCCGGAACTTCGTACGCCGGACGATGACCTCGATCTGGTGCGTCACCCAGTGACGGATGAACGCGTCCAGCGAGAGCGTGCGCGGCACACCGTCGACCAGCGCCAGCATGTTGGCGCTGAAGTTCGACTGCAGTTCGGTGTGCTTGTAGAGGTTGTTCAGTACGACCTTGGCGACCGCGTCCCTCTTCAGGACGATGACCAGACGCTGGCCCGTACGGGACGACGTCTCGTCGCGGACGTCCGCGATGCCGCCGACCTTGCCGTCCTTCACCAGGTCGGCGATCTTCTGCGCGAGGTTGTCGGGGTTGACCTGGAAGGGCAGCTCCGTGATCACCAGGCACTGGCGGTTCTGGATCTCCTCGACCTCGACGACCGCGCGCATGGTGATCGAGCCGCGGCCCGTGCGGTAGGCCTCCTCGATGCCCTTACGGCCCACCACCAGGGCGCCGGTCGGGAAGTCGGGACCCTTGATGCGCTCGATCAGGGCGTCGAGCAGCTCCTCGTGCGTGGCCTCCGGGTTCTCCAGGCACCACTGGGCGCCGGCCGCCACCTCCCGCAGGTTGTGCGGCGGAATGTTGGTCGCCATGCCCACCGCGATACCGGCCGAGCCGTTGATCAGCAGGTTCGGGAAGCGGGCCGGCAGGACGGTCGGCTCCTGGGAGCGGCCGTCGTAGTTGTCCGTGAAGTCGACGGTCTCCTCGTCGATGTCACGGACCATCTCCATCGACAGCGGCGCCAGCTTGCACTCGGTGTACCGCATGGCGGCCGCGGGGTCGTTGCCCGGTGAGCCGAAGTTGCCGTTGGAGTCCACCAGCGGCATCCGCATCGACCACGGCTGCGCCAGGCGGACCAGCGCGTCATAGATCGAGGAGTCACCGTGCGGGTGGTAGTTGCCCATGACGTCGCCGACGACACGGGCGCACTTGTAGAAGCCCTTCTCGGGCCGGTAGCCGCCGTCGTACATGGCGTACAGGACGCGGCGGTGGACGGGCTTGAGACCGTCCCGGACGTCGGGAAGCGCACGCGAGACGATGACGGACATCGCGTAGTCGAGGTACGAGCGCTGCATCTCCGTCTCGAGCCCGACGGGCTCGACACGCTGGGCGATCTCGCCGCCCGCTTCGGGGATGAGGGGGGTGTTCTCGTCGGCCATTGCTGGTGAAGATCCTTCCTGGTGCGGTCAGCTGAGACCGACTCAGATGTCGAGGAAGCGGACGTCCTTGGCGTTGCGCTGGATGAACTGGCGGCGCGCCTCCACGTCCTCGCCCATGAGGACCGAGAACAGGTCGTCGGCCTGGGCGGCGTCGTCGAGGGTGACCTGGCCGAGGACGCGGTGCTCCTGGTCCATCGTCGTGATGCGCAGCTCCTCGGCGTTCATCTCACCGAGACCCTTGAAGCGCTGCACCGAGTCGTCCCTGATGCGCTTGCCGTTCTGGCGGCCGAGTTCGATCAGGGCGTCGCGCTCACGGTCGGAGTACGCGTACTCGAAGTCGTCCTTGCCCCACTTGATCTTGTAGAGCGGGGGACGCGACAGGAACACGTGCCCGGCCTCGACCAGCGGCCGCATGAAGCGGAACAGGAAGGTCAGCAGCAGGGTGTTGATGTGCTGGCCGTCGACGTCGGCGTCCGCCATCAGGATGATCTTGTGATAGCGCAGCTTCTCGATGTCGAAGTCCTCGTGGACTCCGGTACCGAACGCCGAGATCAGCGCCTGGATCTCCTGGTTCTGCAGGATCTTGTCGATCCTGGCCTTCTCCACGTTCAGGATCTTGCCGCGGATCGGGAGGATCGCCTGGTACTCCGGGTTGCGGCCGGACTTGGCCGAGCCACCGGCGGAGTCACCCTCGACGATGAAGATCTCGCACTTGATGGGGTCGTTCGACTGGCAGTCGGAGAGCTTGCCCGGCAGGGAGGCCGTCTCGAGGAGGCCCTTGCGCCGAGTGAGATCCCGGGCCTTGCGGGCCGCCACGCGCGCGGTGGCCGCCTGAATGCCCTTGCGGACGATGTCCGCCGCCTCGTTCGGGTTGCGGTCCAGCCAGTCGTTCAGGTGCTCGTAGACCGCCTTCTGGACGAAGGTCTTGGCCTCCGTGTTGCCCAGCTTGGTCTTGGTCTGGCCCTCGAACTGCGGCTCGCTGAGCTTCACCGAGATGATCGCCGTCAGACCCTCGCGGATGTCGTCACCCGTGAGGTTGTCGTCCTTCTCGCGCAGCAGCTTCTTGTCGCGCGCGTACTTGTTGATCAGGTTGGTGAGCGCCGAGCGGAAGCCCTCTTCGTGCGTACCGCCCTCGTGCGTGTGGATGATGTTCGCGAAGGAGTAGACGCCCTCCGTGTAACCGCTGTTCCACTGCATCGCGACTTCGAGGGAGAGGCTCTTGTCCTTGTCCTCGGCCTCGAGGTCGATCACCGTCGGGTGCACCGCCTCTCCCTTGCGGGAGTTGAGGTACTTCACGAAGTCGACGATGCCGCCCTCGTAGTGGTACGTGACGGTCTTGACGTCGGCGGTCTCGTCCGCGCCCGCCTCGTCCGCCCCGGAGGTCGCCTTCGCCGACTCGCGCTCGTCGGTGAGCTTGATCGTCAAGCCCTTGTTGAGGAACGCCATCTCCTGGAAACGCCGCGAGAGCGTCTCGAAGGAGTACTCCGTGGTCTCGAAGATGTCGCTGTCGGCCCAGAAGGTGACCGATGTGCCGGTCTCCGCGGTGGCCTCGTGCTTGACCAACGGCGCCGTGGGGACGCCCATCTTGTAGTCCTGCGTGTGGCGGAACCCGTCGGTCTTGACCTCGACGGCGACCTTCGAGGACAGCGCGTTCACGACGGAGACACCCACGCCGTGCAGACCACCGGAGACCGCGTAGCCGCCGCCGCCGAACTTGCCGCCCGCGTGCAGCACGGTCAGCACGACCTCGAGGGCCGGCTTGCCCTCGGAGGCGACGATGCCCACCGGGATGCCGCGGCCGTTGTCGACGACACGGACGCCGCCGTCGGCGAGGATCGTCACGTCGATGGTGTCCGCGTGGCCGGCCAGCGCCTCGTCGACCGAGTTGTCGACGACCTCGTACACGAGGTGGTGAAGTCCGCGCTCGCCGGTCGAGCCGATGTACATACCGGGTCGCTTGCGGACCGCGTCCAGGCCCTCGAGGACGGTGATGGCGCTGGCGTCGTACGCCGTGGCCACTGCTGAGGCCTCGGCGCCTGTGGCCGGGGCCTCGGTGGACAGGATGTTCTCGTTGGGGTTGCCGGAATCGGCCACGAAGCGCCCTTTCTGGCACAGCACGAGCCGGGCTCGTCGGCGGGTTGCCGGAGCGGCTGCGGCATGTTGCGTTGGTAAGCCTTGTTCAGCGTTGCTCAGCTTTTCCCGGACGGTCCCCACGTTCGGGGCGGGATTAGCTTCCAGTCTACCGGTAGCGCCGACGGTGATGGGGGTTTGCCGGTACCTGAGTCCGCATGTGCCGCCCTCAACCGGTCTCCGCCGGGTCCCCATATACGGAACGGGGCTCAAAGAGGCTCACGCAGGCACTCAGCGCTTCGGGCTGTCAACCCGTGGCTACTTGGGAGTCAGGTCGGGATTCGCATCCGCGTGCAGCGACGCGGAGGGATCACGTGGGACCTGCGGTTGTGAGGTCAATCACTCTTGGATACGGCCGCTCGCCGAGGGTGCGGCCGGTGGTCCGAGGGCGCGTCCGTCACCCGTAGGTGTCGCCCGGTCCCGTGCTGCCGGGGGCGCGCAGCGGGCCGTAGCGGCGCGGGGGACCGCCGGGGCCCTGCACCTTGATCAGCTTCACCGCGCCCTGGCCCAGGTCCTCGTTCAGCCGCGCGACCAGCTGCGGGGCGAGCAGGCGCAGGTTCGTCGCCCACGCCGTGGAGTCGCAGCGGACGATCAGGACCCGCTCGTCCTCGTCGTACTTCTCCGGTTCGCAGTGTTTGGCCAGGTCCTCGCCGACGATCTGCGGCCAGCGGCCCATCACCCCGCCCACCGCGGCCGGCGCCTCCCAGCCGCGTTCGGTGATCAGACGGTTGATCGCTGCGCCCAGCGCCATGGGGTCGCGTCCATCGGCGCGAGCGCCGGAGCGCAGACCGCCGCGACGCGCCTGCTTCTTCTGCTGTACCGCGTCCCCACGCGCGCGTGCCTGCTCTTTCGCCGCGCGCAACGCCACGCGCGCGAGGTCGACGCCGGAGGGTTCGGGCTGCTTGCCGGGGGCCGGCCCGTTTTCGGTGCTCATGCGCGCTCCACCGTCCCGTCCGACACGGTGTACCGCGTCCCCGCCAAAACGTGCGGTACGTCGTCGTCGACCGCGGCCGTCACCAGGACCTGCTCGCCCGGCGCGACCAACTCGGCCAGGCGTTCACGGCGACGGGTGTCCAACTCGGCGAACACGTCGTCCAGGACGAGCACGGGCTCGTTGCCCTCCGCCCTGAGCAGGTCGTACGACGCCAGCCGCAACGCCAGCGCGTACGACCACGACTCGCCGTGCGAGGCGTACCCCTTCGCGGGCAACTGGCCGAGCTTGAGCAGCAGTTCGTCCCGGTGCGGCCCCACGAGGGTCACCCCGCGCTCGATCTCCTGCTTGCGCGCCTCGGCCAGCGCGGCCATGAGCTGTTCGTAGAGGTTTTCGCGCGTGTGCGCCTCACCCGGCGCGGAGGGCTTGTACTCCAGGGCGACCGGGCCGCCGCCGGGGGCCAGCTGCTCGTACGCCTTGTCGGCGAGCGGCTGGATCGCCGCGATCAGGTCGAGGCGCTGCGCGAGCAGCTCGGCACCCACGCGCGCGAGATGCTGGTCCCAGACGTCGAGGGTGGACAGGTCCATGGAACGGCCGCCGTGCCGACGGGCGAGCGCGGCCGACTTCAGCAGCGTGTTGCGCTGCCTGAGAACGCGTTCGTAATCGGAACGGACGCCGCCCATACGCGGCGAGCGGGCCGTGATCAGCTCGTCGAGGAACCGGCGCCGCTCACCGGGATCACCCTTGACCAACGCAAGGTCCTCGGGCGCGAACAGCACAGTCCGTACGATCCCGAGCACGTCACGAGGTCTGACCTGCGAGGACCTGTTGATACGGGCCCGATTGGCCCGGCCCGGGTTCAGCTCCAGTTCGACCAGCTGCTGCCGCTCGCCCTGCTTGACCTGCGCCCGGATCACCGCGCGGTCGGCGCCCATGCGGACCAGGGGGGCGTCCGAGGAAACCCGGTGGCTGCCGAGGGTGGCGAGGTAGCCGATGGCCTCGACCAGGTTCGTCTTGCCCTGCCCGTTCGGGCCGACGAGAGCGGTGACGCCCGGGTCGAGCGGAAGTTCGACCCGGGCGTACGAGCGGAAGTCGGCCAGCGACAGATGCGTGACGTGCATGGTCGTGCGCGACCTCCCCCAACTCGTGGACTGCGACTTCCGGACCGCAGCTCGTGGACTGCAGCTGTGGACTGCTGTGCAGCCCTGTGGATTACTTCTTCTCGACCGCGTGGCCGCCGAACTGGTTCCGCAGCGCGGCGACCATCTTCATCTGCGGCGAGTCCTCCTGGCGCGACGCGAACCGCGCGAAGAGGGAGGCCGTGATCGCGGGCAGCGGCACGGCGTTGTCGATGGCGGCTTCCACAGTCCAGCGTCCCTCGCCGGAGTCCTGTGCAAAACCCTTCAGCCTGTCCAGGTGCTCGTCCTCGTCGAGGGCGTTCACCGCGAGGTCGAGGAGCCAGGAGCGAATGACCGTGCCCTCCTGCCAGGAGCGGAAGACCTCCCGTACGTCGGTCACGGAGTCGACCTTCTCCAGGAGCTCCCAGCCCTCGGCATAGGCCTGCATCATCGCGTACTCGATGCCGTTGTGGACCATCTTCGCGAAGTGGCCTGCACCGACCTTGCCGGCGTGCACCGCGCCCAGGTCGCCCTCCGGCTTGAGGGCGTCGAAGACCGGCCGCACCTTGGCGACGTTCTCCGCGTCGCCGCCGTACATCAGCGCGTAGCCGTTCTCCAGGCCCCAGACGCCGCCGGAGACACCGCAGTCGACGAAACCGATGCCCTTGGCGGCCAGCTCCTCAGCGTGCTTCTCGTCGTCCGTCCAGCGGGAGTTCCCGCCGTCCACGACGACGTCACCGGGCTCCAGCAGCTCCGCGAGCTCGTCGACGGTCGACTGGGTCGCGGCACCGGCCGGAACCATCACCCAGACCACCCGCGGGCCCTTGAGCTTGCCCACAAGCTCGGAGAGGCTGTGGACATCGGCGACGTCCGGGTTGCGGTCGTATCCGATGACGGTGTGGCCTGCGCGGCGGATCCGCTCGCGCATGTTGCCGCCCATCTTGCCGAGGCCGACGAGACCGAGCTCCATCAGTTGTTCCTTAGGTTTTTGCGACGTGACGTGACGGCACATACGTACCGCGGCACTTTCGTACCTGTGTCCGAGCCTAAACCCGGACGCTCGCGCACATCTGTGGGCATACGCGCTCAGACGCATACCCCGACCTGCGGTTCTCTGACGGGCCCGGTCAGCCGCTGAGGCGCACCGGCATGATCAGGTACTTGTAGGCCTCGTCCGCCTCGGCGTCCAGGGCCGGCTTGCCGCTGAGCAGCGCCGGCTTCGTGGACGTGGTGAAGGACAGCTGGGCCACGGGGGAGTCGATGGCGCTCAGGCCGTCCAGGAGGAAGGTCGGGTTGAAGGCGATCGACACGTCGTCGCCCTCCAGCTGGGCGTCGACCCGCTCCACAGCCTGTGCGTCGTCGCTGGAACCGGCCTCCAGGATCAGCACGCCCTGCTCGAAGCTGAGCCGCACCGGAGTGTTGCGCTCCGCGACGAGGGCCACACGCTTGACGGCCTCCACGAAGGGGGCGGTCTCGATCACGGCGACGCTGTTGAACTCGGTCGGGAACAGCGAGCGGTACTTCGGGAGGTCGCCCTCCAGCAGACGCGTGGTCGTGCGACGGCCTGCGCCCTCGAAACCGATCAGCCCCTCGCCGGAGCCCCCGCCGGACAGCGCCAGGATGACGCTGTCGCCGCTCGTGAGGGCCTTGGCGGTGTCCAGGAGCGTCTTGGCGGGCACCAGGGCGACCGCGGACGCCTCCGGGTTCTCCGGCTTCCACAGGAACTCACGGACCGCGAAGCGGTAGCGGTCGGTGGACGCCAGCGTGACCGTGTCGCCCTCGATCTCGATGCGGACACCGGTGAGGACGGGCAGCGTGTCGTCACGGCCGGCGGCGATGGCGACCTGGGCGGCGGCCGCGGCGAAGACCTCGCCGGGGACGGTGCCCGTGGCATTCGGCATCTGCGGCAGGGCCGGGTACTCCTCCACAGGCAGTGTGTGGAGTGTGAACCGGGAGGAGCCGCAGACCACCGTGGCCCGTACACCGTCTGTGGAAATCTCCACCGGGCGGTTGGGGAGAGCGCGGCAGATGTCGGCGAGGAGACGGCCGGAGACCAGCACCGTGCCCTCCTCCTCGACCTCCGTCTCCACGGACACCCGTGCCGAGACCTCGTAGTCGAAGCTGGACAGGCTCAGCTGGCCGTTCTCGGCCTTCAGGAGAAGGCCGGCGAGGACAGGCGCCGGCGGCCGGGCCGGGAGGCTGCGTGCCGCCCAGGCCACTGCCTCCGCGAGTACGTCGCGTTCCACCCGGATCTTCACTGTTGCCGCCTCCTGCTGTTGCCGGCGCTTCTCGGCCTGCCTGGCTTCGTCGTCTGTCTCGGTGTCGTCGGTCCCTGTGACGGGAAGGACACCGGGGAACAGTCTGACGCACGGCACTGACAGTAGGTGCCTCTCGGGGTCAAGTCGTGACGAGGGGCAGTCGGGAGCCGGACAGCGAGTTGTGCACAGGACCCACTTCGAAACGGATTCCCAGCTCTCTCTAGTTGGGAGTAGTAGTAGGGCCTGTGGATACCGTGGATAACCCCGTTTTCCCAGCTCAGGGCAGGAATTTTGTCCACTGGCCCTGTGGGTGACGGCGGTGGACAACCGGGCTGTTCTGTGGAGAACGGAAAGTTCTGCACACTCCATGCACAGCCTCGGGCTACTTCTCCCCAGCACCGTCCCCAGCTTTACCCACGTTTCCCACAGGCCAACCCGGCACCTTCGTGTGACGCCTTTCACTCGACACGGTGAGGAGGCGCGTCACGTTGCCGAACAGTGGACAGCGGTGTGGAGAAGCTGGGGATCGCTGGGGACAACCGGCCTCAGCCTGTGGGCGGCCGGTGGACAACTCGATGCACAGGCTGTGGATCATTTCGCCGTCCACAGTCTGTGGAGATCGTTCGTCCACCAATCCACAGGCACCTGACCTGGCCTGATGGTCTTTCACCGGAGTCCCCTGTGGACACGATCTGGACAACTTCCCAGTCCCCAGGATGTGGACGGAAGAAAGTCGCCGGATCTGTGGAGAGAGACCGTAACTCGGCAGGTATTCGAACAGCGGATCTCGCTCCGGACGCGCTCGGACTCCGGTCGGACCCAGCTCGGACTCCGATAAGCCCCGGCTCGGAGTCCGTCAGACCCGGCTCAGGACTCTGAAACGACCGAGGGCGCCCTCGGGAACACGTCCCGGGGCGCCCTCAGAGGCGTACGAGCGGCTCTGTCAGCCGTTCTTGATGCGGTTCGTCAGCTCGGTGACCTGGTTGTAGATGGAGCGGCGTTCGGCCATGAGATTACGGATCTTGCGGTCCGCGTGCATGACCGTCGTGTGGTCGCGGCCGCCGAACAGCGCGCCGATCTTCGGCAGGGAGAGATCCGTCAGCTCGCGGCACAGGTACATGGCGATCTGGCGGGCGGTCACCAGCGCGCGCCCGCGCGAGGTGCCGCACAGGTCCTCGACCGTGAGGCCGAAGTAGTCGGCGGTCGCGCCCATGATGGCCGTGGAGGTGATCTCGGGGGCGGAGTCCTCGCCGCCGGGGATGAGGTCCTTGAGGACGATCTCCGTGAGGCCCAGGTCCACGGGCTGCCGGTTGAGCGACGCGAACGCCGTCACCCGGATCAGCGCGCCCTCCAGTTCGCGGATGTTGCGCGAGATCCGGGAGGCGATGAACTCCAGCACCTCCGGCGGGGCGTTGAGCTGCTCCTGGACCGCCTTCTTACGAAGGATGGCGATACGGGTCTCCAGCTCGGGCGGCTGGACGTCGGTGATCAGGCCCCACTCGAAACGGTTCCTCAGCCGGTCCTCCAGGGTCACCAGCTGCTTGGGCGGCCGGTCGCTGGACAGGACGATCTGCTTGTTGGCGTTGTGGAGCGTGTTGAAGGTGTGGAAGAACTCCTCCTGCGTCGACTCCTTGTCCGCCAGGAACTGGATGTCGTCGACGAGCAGGATGTCCATCTCGCGGTAGCGCTTGCGGAAGCTGTCGCCCTTGCCGTCGCGGATGGAGTTGATGAACTCGTTGGTGAACTCCTCCGAGCTCACATAGCGGACGCGCGTGCCCGGGTAGAGGCTGCGGGCATAGTGCCCGATCGCGTGCAGCAGATGCGTTTTGCCGAGTCCCGACTCCCCGTAGATGAAGAGGGGGTTGTACGCCTTCGCGGGCGCCTCGGCGACGGCCACCGCTGCCGCGTGCGCGAAGCGGTTGGAGGCGCCGATGACGAACGTGTCGAAGAGGTACTTCGGGTTCAGTCGTGCGGTCGGCTCGCCCGGACCGGTCGCGGGCGCGGGCTGTGCGGCCAGCGGGCCGGGGGCACCGGTGGTGGGCAGACGCGAACCGACGGGACCGCCGCGGTGCACATGCCCGGAACCGGACGGCTCCGGCCGTTCTCGGCGGGCGTCGCGCTGGTCCTCGTCGGCGCGGTGGCGACCGTAGTCCGGTCGCTGGTCGTAGTCGGGGCGGTGGGTGTCGTACGGCGGGCGCTCCATGGACTGCGGGCGGTAGTCCTGGGAGTACGAGTCCGTGGAGGGGGCCCCGTAGGAGTCCTGGGAAGGAGCGCCGTACGAGTCCTGTGACGGCGGGCCGTAGTTGTCCTGGGACGGCGAGGCGTACGGGTCGCGCTCGGGGAAGCCGAGTCGCTGCTGCTGCCAGCTGTACTCGTCCTGCTGTGGGCGCGGCCAGGCGCCGGGCTCGGGGCGCTGGTACTCCGACGGATAGGCGGGGCGAGCGGTCGGGAGCTGGTCCGGCCGGGAATTGTGGTCGCCCTGGGGGCCGTGCTGCTCGGAGCGGCCCGGCCTTTGGTCGTCGGCGCGGTGGCGGCCGTAGCTCTCGTACTGGCCGGAGGGGAGTTCGGACTCCTCGTAGCGAGGCTGGGGCCGGGGCGGAGGGCTCGGCGGGGGTTCGCCGGCGGAGTCGTCGACGGTGATCGCGATGCGGATCGGACGCCCGCACTCGCGGCTCAGCGTTTCGCTGACGACAGGAGCGAGGCGGCCTTCGAGCACGCCCTTCGCAAATTCGTTCGGTACGGCGAGCAGGGCGGTGTCCGCCACGAGCGCGAGCGGCTGGCAGCGTCGGATCCAGTGTTCGTCCTTGCTTTCGACCCCCTGCCCGCGCCCTTCACCGAGGAGCTGCTCCAGTACTCGTGGCCACACTGCGGCAAGATCGGCAGGTACGTCAGCCACAGGGCACGCTCTCTCACGGGTCCCACGAACGTGTGGTTCGGGACGGGTCGGGATTCAAATGGGGTGGGGCAGTTACAAGGGAACGAATCGGAGTCCAGCCACGGTAGTCAGGGCGACGGCTGCGGTTCAAGTTGTTGTCCCCAGCCTGTGGATAGTGTCTCCTGGTGACCGCTGGTTTGACCGGATGGCGCAGCCGCGCGTACCGTAACGAGGTCGAGTTGTCGATGGCTGCTGCCGCCTGCCTCCGATGGGCACAGATCATTTGGGTGATCGGTCAGCGGTGCACTCGGGCGTGACGCGAGCTACTCGTGGGCGCACGGTGACAGCCAGGACGGCACCCCGAAAACCCCGATTTATTTCTGGAGCCCCCGAGTGAGCAAGCGCACCTTCCAGCCGAACAACCGTCGCCGCGCCAAGACCCACGGCTTCCGCCTGCGGATGCGTACCCGTGCCGGCCGCGCGATTCTCGCGAACCGTCGTGGCAAGGGTCGCGCCAGCCTGTCCGCCTGATCCCGGTCAGGTCATGACATCGTGCTGCCCACCGAGAACCGGCTGAGGCGGCGCGAGGACTTCGCGACCGCAGTACGACGGGGCCGTCGGGCAGGACGCCCGACTCTCGTCGTCCATCTTCGTAGCGGTGCAACGAACCCGCACGCGCCTGGGGAGAGCGCTCCCCCGACGCGTGCGGGTTTCGTCGTGAGCAAAGCCGTGGGCGGTGCGGTGGTGCGTAACAAGGTGAAGCGCAGGCTTCGCCACCTGATGCGCGATCGAGTCGCCCTCCTGCCCCCCGGTAGCCTGGTAGTCGTACGAGCGTTGCCCGGTGCGGGCGACGTCGATCATGCACAACTGGCCCAAGACCTGGATGCCGCCCTGGAGCGGCTGCTGGGAGGGGGCGCGCGATGAAGTACCCGCTGCTGGCGCTGATCAAGCTGTACCAGTGGACCATCAGCCCGCTGCTCGGGCCGGTGTGCAAGTACTACCCGTCGTGCTCCCACTACGGGTACCAGGCCATCGACCGGCATGGTGCGATCAAGGGCACAGGACTCACGGCCTGGCGCATCCTGCGGTGCAATCCGTGGTCGCTGGGCGGTGTGGACCATGTCCCGCCGCGCAAGCGTCCGCGGTGGCACGAAATGCTGCGTGGCGCCTGGCGTCCACGCAAGGGCGGGCCCTCCTCCGCCGAACCGGCCACCGAGGGGCAGGCTCTTACGAGCCCGGCCGCAGAGACCCCGTCCCATGCCCAAGGAGCATGATTAGTGGACACGATTGCCAGCTTCTTCAGCTTCATCACGACACCTGTCTCCTGGGTCATCGTCCAGTTCCACAAGGTGTACGGCGCCCTCTTCGGCGATGACACCGGGTGGGCCTGGGGCCTGTCCATCGTGTCCCTGGTGATCCTGATCCGTATCTGCCTGATCCCGCTCTTCGTGAAGCAGATCAAGGCGACCCGGGCGATGCAGACGCTGCAGCCCGAGATGAAGAAGATCCAGGAGCGCTACAAGAACGACAAGCAGCGCCAGTCCGAAGAGATGATGAAGCTGTACAAGGAGACGGGCACCAACCCGCTCTCCTCGTGCCTTCCCATCCTGGCGCAGTCCCCGTTCTTCTTCGCTCTGTACCACGTGCTGAACAGCATCGCGACGGGCAAGACGATCGGCTTCATCGATGAGCCGCTGCTCGCCAGTGCCCGTAAGGCGCACATCGTCGGCGCCCCGCTGGCCGCGAAGTTCACCGACAGCGCGGACAAGGTGCAGGCGCTCGGTGCCACGCTGACCGACGTCCGTGTCGTCACCGCGATCATGATCGTCCTGATGTCGGCGTCGCAGTTCTACACGCAGCGCCAGCTCATGACGAAGAACGTCGACACCACGGTGAAGACACCGTTCATGCAGCAGCAGAAGATGCTGATGTACGTCTTCCCCGTCATGTTCGCCGTCTTCGGCATCAACTTCCCGGTCGGTGTCCTCGTCTACTGGCTGACCACCAACGTGTGGACCATGGGCCAGCAGATGTACGTCATCCGCAACAACCCGACTCCGGGTTCGAAGGCACAGGCCGCGTACCTGGAGCGCCTGTACAAGCACGTCACGCACCACGGCAAGACGCGTGGCCGCGGTGAGAAGGCCATCGTCAAGGCCATCGTGGCCAAGGGCCGCGACCGCAACGAGTTCGAGCGCAAGTTCATCAACGGCCTGAACAAGGCGGGCTTCTCGGCCCAGGCCGACGGCACGGTGGTGAAGGGCGAGACCCAGGTCGCCGAACAGACCGAGGACGGTACCTCGACGAGCGCCGCCGCTCCCAAGCGGCAGCAGCCGAAGCGGCAGAGCAAGTCGCAGCGCCAGTCCGGCACTGCCAAGGCGGCCGGCGAGGGCCCGTCGCTGATCAAGTCCGACGAGCCCGAGGACGCCAAGCCCGCCGCGGCCAAGAAGCCCGGCGGTACCCGCAGCAAGGCCCAGTCCGGACAGCGCAAGGGCCCGCAGCGGCCCAAGTCCCCGTCCAAGAAGTAAGAAGGAGTCCATCCCGTGACGGAAGGCACCACCTCCGCCGCTGCCGAGGGTGCAGACACCCTGACCCGCCTCGAGCAGGAGGGCGAGATCGCGGCGGACTACCTCGAGGGTCTGCTCGACATCGCCGACCTCGACGGTGACATCGACATGGACGTCGAGGCCGACCGCGCCGCTGTATCGATCATCAGTGACGCGGGCGGCCGCGACCTGCAGAAGCTGGTCGGCCGCGACGGCGAGGTGCTGGAAGCCCTGCAGGAGCTCACCCGCCTGGCCGTGCACCGGGAGACCGGGGACCGCAGCCGACTGATGCTGGACATCGCGGGCTACCGCGCCAGGAAGCGTGAGGAACTCTCCGAGCTGGGTGCCAAGGCCGCGGCCGAGGTCAGGAGCTCGGGCGAGCCCGTGAAGCTGAAGCCGATGACGCCGTTCGAGCGCAAGGTCGTGCACGACGCGATCAAGACCGCCGGCCTGCGCAGCGAGTCCGAGGGCGAGGAGCCGCAGCGCTTCGTCGTCGTGCTTCCCGCCTGATCGGTCCGTACGTTCCTCCGGCCCCGTCTGTTGCGCAGACGGGGCCGGACTTTGTCAGCCTGATAGTTCTGGTGGTTCTGGCGTCGGCGCCCGGTGCGCCCACGCGGTACGGAAGGACGGTCCCCCGTGACGGAGGCAGCGGAGCTTCCCCCCGCGCCCGAGCGTGCCCGCGAGGTGTTCGGTGATCGCTTCGCCGACGCGGTGCGATACGCGGAGCTGCTCGCCGAGGCGGGCGTGCAGCGCGGTCTGATCGGTCCGCGCGAGGTGCCTCGCCTGTGGGAGCGGCACCTGCTGAACTGCGCGGTGCTCTCGGAGGTCGTCCCCGAGGGGGTGACGGTGTGCGATGTCGGCTCGGGCGCCGGCCTGCCCGGCATCCCCCTGGCGCTGGTCAGGGAAGACCTCAAGATCACGCTGCTGGAGCCCCTGCTACGGCGTACGAACTTCCTGGCGGAGGTCGTGGAGCTGCTGGGCCTGGACCATGTGACCGTCGTCCGTGGACGGGCCGAGGAGGTCATGGGAAAGCTCACACCCGTGCATGTGGTGACGGCACGGGCCGTGGCTCCGCTGGACCGGCTGGCGACCTGGGGCATTCCCCTGCTGCGTCCCTACGGGGAGATGCTCGCCCTCAAGGGTGACACCGCTGAGGAGGAGCTCAAGAGTGCGTCGACGGCACTGAGCAAGCTCGGTGCTGTGGAGACGTCCATCCTGCACGTCGGTGAGGGCGTCGTGGATCCGTTGTCCACGGTCGTACGGGTCGAGGTCGGCGAGAGCCCGGGCGGTGTGCGCTTCGCTGCGAAGCGGGCGAAGGCGGCCCGGACAGGGCGAGCGCGTCGACGTCGTTGATCCAGGGCGGCGCCACGCTCCTCCGTTTATTGATCCGTTGTGATGACCAGCGGCACGTATTAAGGCTGTCAAAAGTACGCACTTCGGAGTGTCGTGCGCATCCTGCGAAGGGTGCTCGGCATCGTGTTTCACGTGAAACGTCGCTCACTGCTGCATGGGATCATCAGTCGTGGCCGTTCTGTGACTCCGCGTGACCGCAGGCCCTTCGCGGGGGGTACAGAGTTGTCCACAGGTGTGGATTCATCCACAGAAGACCGGCCCTCGCTGGTTCACGACCCCGAAGACATGGGAGGCTCTGTGCATTGCGAGCCTGAAGTCGAGGAGAGTGAATCCTTGCGGTCCGACGCCAACATTGCGGGACCGATGACCGATCCGGTCCCCGGTCCCCGTACCGAGTCGATGGGGGAGGATGTTTCACGTGAAACACCGCCCCCGATGGACGACACCCCGATCGGTCGTGCTGCCCAACTGGCGGTAGAGGCTCTGGGGCGCGCAGGCGAGGGCCTGCCGCGTCCCGAGGAGACCCGCGTCATGGTGGTCGCCAACCAGAAGGGCGGAGTGGGCAAGACGACGACGACCGTCAATCTTGCCGCTTCGCTGGCGCTGCATGGCAACCGAGTCCTGGTGGTCGACCTCGACCCGCAGGGCAACGCGTCCACAGCGTTGGGGATCGACCACCACGCCGACGTCCCTTCCATCTACGACGTGCTGGTCGACAGCAGGCCTCTCTCCGAGGTTGTCCAGCCGGTCCCCGACGTCGAGGGTCTCTTCTGCGCCCCCGCCACGATCGATCTCGCCGGTGCGGAGATCGAGCTGGTGTCCCTGGTGGCGCGGGAGAGCCGACTGCAGCGGGCGATCCAGGCCTACGAGCAGCCGCTGGACTACATCCTCATCGACTGCCCGCCCTCGCTCGGCCTGCTGACGGTCAATGCGCTGGTCGCCGGCCAGGAGGTCCTCATCCCGATTCAGTGCGAGTACTACGCACTGGAGGGGCTGGGGCAGCTGCTGCGCAACGTCGATCTGGTGCGGGGGCACCTCAACCGCGACCTGCACGTATCGACGATCCTGCTCACCATGTACGACGGCCGGACACGTCTCGCGTCCCAGGTCGCGGACGAGGTGCGCAGTCACTTCGGCGACGAGGTGCTGCGGACGAGCATTCCCCGCTCGGTCCGCATCTCCGAGGCGCCGAGCTACGGACAGACGGTGTTGACCTACGATCCAGGATCGAGTGGGGCCCTGTCCTATCTTGAGGCGGCACGAGAAATCGCGCTGAAGGGTGTCGGCGTCTCCTACGACGCGACACACGCGCACATCGGCGCACAGAGCGACCTGAACATGGTGGAGGGGATTCAGTGAGTGAGCGACGGAGGGGTTTGGGTCGTGGGCTCGGCGCACTGATCCCTGCTGCCCCGACGGAGAAGACGGTGGCTTCGGCCTCGATGGGCAGCGGCGCGGCGACGTCCCCGGCAGCCGTACCGGTGCTGTCCACCGACCGCGGGGTGGCTGCGGCGAAGGTGGCCATGCTGCCGCCTGTTTCACATGAAACCGAGGACGCGTCGTCGAGCGATGCCCTGGAGGCGCCTGCGCCGCCCATGGGAGTCCACTTCGCGGAGCTCCCCCTCGACTCCATCAAGCCGAACCCGCGGCAGCCGCGTGAGGTCTTCGACGAGGACGCCCTGCAGGAGCTCGTCACCTCCATCAAGGAAGTCGGCCTCCTTCAGCCCGTCGTCGTACGGCAGCTCGGCCCTGCGCGGTACGAGCTCATCATGGGCGAGCGACGTTGGCGGGCCTGCCGCGAGGCGGGTCTTGAGGCGATCCCGGCGATCGTCCGGGCCACGGACGACGAGAAACTCCTCCTGGACGCCCTTCTAGAGAACCTTCACCGTGCCCAGCTGAACCCACTGGAAGAGGCAGCCGCCTACGACCAGCTGCTGAAGGACTTCAACTGCACGCACGACCAGCTGGCCGACCGTATCGGTCGTTCCCGTCCGCAGGTCTCCAATACTCTGCGTCTGCTGAAGCTCTCGCCGGCTGTCCAGCGGCGGGTGGCCGCCGGAGTTCTCTCGGCCGGACACGCGAGGGCGCTGCTCTCCGTCGACGACTCGGAGGAGCAGGACCGACTGGCCCACCGGATCGTGGCCGAGGGCCTCTCGGTGCGCGCCGTTGAGGAGATCGTGACCCTGATGGGGTCTCGGCCCCAGACGGCACAGCGCTCCAAGGGTCCGCGGGCCGGTACTCGGCTCTCGCCGGCCTTGACCGACCTTGCAACCCGTCTCTCGGACCGTTTCGAGACGCGGGTGAAGGTCGACCTGGGCCAGAAGAAGGGCAAGATCACCGTCGAGTTCGCGTCGATGGAGGACCTTGAGCGGATCCTCAGCAGCCTCGCTCCCGGAGAGGGACCGGTTCTGCAGAAGAGCCTTCTGGACGACGACTCCGAGGAGTCGGAGGACTGAGGCTCCCGCCGGCGGGGCGAGATCCCGCTCGGCCGTGGCGGGCTGTGTCCGGTGTGTACTGGACACAGCCCGCTCTTTGCTTTCAGGCGGTATCGGTGGAATCTCATCGTGGATACGATGCGTTCGGGTATGGCGCATCCACCCGGCAGCACCTCTGAGGGGAGAGGCAGGGGCCATGCGAACGGTGAGCCGCAGCGGATTGGTGAGCGCGGGCCTGGGGTTGGGCGCGGTCGGCGGGTTCGTCGGCAGCCTGCTCAGGGAACGAAGCGCTCTTACGGCCGCCCGCGACGCGGCGGGCGAAGGAAGCGAGGAACAGCCTTCATGGGGCGTCGGCTCGTACCGCTCACGCTGGACAACCTTCAGGACCTTCCCCAGCGCTGTCGCGCGTGTGTCTTCTGGGAGTTGGACCCCGTCAGCGGCGAAGCCGCGGTAAAGGCCGGAACACCCGCCCTGGAGAAGGAAGCGTGGATCTCCGCCGTCCTACTGGACTGGGGATCCTGCGGCAGGGTCGTGTACGTCGACGACGTACCGGTGGGCTTCGTGCTCTACGCTCCCCCGGCCTATGTGCCCCGCTCGACGGCATTCCCCACGAGCCCCGTCTCGCCCGACTCCGTGCAGCTGATGACGGCCTTCATCCTGCCGGGATATCAGGGGCAAGGGCTGGGCCGGGTGATGGTTCAGACGGTTGCCAAGGATCTGCTGCGGCGGGGCTTCAAGGCGATCGAGGCTTTCGGGGACGCGCGCTGGAAGGAGCCTGCCTGCCTGCTGCCCGCCGACCATCTCCTCGCAGTGGGCTTCAAAACGGTCCGGCCTCACCCCACGTACCCGCGGTTGAGGCTGGAGCTGCGCACCACGCTCTCCTGGAAGGAAGACGTGGAGATGGCCCTGGACCGGCTTCTCGGGGCTGTACAGAAGGAGCCGGTGCTCAGGCCGCTCTAGACAAACGAAGGGGCCGACCCCTGGAGGTCGGCCCCTTCGTGTTTCACGTGAAACGTCACTCGGCGATGAAGTCCTCGAGGTCGCGGACGATCGCGGCCTTCGGCTTGGCGCCGACGATGGTCTTGGCGACCTCGCCACCCTGGTACACGTTCAGGGTCGGGATGGACATGACGCCATACTTGGCGGCCGTACCCGGGTTCTCGTCGATGTTCAGCTTGACGACCTCGATCTTGTCGCCGTACTCGGCGGCGATCGCCTCGAGGGACGGCGCGATCTGGCGGCAGGGGCCGCACCAAGCGGCCCAGAAGTCCACCAGGACGGGCTTGTCGCTCTTGAGGACGTCCTGCTCGAAGGAATCGTCGGTCACATGCTTGAGGGTGCCGGCCACGGCGGGCTCCTTAACTGGTTGGTGCGGTGGGGCGGATGGGGGTCAGACGGAGGTCTTCTCGGGCTCCGCCTTCTCCTCGTCCGCGAGGGCGGCGAGGAAGCGCTCGGCGTCGAGGGCGGCGGAGCAGCCGGTGCCGGCCGCGGTGATCGCCTGGCGGTAGGTGTGGTCGACCACGTCACCGGCGCCGAAGACACCGGTGAGGTTCGTCCGCGTGGAGGGCGCGTCCACCTTCAGGTAGCCCTCCTCGTCCAGCTCCAGCTGGCCCTTGAACAGCTCGGTGCGCGGGTCGTGGCCGATGGCGATGAACAGCCCGGTGACTGGGAGATCCGAGAGCTCGCCGGTCTTGAGGTTGCGCAGCTTCAGGCCCGAGAGCTTCTGGTCACCCTGGACCTCGGCGACCTCGCTGTCCCACACGAACTTGATCTTCGGGTCGGCGAAGGCACGCTCCTGCATCGCCTTGGAGGCGCGCAGGGTGTCGCGGCGGTGGACGATCGTCACGGACCTGGCGAAGCGGGAGAGGAAGGTGGCCTCCTCCATCGCGGTGTCGCCGCCGCCGATCACGGCGATGTCCTGGTCCTTGAAGAAGAACCCGTCGCAGGTGGCACACCAGGAGACACCACGGCCGGAGAGGGCGTCCTCGTTCGGCAGGCCGAGCTTGCGGTGCTGCGAGCCCGTGGTGACGATGACGGCCTTCGCCTGGTGGACGGTGCCGGCAGTGTCGGTGACGGTCTTGATCTCACCGGACAGGTCGACGGAGACGACATCGTCCGGAATGAGCTCGGCACCGAAACGCTCGGCCTGGGCGCGCATGCTGTCCATGAGCTCGGGGCCCATGATGCCGTCCTGGAAGCCGGGGAAGTTCTCCACCTCAGTGGTGTTCATCAGCGCACCACCCGCGGTGACGGCGCCCTCGAACACCAGCGGCTTCAGCGACGCGCGCGCGGTGTAGAGCGCCGCCGTGTAGCCGGCGGGCCCGGAGCCGATGATGATCACGTTTCGGACGTCGCTCACGGCTTGATTCCTCGTCTCTGGACTACGTCGTATGTCCGGGGGAGTTCCTCTCGGAACTCTCACCCCACCCAACGGATCCTAAGGGTCGCGCATTCCCACTGTGTCCGGGCACACGAGGATGGGACACCGTACGGGACACCACGCAGGACAGAGACGGAGCTTGCGCGCTCAGGAGTCGGTGTAGGACTGCTTCAGCAAGACCTTGGCCGTGGCTGACGACGACGGCTGACTCACGCAGGTCGCATCCATGAGGTAGGCGGTGACCCGGGTGCCGTCCGGCGTGTCGGGCAGCACGACGAGGAGTGTGTCCGTCCCCTTGTAGATCCCCTCCTCGGTCGCGAGCGCGCTGTCGCTGCGGCCGAGGCCCTTCTGGATGCAATCAGGAACCACGGGGGCCTTGAACACCCTGGGCGAGTTGTTGCCGGTGACGGATTCAGCGCCCAGGCTGTGCGGAGCGGGGGACCCACTGCCGGCGCTCTGGCTCTTGGCAAGGAGATCGGAGACCTGCTTCTCCAACTTGGCCTCGGAGAAGGTGTCCGCGGAGGTGGACTTGGCCGCGGGGCTGGACGGCTTGCCGTCGTTCAGGGAGGACAGCAGCACCGACCCGAATCCGAGGGCGGCGGCGGTGAACACGGCGCCGAGGACGACAGCCCGGCGTCGACCGCTCCGCCTGGGGTCCTTGCGCCCCGGACCGGTGGTCGAGGATCGAGCCCGGCCCGCGGGGCGGTCCGCCGTTGTTTCACGTGAAACGTGCGTGCTGTCGTCCGAAGGGGATTCGGAGGCGGGCGACGCATCGGACCCGGGCTGAGTGCTGGCGGTGGCGGGCGCGTCCACGGCATCGGGCGCGGTGGCGTGCAGCAGGGCCTCCGCGGCGAGGGCGGCATCGATGCGGCCGGCGACATCGGCGGGCATACGCGGGGGACCCGGCAGGCTTCCCAGCAGTCCCCGGATCTCCTCCAGCGAGGCGTGGACGTCCGCGCAGAGTTCGCATTCGTCCAGATGCTGACGTACGTCCTCGGTTCGGGACGGCGGGAGCAGGCCTTCGGTGAGGTCGGAGATCTCCGCGACGTCCGGGTGCCCGGCTGTATCCGTCGTGGATGTCACGCTCGCCCACCTCCGCCCTTCACTGCAGCTGGATCGCTTGGTCCTGTGTCCGGCGGCCCCGCTTGACGCGGTCCCGCTGCGGGTGGGACGGATGTCCCCTGCGTCCGGTTCCGCCCCGCGCCCGCTTCTCTGTCGGCACTGGTGTTTTCCGGCCGCAGATGCTTGAGCAGGGGCAGGAGTCTGGCTCGGCCGCGGGCACAGCGGCTCTTCACCGTCCCTGTCGGCACATCGAGCATGCGGGCGGCCTCGGCGACCGGGTAACCCTGCATGTCCACCAGGACGAGCGCGGCCCGCTGGTCGGGGGGCAGGGTGCCGAGTGCTTCCAGGAGCTGACGATGGAGGTCGTTGCGCTCCGCGGGCGCCGAGGCCGACTCGTGCGGCTCCAGCAGTTGCTCCAGGCGCTCGGTGTCGTCGACCGGGGACGTCTTGCGGGATGCCGCCTTACGGGCTCGATCCAGGCAGGCGTTGACCGTGATCCGGTGCAGCCACGTCGTGACCGCGGACTGGCCCCGGAAGGTGTGGGCAGCCCGGTAGGCGGACACGAGGGCGTCCTGTACGGCGTCAGCGGCCTCCTCGCGGTCCCCCAGGGTCCGCAGGGCAACCGCCCAGAGCCGGTCCCGGTGTCGGCGTACGAGCTCACCGAAGGCGTCGGGATCGCCCTCCACGTGGCGGGTCAGGAGGTCCCGATCGCTCGTGTCGCCGTACGCGGTGTCATCTGCCATCGGGCCCCCTCCCCTTCGTCTTTAGCTGGTCACCTTGACGTCCGCCACCCGGCCCCGCCACTCACCGTCGATCTGCGGCAGCTTGGTAAGCCAGACCAGAAGGTAGCGGGACTTGAGGGACTTGTCGGGGGTAAGGGTCACGGTCGTGCCGGAGCCCTCCGTGACCTTGGTGTAGGCATCGAAGGAGGTGGGTTCCGAACTCGCGTCACTCGAGGCGGCGCGGAGCTCGACGGAGGTGTTACCCACGAAGGAAACGGTCACCTTCCCGACCTCTTGGACCTTGCCGAGATCGAGGATGACGCCGACGCCGGGCTTCAGTCGGCCGAAGTCGGAACTGAGGTAGTAGTCCGTCTGCCAGTACGTGCTGGGCGAGTTGTCGTAGACCTTGTCTATGTCGCCCGGCTTCTCCGAGCCGTCCGCGCCGAACGGGTCGAAGTCGTGAGCACTGCTGATGGAGATCGGAGCGCTGGCCGGCTTCGTCGGGGTCTTGTCGTCCCCGTCCGTCGTCTGAGTCTGGTTCGTGTCCTCGGACTTGGGGCCCCGGTCCATGAGCGCGTCCGCCAACTGCCAGCTGCCCAGGCCGAGCGCGGCGATGAGAAGGGCCGAGACGGCCCACTTCAGCGCCCTGCCGGTACGGCTCTGCAGCGGAGGCGGCGGGGTCTGCACCGGCTGGGTGACGCCCGGATGCGGCGCCTGGCGGCCGTACGAGCCCTGCTGGTACGTCGTGCGCTGGTAGTTCGGTGGGGCGGTGAACGTCGGCTCCGGCGGGCGGATGCGGGGCATCTCGCCGATGGCCTTCACCAGCTCCTCGGGCGTGGTGCACGGGGACTCATGACGGGAAGCGGTCGCGCCGTCGTTGGCGAGCGCCCGCATGGCCAGCTCGGACAGGCCTCGGTGGACGCCGGCACGCACCTGGTCGGGGGCGATGAGGCCGATGTCCTTGGGCAGGCCCGACAGTCCGTAGGCGTCGTCCTCGTACGGCCAGCGCTGGGTGAGCGCCGCGTACAGCAGGGCGCCGATCGCCTCGGTGTCGGTGCGCAACGGGGTCTCGGAACTGATGCCGCGCAGGGCGGCGTTCACGGCGAGACCGCGGATGCGCCACTGGCCGCTCGACGTGCGCAGCACGGCGTTGGGATTCAGACGCAGATGGGCGAGGCCCTCACGGTGGGCGGCGGCCATGGCCGAGGCGATCTGGCTGACCAACTGGTAGGCGTCGTACACCTCCAGCGGGCCGGCGGCGAGAAGCGCGCTCAGCTCGGTGGCATCGGGCAGCCACTCGTGAACGACGTAGACGAGGTCGTTCTCCTCGACGGCGTCGAGGACTTGGACGAAACGCGGATCACCCAGCAGCGCGGAGGAGCGGGCCGCGGCCAGCACCGAACGGGCCCGCGCGTGGTCCGCGGGCAAAAGATGGACGCCGACGGCGCGACGCAGCTTCTCGTCCACGGCACGCCAACTGCTGAATCCGTCCAGACGGGTGACGCACTCCTCGAGCCGGTAGCGTCTGGCGAGCTTGTGTCCGCTGTGCAGCTCCGGTGGTGAGGCCTTCCCGGGACTCTCGGTCCCGCCACTCCCCTGTGCCTCGACGTCTTCCGTGTCCCGCTCCCGGTTCTTGGCCACCCCGTCGGCCGTGGACTGGTCCGCCTTGGCGGTCAGCGGCTCGTCACCGCTGTTGTCTGCCACGTCGACGGCAGCCGTGCTCCGTTCTGCCACCGTCGTTCCTGCCTCCCCATCCATTGCGCGTCGTGTGACGCCGAAACCAATTGTGCCCACAGTCCGCCGCTATGCACGACACACGGTGGCGGAAGATGGTTGTGCGCGTACCCCCGCCTCAGCGCCCCAGGCGCCCGCGGACCATGCCGACCAGTGAGTTCAACTCCTCGATACGCATCTTGCGGGCGGCGACGAAGAAGACTCCGAGCAGTACCGCCCCGCCGGCGATCAGCGCGGCGAACGAGCCGAGGACGCCCTGGCCGAGCGTGTGGCCGATGCCATAGCAGGCGGCTCCGCTGAGCAGGGCCGCCGGTACCGAGGCGATGCAGAGCCGGGCGTACGTCCGCAGGACGCGTCCGCCGTCGAGGTCTCCGCCGAGCCGCTTGCGCAGCCGGCGCCAGGCGACCCCGACACCGATCGAGTACGCCAGGCCGTACGCGGCGGCCATGCCGACCACGGCCCAGCGGGCCGGCAGCACGATGTAGCAGACGGCGGAGGCGGCGGCGTTGACGGCCGCCACGATGACCGTGTTGTAGAAGGGGGTGCGGGTGTCCTCGTACGCGTAGAAGGCGCGCAGGACGACGTACTGCACCGAGTACGGGATGAGGCCGAGGCCGAAGGCCATCAGCATGTACCCCATGTTGGTGGCGGCGCTGGTGCCGGAGGAGCCGAAGATCAGGGTGCACATCGGGATGCCGAGTGCGACGAAGCCGAAGGCGAGGGGCACGATCGCGACCGCTGTCGTGCGCAGGCCCTGGGAGATGTCGTCGCGCACCGCTCCGCCGTCGTCCTCCGCGGCCGAGCGCGAGATGCGCGGCAGCAGGGCGGCCATGAGGGAGACGGTGATGATGGCCTGCGGAAGGCCCCAGATCAGCTGGGCGTTCGCGTAGGCGCTGAAGCCGGTGCCGGGGATCGCCGTGTCGGCGACCGCCGCGGTGGCAAGCTGGGTGACCACGAGCGCGCCCGCCTGGTTGGCGAGGACGAACAGGATGGTCCACTTGGCGAGCATCGCGGCCTTGCCCAGGCCGTGACCCTTCCAGTCGAAGCGCAGCCTCAGCCGGAAGCCGGTCTCGCGCAGATACGGGATCATCGCGAGGGCCTGCACCACGAGTCCGAGCAGGATGCCGATGCCGAGCAGTCGCTGGCCTTGCGGCGGGATGTTCGTGACGCTCATGCCGGAGTGCTCGGCGGTGCCGTACACCCAGAGGAACATCCCGAGCGTCACGATGATGACGATGTTGTTCAGGACCGGGGTCCACATCATCGCGCCGAACCTGCCACGGGCGTTGAGGATCTGCCCCATCACCACGTGGACGCCCATGAAGAAGATCGAGGGCAGGAAGTAGCGGGTGAAGGTGACGGCGACCTCGTTGGCCGCGGGGTCGCTCGCGACGGAGTTCGACAGCGCCCGCACAAGGAGCGGCGCCGCGAACACCGCGATCGCGGTGAGCGCGGCGAGCGCCACCATGACGAGCGTCAGCAGCCGGTTCGCGAACGCCTCACCGCCGTCGTCGTCGTCCTTCATGGCGCGCACGAGCTGCGGCACGAAGACGGAGTTCAGGCCGCCGCCGACGGTAAGGATGTAGATCATGGTCGGCAGCGTGTACGCCACCTGGAAGGAGTCACCCAGGAACGCGGTGCCCAGCGCCGAGACGATCAGCGCGGAGCGGACGAAGCCGGTGAGGCGGGAGACCATCGTGCCCGCCGCCATCACGGCACTGGACTTCAGCAGACCCGTGGCCCGGCCGCCCTTCTTCGCGGCGGGAGCCGGCGCCGCCGGAGGGGGAGCCTCGGCGACGGGAGGGGCCGGAGGTGCCTGGTACTGAGCCTGGGCGGGTGGTGTCGCCGCCGGGTACTGACCTGCGGGTGGTGCGGGGGACGGATTCGGTACCGACGGAGGGTCGTACGGCGACTGGCCGCCGCCCTGCTGCTGGTCACGGAAGAGGTGGGCGAAGGCGTCCGGCTCGTGGCGCTGCTCGCCAGCCTGGGTCACCAGGTCGTCGACGCCCACGAACTGCGTGGTCCGGGGATCGTCGCCGTACGGCAGGTACTGGGTCGGCCCCTCCGGCTCCGGCGCCGGGGTCTGTGCCCACACTCGCGGGTCCGGGGCGTACGACGACTGCGGCGGCTGGGAGTAAAGCGGCTGCTGAGGCTGATATGCGCCCGGGGGCGGCGGAGGGTGGGCCGAGCGGTCGTAGAGCGCCTCGGCGACCGGGTCCTGGGCGTAGAGCTCCTGCGCCCGGTAGGGGTCCTGGTCGTAGGCGTCCTGGAGGTACATGTCCGCGGGGGGCTGCGGCGGTACCTGGCCGTGCTCGGGCGGCGGGCCCTCGGGGTCGCCCGAGCTGCCCGCGGCCTGGCCGCGGTCACCGTCGTACGGCGCGTTCATGGTTACCCCACCTCATCGTCCCGGGCCCACCGGCCACGACATCCTCAACGGTCCACTCTCTCACCCGCGCCGGACGGGTCTGCGTTTTCCGCTGGGGTGTCCGGCGTCGGGTCACTCGGCTGCTCCGGGGCGTCTGCCCGGGCCGGGGTGCCGGACTCCTCTTCGAGACGGTCCTCGGGGCCCTCCAGGTTCTCCGTTTCACCCTCGGCCTCCTCCGCTCCGTCGGGGCCGTCCTCCTCGGCTTCACGGGCGGCCGCACGCTTGCGCTGCGTGTACATCCGGAAGCCGGCGAGGACGAGCAGGAGGAAGCCGCCGCCGATGACCAGCATCACGGTGGCCGTGAACTCGGTGACCTTCACGTCGAAGGTGACGGGTTCGCCGTACGCCTGGCCGTCCTCCGTGTACAGCTGGGCGATCACCGTGGCCTTGCCGTTGGCCTTGGCCGTCGTGGGGAACTTCACCGTCTGGCTGTGTCCGCCGGAGACCTCGACCGACTGCTCGGAGTACGACTTGCCGCGGATCTCGAGACGCTTCGGGCTCAGCGAGGTGAGCCGCAGCACCAGGTGCTCCACGCCCTGCACCAGGTTGTTCTGCGCGGTCACCGGGATCGTGGCGCTGCGTCCGGAGAGCTTGGTCTCGGACTTGTCGATCAGCTTGACCTGGTCCTTCAGTTCATCGAGGTACTCCTCCACGTCGTTGCGGAAGCTGGTGGCCTCCGCGGTCCGACCGCGCCACGACGTGGACATCTCACGGTTCATGGCCCGCCCGAAGGGGGTCACCACCCTGGACTGGTTGGCGAGGATCACCTTGAAGTTGTCGAGCTTCTCCTGCGTGCCGGCGATCTGCACGAAGGCCGACCGCGGCAGCTCCTGCTTGCGCAGCGAGGAGGGGTACCTGGATGTCGACGGCACCTTTGTGGTGGCCTCCGGGTCCGGCTTGGCGGCGGCCGCCGCCGTGAGGTCCTGGGGCTCGGACCAGTTCCCGCCTTGCAGAGCCGTCACTGCCTCGGCCATGGCCAGGGCCTGGCGCGACGACGGCATGCGCTGCGGGGCGATGACGATGCTGCGCTGCTTGTCGGTCTGCAGGTTGAGGGCGAGGCTCTGGGCCAGGAACTGCTGTACGGCGAGCGTGGAGACGGAGGCCCTTGTCAGATCGCCCTGGAAGGCCGTCGACAGCCGAGCGTCCGCGACCACGGCCGTGGTGCCGCCGCCGATGGGCCGGGCCGCGGAGGGCGTGTACGTCAGACCGCCGGTCTCCTGCAGGTTGTCGCTGCGTGCGATGACCTTGTCGGCGCCGGCGGAGGTGGCGACCTTGACGATCGAGGGGTCGACGGCCCCCTCCACGGGCCAGGCGAAGTCGGTGACCGGTTTCACGTGGAGGATCGTCTCCACCGTGTTGGCGACGACATCCGTGGCGTTCTTGAGCTGGCTGAGGGAGCCGGTGACGCTCGTGCCGTTGTGGGCGAGGGAGGCGAGGTCCGGGTCGGAGAAGGGCAGGGCGACGACTTCCTTGCCGGCCACCGCCTGCTGCAGCTCGGCGAGCCAGTGGTTGGCCAGCGTCTGATTCTGCTGGGAGCCCGGCCTGGTGGTGCCGCCCGACTTCACGCGGTAGGTGTTCGTCATCGCGTCGACCGAGGCCAGCAGGTCGGGGTCGACGACCCAGGTGACGTCGAGGTCCTTGCCCAGTGACACCAGCTGGTCCAGGCGGCCCCCGGGGGAGATCTCCTTGGCGAGGTCGTCGTTGCGGAAGACCGGCGTCTGCTGTTCGTTCGATCCCGTCTCCGCCGTCATGTGGACGGTGGAGAGGAGCGGCCACAGGTAGGTCGTCTTCGTCTTCGTGTCCGCCTCGCCGGACTGCCACGGCAGGAACGTGCTCCGCGTGCCGAGCACCTGCTCCCAGGGCTGCGCCGAGGTCTCGCCGGAGAGCGAGACGGCGAACGGATAGACCCCGCTGTCGCCGAGGTCGAGCTCGTCCACCGGTACCGAGATGGAGAAGGGCTCGGCGACGCCCGGGGTCAGCTTGGAGAACTTCTCGACGTACTTGCCGCCGACCTCCGGCCCGGTGGCGGCCTGGGTGTCGCTGCTGTTCCTGGCGGCGGTGTCGATGCCCGAGCGGGTCGTCACCTCGTTCCCCACCCTCAGGCCCACATGTGCGTCGGTGACGGCCTGCTTGCCGTTGTTGGTCACCGTGCCGGACACGGTCAGCGTGTCGCCGTCCGTGGGGGTGCTGGGGCTGAGCGTGTCGACGGCCACGGACACCGTGCCCGAGTCGGCGGCGGCCTGGGCGGAGGACTGTCCGGCGGCGTGCGCGGACGTGGCCGAGGGCAGCTGGCACAGTCCGGCAAGCAGAGGCGCCCCGGCGAGCAGTGCTCCAGTGCGCCGCAGCCAGCGGCGGGCAGGTGAGGGACTGGTCCCCTGGAAGTCTGCCGCCTCGGCCACGCGCTCGCCCGTCCCTCGTCGTCGTCAGTGGTCGTCGGAATGTGCGTCCACGCATGGTAACGATGCGCGCTGCGGGGAAGTGCCGCGGTCTGCTCCACAAGATCGGGGAACGCGGCCGCGCTGTCCCGATTGTGCACGTATAGAGGGGGCCACCTCCGTGGGGCTCACGGGCAGGCCTTGTGCAGGTCGGAGTGGAGAGTCTGTGCGCGTTTAATGGAGGAGCTCGGGGTCGCCCGAGCCACGTACCCTCTTCTGTTGTGCCGAATGCCAACGAAGACAACCCCAGTGCCCTGAGTCAGGTGCAGCACCGCGCGGTCAGTGAATTGCTGCGGGTAGCCCCTGTCGCCGACGACCTCGCCCGCCGATTCCAGGAGGCCGGGTTCTCGCTCGCCCTGGTCGGCGGCTCCGTCCGGGATGCGCTGCTCGGCCGGCTCGGCAACGACCTGGACTTCACGACCGACGCCCGCCCCGAGGACGTACTGAAGATCGTGCGGCCGTGGGCGGACGCGGTCTGGGAGGTCGGGATCGCCTTCGGCACGGTCGGAGCTCAGAAGGACGGCTATCAGGTCGAGGTCACCACCTACCGGTCGGAGGCGTACGACCGGACCTCGCGCAAGCCCGAGGTGTCGTACGGCGACTCCATCGAGGAGGACCTCGTCCGACGGGACTTCACCGTGAATGCGATGGCTGTCGCGCTGCCGGAAAAGGAGTTCATCGATCCGCACGGCGGCCTCGACGACCTCGCGGCGCGCGTTCTGCGCACCCCCGGGACCCCCGAAGAGTCCTTCTCGGACGATCCACTGCGGATGATGCGGGCCGCGCGCTTCGCCGCGCAGCTCGACTTCGAGGTGGCTCCCGAGGTCGTCACGGCCATGAAGGAGATGTCCGGGCGCATCGAGATCGTCTCGTCCGAGCGGGTACGGGACGAGCTCAACAAGCTGATCCTTTCCGCGCTCCCGCGCAAGGGCCTGACGCTGCTCGTCGACACCGGGATCGCCGACCACGTCCTGCCGGAGCTGCCCGCTCTGCGGTTGGAGAGCGACGAGCACCACCGGCACAAGGATGTCTACGAACACACACTGATCGTTCTGGAGCAGGCGATCGCATTGGAGGAGAACGGTCCCGACCTCGTCCTTCGCCTGGCCGCTCTGCTGCACGACATCGGCAAGCCGCGCACACGCCGTTTCGAGAAGGACGGCCGGGTCTCGTTCCACCACCACGAGGTGGTCGGAGCCAAGATGACCAAGAAGCGCATGACCGAGCTGAAGTACTCCAATGATCTGGTGAAGGACGTCTCGCACCTGGTCGAACTCCACCTGCGTTTCCATGGGTACGGCGCCGGGGAATGGACCGACTCCGCGGTCCGCCGCTATGTCAGGGACGCGGGGCCGCTCCTCGACCGTCTCCACAAGCTGACCCGGTCGGACTGCACGACCAGGAACAAGCGAAAGGCGGCCGCGCTGTCGCGGGCGTACGACGGCCTGGAGGAGCGGATCGCCCAGCTCCAGGAGCAGGAGGAGCTGGACGCGATCCGTCCCGATCTCGACGGCAACCAGATCATGGAGAGCCTCGGCGTAGGGCCCGGTCCCGCAGTCGGCCGCGCCTACAAGCACATGTTGGAGCTTCGGCTGGAGAACGGGCCGATGGAGCACGACGAGGCGGTGGCCGCGCTCAAGGAGTGGTGGGCCGGGCAGAGTTGATGCCGTGAAACGGGGTCATGTTTCACGTGAAACATGACCCCGGACGCACCCGCGGGCCATCTCAGGTGCACTCAGGGGCGTGTTTCACGTGAAACATCGCTCGGTGGAGCTCACCGGCGTTCAAAGCGGGCCAGAGCAACGGCGACTGCTCCGTAGATGACGGCGATCGTGACCACCAGTGGCACCGACCGGCCGTCCGGAGGCAGCATCAGGGCGGCGACCGCGGCGGCACTGACGAAGGCGACGTTGAACAGCACGTCGTAGACGGAGAAGACCCTTCCCCGGAAGCCGTCCTCGACCGAGGACTGGACGATCGTGTCCGTGGAGATTTTCGCGCCCTGGGTCGTCAGGCCCAGCACGAAAGCTGCGGCGAGCATGGGGGCGGTGGCGAACGGCAGGCCCAGGGCGGGTTCCAGAACCGCGGCTGCCGCGGCGCACGCGAGGATCCACTTGCCGGGGCCGAGTCGCCCGGCCGCCCAGGGGGTCACGACGGCTGCCGCGAAGAAGCCCGCGCCGGAGATCCCCAAGGCCAGGCCGAGCAGGGCGAGTCCGTCGTCGATGTTCGAGGAGAACTCGTACCGGCAGAGCATCAGCAGCATGACCAGCAGGGCGCCGTAGCAGAACCGCATCAACGCCATCGCGCCGAGTGCCCGGGCGGCTTCCCGGCGCGAAGGTGCGGCGAGATACCGAACGCCCGCCATCAGGTCGCGGGCCGTGCCGGCCAGCGCCGTGGCGAGCCGATGTGGCGCCACGCGGTCGGGACCCAGCAGTTCCGGCGCCATACGCAGCGATGCGAGTGCCCCGCACAGGTACAGCGCCGCTCCCACCAGCACCACGGCCGCGTCGGAGTCCGCGACCACCAGCCGTACGACGAAGGCGAGACCGCCGCCCGCCGTCGCGGCGAGCGTTCCGGCGGTCGGGGAAAGGGAGTTGGCGATCACCAGGCGCTCCGCGTCCACGACACGGGGCAGCGCGGCGGACAGGCCGGACAGGACGAAGCGGTTGACGGCGGTGACGCACAGCGCGGAGGCGTAGAAGAGCCAGTCGGGGACCTGGCTGACGATCAGGACAGCGGTCACCGATGCCATCAGGGCACGCAGCAGGTTGCCGTACAGAAAGACCTGGCGGCGCCGCCATCGGTCCAGCAGGACGCCGGCGAAGGGGCCCACCAGGGAGTACGGGAGCAGCAGGATGGCCATCGCGGAGGCGATCGCGGTGGCCGAGGTCTGCTTCTCCGGCGAGAAGACGACGTAGGCGGCGAGAGCGACCTGGTAGACGCCGTCGGCGCCCTGCGAGAGCAGACGTACGGCGAGGAGGCGTCGGAAGTTCCGGAAGCGGAGGAGGACGCGCAGGTCACGGACGACGGCCATGGTGCACAGCCTCACACAAGGGGAGGGCCCCCGGGCGCAATGCCTCGGGGACCCTCAACAGGCGAGCAGACCGGAGGTCTTGGCGCGCTGCGTTCTGCCTTGCTAGCGCTCGACCTCGCCCTTGATGAACTTCTCGACGTTGTCGTAGGCCTCGTCGTCGAAGTACTGGACCGGCGGGGACTTCATGAAGTACGAGGACGCCGACAGGATCGGGCCGCCGATGCCGCGGTCCTTTGCGATCTTCGCGGCTCGCAGGGCGTCGATGATGACACCCGCCGAGTTCGGGGAGTCCCAGACCTCGAGCTTGTACTCCAGGTTCAGCGGGACGTCACCGAAGGCACGACCCTCGAGACGGACGTACGCCCACTTGCGGTCGTCCAGCCAGGCGACGTAGTCGGACGGGCCGATGTGGACGTTGTCGGCGCCCATGTCGCGGTCGCGGATCTGCGAGGTGACGGACTGCGTCTTCGAGATCTTCTTGGACTCGAGGCGGTCACGCTCGAGCATGTTCTTGAAGTCCATGTTGCCGCCGACGTTGAGCTGCATGGTGCGCTCAAGACGGACACCGCGGTCCTCGAACAGCTTCGCCATCACACGGTGCGTGATGGTGGCGCCGACCTGCGACTTGATGTCGTCACCGACGATCGGGACGCCCGCCTCGGTGAACTTGTCCGCCCACTCCTTGGTGCCGGCGATGAAGACCGGGAGGGCGTTGACGAACGCGACCTTGGCGTCGATGGCGGCCTGGGCGTAGAACTTCGCCGCGTCCTCGGAGCCGACGGGCAGGTAGCAGACGAGGACGTCGACCTGCTTGTCCTTGAGGACCTGGACGACGTCGACCGGGGTCTCGTCGGACTCCTCGATGGTCTCGCGGTAGTACTTGCCGAGACCATCGAGCGTGTGGCCACGCTGGACCGTGACGCCCTTGTTCGGGACGTCGCAGATCTTGATGGTGTTGTTCTCGCTGGCACCGATGGCGTCCGAGAGGTCGAGGCCGACCTTCTTCGCGTCGACGTCGAAGGCGGCGACGAACTCGACGTCGCCGACGTGGTAGTCGCCGAACTGGACGTGCATCAGGCCGGGCACCTTGGTCGCCGGGTCGGCGTCCTTGTAGTACTCGACTCCCTGCACCAGCGACGCGGCGCAGTTGCCCACGCCGACGATGGCTACGCGAACCGAACCCATTCCGGTTGCTCCCTGTGTGTACGAGTGAGGCCCTGGCAGGGGTCTCACGTGGTGGTGTCGCCGGGCGTATCCGGACCGGGGACGTCCCTGGTCCGGGGCAGAACGCCCGGCGCTCCCTCTGTGTTGTCACGAGCGGGTGCTTCGTGGGCGGAACCCTTCATGTCCCGTCCGGCCCGCTCGCTCTCGATGAGCTCGTTCAGCCAGCGCACTTCGCGCTCCACGGACTCCATTCCGTGGCGCTGGAGCTCAAGCGTGTAGTCGTCGAGGCGCTCCCGGGTGCGCGCCAGCGAGGCGCGCATCTTCTCCAGGCGCTCCTCGAGCCGGCTGCGACGGCCCTCAAGGACGCGCATGCGCACATCGCGAGAGGTCTGCCCGAAGAAGGCGAAGCGAGCGGCGAAGGTCTCGTCCTCGTACGCGTCGGGCCCGGTCTGTGAAAGGAGCTCCTCGAAGTGCTCCTTACCTTCCGCCGTCAACCGATAGACGATCTTGGCACGACGCCCTGCGAGTGGTGCGGCGAGGGCGTCTTCGGCGGTGTTCCCCGGCTCTTCGATCAGCCAGCCGTTCGCGAGCAGCGTCTTGAGGCAGGGGTACAGGGTTCCGTAGCTGAACGCACGGAACACACCCAGTGACGTGTTGAGTCGTTTGCGCAGCTCGTATCCGTGCATCGGGGACTCGCGGAGCAGGCCGAGTACGGCGAACTCAAGGATCCCGGAACGCCGGCTCATGGTCGCCTCCTCCCTGCCGCGACCCGTCGGAACGGGTGCCGTGACGGTCGTTATGCCGAGCTGATGTATCGACTCGATACATCCAGACGATAGAACGGCCTTCCGGTTGCGGCAAGGGCGGGGACGGTGAACGGGATCACATCACTGATTCATGGGAAGCGAGTTGCCTGGTTTGGGGTGAACTTCTGGGCTAGGCGGGTTTTGACGGTGCGTAGTCTGTGCGCCATGCACACCACCGGGAACCGAGTGACGCCTGGGGGGCGTCTTCGTCCTCGGTGCAGTACGGGTGAATGCGTCATCGACCACATCCGTACTTCGGGGGGACCGGAAACCAGCCGCCGTTTCCAGGCGCGCAAAGGTGCGCCTGCCCGAGGAGTAGTCGTTCGATGAGCGAGCACCGTCGCAAACCGCCGCAGCCGCAGGGAGGCGGACGTGCCGCGGCCCGACGCGGCCAGTCCGGTTCGTCCTCCGGCCGCCGCGCGGCTCCGCGAGGCGCCACCGGGTCTCTTTCTGACTCCTATGGGGAGAGCTCCCATGAGTCGGATTCCTATGGCCCGGGAGGCGAGGAACGTCAGTTCGGCAGCCGCGCCGAGGCCCGCCGGGCGGCACAGAGAAGTGGTGGAAGCCGACGCAGAGCGGCCGAACCCGCCGGCCGTGGCCGGCGTGGGGGTCCCGGCGGCCCGGACGGCCCTGGTCGGGGCCGGGGGCGTGCGGCGGCTTCCGGTAAGAAGCGGCTCATCGACTACCCGCGCGCCGGCAAGTACGGCGTGGCGCGCTGGGTGCCGTCGTGGAAGCTGGTGACGGGCCTGTTCATCGGCTTCTTCGGAGGTCTGGTCGCGGTCGCGGGTGTCGGGTACGCGCTGGTGAGCGTCCCGAACGTCGACCAGACCGCGACGGCGCAGAACAACGTCTACTACTGGGCCAACGGGACCGAGATGGTCGCCACGGGCGGTGAGACGAACCGCCAGAACGTCAACCTCTCGCAGATCCCCAAGGCGATGCAGTACGCCGTCATCTCACAGGAGAACAAGACCTTCGAGACCGACAGCGGCATCGACCCCAAGGGCATCGCCCGCGCGGTGTTCAACATGGCCCGTGGCGGTGAGACGCAGGGTGGCTCGACCATCACCCAGCAGTACGTGAAGAACGCGATGCTGAACGACCAGTCCCAGACGGTCTCGCGAAAGTTCAAGGAGATCTTCGTCTCCGTCAAGGTGGGTGCCACCAAGTCGAAGAACGACATCATGGCGGGCTACCTGAACTCCGCGTACTACGGACGTTCGGCTTACGGCATCCAGGCGGCTGCCCGCGCGTACTTCAACAAGGACGCCGTCGACCTGAACGAGGGAGAGTGTGCCTTCCTCGCCGCGACACTCAAGGGCGCCACGTACTACGACCCGGCAGGCTCGACTTCCATCGACCCGACCGGCGCCAGTCCCGCGGCCAACCAAAAGCGGGTCCTGGCACAGATGCAGGACACGCTCGACAAGATGGTCGAGTACGGCCATCTGGACCCCACGGTGCGGGCCAGGTACACCACGCTCCCCGACTGGAAGAACCCGCGCTCGAACAACGAGCTGAGCGGCCAGGTGGGCTACCTCGTCGACCTCGCCAAGGCGTACCTGATCAACAACGACATCATCAGTGCCGACAAGCTGCAGCAGGGTGGCTACTCGATCTACACGACCTTCGACAAGAAGAAGGTCGACGAGCTCGAGAAGTCGGTCCAGAAGGTCCAGAAGGCGAACATCAAGCCCAAGGAACGCCCGAAGACGGACACCCACGTTCAGTTCGGCGGAGCTTCCGTGGATCCGACGACCGGCGCCATCAAGGCCATCTACGGCGGTGAGGACGCGACAAAGCACTTCACCAACAACGCCGACGCGACCGGTGCCCAGGTCGGTTCGACGTTCAAGCCGTTCGTGCTCGCGGCGGCGATGAAGTGGGGTGTGCGCGATCCGGACCTGGGCGCGAGCCAGGCGCAGGACGAGCGCACGGTCGTCTCCCCGAAGAGTCTGTACAGCGGCGAGAACGATCTCAAGATCAAGAACTACGACGGGTCGATCTGGAAGAACGAGAAGGGCAAGGAGTGGCTCCAGGAGAACGACGGCCAGGAGTCGTACGGCAGTCCGCCGAAGTACCAGATCGACCTGCGTGAGGCCATGCGGGAGTCGGTGAACTCCGCCTTCGTGCAGCTCGGCATGGATGTCGGGCTGGACAAGGTGAAGGAGTCGGCCATGGACGCCGGCCTCAAGGAGAACAGCCTTGCGGGCACGAGTTTCCCGTCCTTCTCCATCGGCATTTCCGACCCCAGTGCGATCCGCATGGCGGGTGCGTACGCCACGTTCGCGGCCAGCGGCAAGCAGCGCGAGCCGTTCTCGGTTCAGAAGGTCACGAGCAAGGACGGCCAGGTCTACACGCACAAGGACGAGGCGAAGGACGCGTTCGAGGCGAAGGTCGCCGACAACGTCACGGACGTGCTCAAGACCGTGGTCGACAAGGGCACGGGTACCAATGCCAAGCTGACCGGCCGTGAGGTGGCGGGCAAGACCGGTACCACCGACGGCAACAAGTCCGCCTGGTTCGTGGGCTATACCCCGCAGCTGTCCACGTCGATCACCATGTTCCGGATGGACGACGACGAGTCCAAGAAGAACCGCGAGTTCCTGAAGATGTTCGGAACGGGTGGCCAGGAGAAGATCCACGGTGCCTCGTTCCCGTCCGAGATCTGGCACGACTACATGGAACAGGCCCTGAAGGGCATGAAGGCGGAGCCGTTCCCGACTCCCGAGCCCATCGGCGAGATCATCAACGACGTCCCGACCCCGACGCCCACTCCCACGGTCAGTGAGACCGAGTCCGCCAGTCCGACGCCGAGCCCGTCGCCCAGCCTGACGTCGAGCTCTCCGTCGCCCACGCCGACCGAGAGCTGCCAGTTCGACTGGCAGTGCACCGGTGACAACACCGGCGGGACGGACAACGGAGGCACCGACGGAGGTGTGACCCCCTCGCCCTCCGTGTCGGCGACAGACGAGAACGGCAACAACGGAAACAACAACGGCGGCATCTTCGGAGGCCCAGCCGGTTAGCCGTCAAATCGCCCACAGAGGGTGTTTCACGTGAAACATGGGCCGCCGCACTCATCAGGTGCGGCGGCCCTCGGCGTAGTCCTGGGCGAGTACGGCAGGATGTGCGGCATGCCCAGTGCAGAATCGACGCCAGCGAGCGTGCACGAGCCGGACGTGGTGCGGCCGACCAAGGACGACGAGGTCGCCAGGAGCGGCAGCGAGCTGATCGGTGGCCCCATCGGACGACGTGCCCTGCTCGGGACGACCTGGTGGACCCCCGTCCGGATCATCGCTCTCGTGGCGATCGGTATGTTCGCCCTCGGCCTGGTCCAGAAGGCGCCCTGCTACAACGGCGCCTGGTTCTTCGGCGCCAGCTCGCAGTACACGCATGCGTGCTACTCGGACATCCCGCACCTCTATCAGGGGCGCGGCTTCGCCGACGGGCTCGTTCCGTACTTCGACAAGCTCCCCGGTGACATGCAGTACCTCGAATACCCGGTGCTGACCGGTGTGTTCATGGAGGTCGCCAGCTGGCTCACCCCCGGCAGCGGCAGCATCCAGGACCAGGAACAGTGGTACTGGATGGTCAACGCCGGGATGCTGATGGCGTGCGCCGCCGTCATCGCCGTCGGTGTGACCCGTACACACGCCCGGCGCCCCTGGGACGGGCTGCTGATCGCCCTCGCCCCCGCCGCCGCGCTCACCGCCACCATCAACTGGGACCTCCTCGCTGTCGCTCTGACAGCCGCGGCGATGCTGATGTGGGCCCGGGGCCGCTCACTCGCCTTCGGCGTCCTGCTGGGGCTCGCCACGGCCGCCAAGCTCTATCCCTTCCTCCTGCTCGGCCCATTGCTCCTGCTGTGCTGGCGCGCCGGCAAATGGCGGGAGTATGGGACGGCCCTGGTCGGGGCGATCGTCGCCTGGCTGGTCGTGAACCTGCCGGTGATGTTCTTCGCCTTCGACGGCTGGTCGAAGTTCTACACGTTCAGCCAGGAGCGAGGCATCGACTTCGGCTCCTTCTGGCTGATCTGGTCCCAGAACACGAGCAATCCGCCCAGCACGGAGACCGTGAACACGATGGCCACGCTGTTGATGCTGCTGTGCTGCGGTGGCATCGCGGCGCTGGTCCTGACCGCCCCGCGCCGTCCCCGCTTCGCCCAGCTCGCTTTCCTGATCGTCGCGGCGTTCATCCTCACCAACAAGGTCTACTCGCCGCAGTACGTCCTCTGGTTGGTGCCGCTGGCCGCGCTGGCCCGGCCCAAGTGGCGGGACTTCCTCATCTGGCAGGCGTGCGAGGTGGCGTACTTCCTGGGCATCTGGATGTACCTGGCGTACACGACCAGCGGAGACGCCCACAAGGGCCTGCCGACCGACGGGTATCACTGGGCCATCGCCCTGCACCTGCTGGGCACGCTGTACCTGTGTGCGTTGGTCGTGCGCGACATCCTCATGCCGGAGCGGGACGTGGTGCGCCGGGCAGGTGACGACGACCCCTCGGGTGGCGTGCTCGACGGCGCGGAGGACGTCTTCGTCCTCGGCCCGGCAGCCCATCCGCCGCGGCACGCGGCCCACTTCGACGTGCCTCAGGTGAAGTGGGGCACCCAGCGCGCGGTGTCCTCCTCCGAGCCGTCCACGGGTGGTTCGCTCTGAGCGAACACGACGTGGGTGACCCACGCTAAAGGCCGTACACGGGCTTCCGTGTACGGCCTTTCGGCTGTTCCTGGACCGCACAGTCGGCGGAGGAGCTGCGTCTCAGCGGTCGACGATCCGGTCGAACTGCGTGGTGGTGTGGCGCAGATGGGCCACCAGCTCCTCGCCGACCTTCGGCTCCGAGGCCTCGGCAGGCACGAACAGGATGGAGACCTGCATGTGCGGCGGCTCGGCGAACCAGCGCTGTTTGCCGTCCCAGACGAACGGAGAAAGGTTCCGGTTGACCGTGGCGAGGCCGGCGCGGGCCACGCCCTTGGCGCGCGGCATGACGCCGTGCAGCGCCTTGGGAGCCTCCAGACCCACCCCGTGGGACGTACCACCCGCCACGACCACCAGGAAGCCGTCCGAGGCCGCCTTCTGCTGGCGGTAGCCGAAACGGTCACCCTTGGCGACGCGTGTGACGTCCAGGACCGCCCCGCGGTACTCGGTGGCCTCGTGGTCGCCCAGCCAGAGTCGCGTGCCGATACGGGCGCGGAAGCGGGTCTGGGGGAACTGCTGCTGCAGCCGGGCCAGGTCCTCGGCCTTGAGGTGGCTGACGAACATCGTGTGCAGCGGCAGGCGGGCCGCGCGCAGCCGGTCCATCCAGCCGATGACCTCCTCGACGGCGTCCGAGCCGTCGGTACGGTCCAGCGGCAGGTGGATCGCGAAGCCCTCGAGACGGACGTTCTCTATGGCGGCGTGCAGCTGCGGCAGGTCCTGCTCGCTGATGCCGTGCCGCTTCATCGAGGACATCACCTCGATGACGACGCGGGCGCCCACGAGGCCGTACACCCCGTCGATCGACGACACCGAGCGGACGACCCGGTCGGGCAGCGGGACGGGCTCCTCGCCGCGCCGGTACGGCGTCAGCACCAGCAGGTCACCGCCGAACCAGTCCTTGATGCGGGCGGCCTCGTACGTCGTGCCGACGGCGAGGACGTCCGAGCCGAGTCGCGTTGCCTCCTCCGCCAACCGCTCGTGTCCGAAGCCGTAGCCGTTGCCCTTGCAGACCGGGACGAGTCCCGGGAACTGCTCCTGCACGTGCTTGTGGTGCGCCCGCCAGCGCGCGGTGTCGACGTAGAGCGTGAGCGCCATGGCCGGACCTGGAACCTTTCTCGTGGCTGCGGTGTATCAGAGGTATGGGAGCTATTGAAGCGAAGAACGCGACCTCAGCGGCGCGACATGTAGATGTCGAGCGCCTTGTGGAGCAGCTTGTTCAGTGGGAAGTCCCACTCGCCGAGGTACTCGGCGGCCTGGCCGCCCGTGCCCACCTTGAACTGGATCAGGCCGAAGAGATGGTCGGTCTCGTCCAGCGAGTCGGAGATGCCCCGCAGGTCGTAGACCGTGCCGCCGAGCGCGTAGGCGTCGCGCAGCATGCGCCACTGCATCGCGTTCGAGGGCCGGACCTCGCGGCCGATGTTGTCGGAGGCGCCGTAGGAGTACCAGACGTGTCCGCCGACGATCAGCATCGTCGCCGCCGACAGGTTCACGCCGTTGTGCCGGGCGAAGTACAGCCGCATGCGGTTGGGGTCCTCGGTGTTGAGGGCCGTCCACATGCGCTGGAAGTACGACAGCGGGCGGGGCCGGAAGTGGTCGCGCACAGCCGTGATCTCGTACAGGCGCTGCCATTCCTCGAGGTCGTGATAGCCGCCCTGGACGACCTCGACGCCGGCCTTCTCGGCCTTCTTGATGTTGCGGCGCCACAGCTGGTTGAAGTTCTTGTGGACCTCTTCCAGGGAGCGGTTCGCCAGCGGAACCTGGAAGACGTAACGGGGCTGCACGTCACCGAAGCCGGCACCCCCGTCCTCGCCCTGCTGCCAGCCCATGCGGCGCAACTTGTCGGCGACCTCGAAGGCGCGCGGTTCGATGAAGTCGGCCTCGATGTCACGCAGCCGCTTCACGTCAGGGTTCTGGATGCCCTGCTTGATGGAGGCGGCCTCCCAGCGCCGGATGATCACCGGCGGCCCCATCTTCACGGAGAAGGCGCCCTGGTGCTTGAGGTGCGCGAGCATCGGTTCAAGCCACTCGGTGAGATTCGGCGCGAACCAGTTGATGACCGGGCCCTCGGGCAGATAGGCGAGGTAGCGCTTGATCTTGGGCAGCTGGCGGTAGAGGACGAGACCCGCGCCGACCAGTTCGCCACTGCGGTCGTCGAACCAGCCGAGGCTCTCGGAGCGCCACTCCGCCTTGACGTCGGCCCAGGCCGGAACCTGCATGTGGCTCGCCGACGGCAGGCTCTGGATGTATGCCAGATGCTGCTCGCGACTGATCGTCCTCAGGGTCAGGCTCATTCGGGGCGCTCCTCGGGCTGGTGTGGCCCCATGGGTAAGGGGGCTCCGGCTCTCGCGCCGAAGCCTACTGCGCCTTTCGAGCGCCCTGACTGGGCGTATGGAACCTTCGCCTCGGCCTGTCGGCCGCCGAGGCGTTCCGCCGCGTTTTGTGAGGGTTCAGCAGACGGTGTTCGTGGCGTCAGTCAAAAATCCCACCGAAGAGACCGCCGTGCGCCATGCCGAGGAAGAAGCCGACCGCTGCCGCGCCCAGGCCGAGGATCAGCCCGAAGCGTTCCCGGGTCGTCTCCGAGATCCACTGCCCGTACGCACCGGTGAGGATCCCCACCAGGCCGGTCCAGGAGCTGAGCAGATGCAGGCTGTGGAACATCGCCGTGACGAACGAGGTGAAGCCCAGCACCAGAGTCACCGCGAGCAGTGTGTCCTGGAGCGGATGGGGCTTGCCGTCCGTGGCGAAAAGGCCTCCGACGGTGTTGGGTCGCATTGCCTGTGCCATAGGGCACCTCCTGCGGAAGACGGCGCATCGTAGCGCCATACACACCCGATGTGTACAGATTGACCGTCCTGGCGGCCGGATTTCAACCAGAAGCCGCTGTACGGGTAGTCTGTAGCGTCTGTACCGGTGTCTGCCCACGTCATGACAAAGGACTCCCCTTCGGGACCCCCGATTGTCAGTGGCGGCCGATACCGTTGCGTACGCATCACAACCCTCCTGCCACGGAACTGCCGTGGCCGTTGAGTCCAAAGGAGGTGGGTTCTACATGCGTCACTACGAGGTGATGGTCATCCTCGACCCCGATCTGGAGGAGCGCGCTGTCGCCCCCCTGATCGAGAACTTCCTCTCCGTCGTCCGTGAGGGCAACGGAAAGGTCGAGAAGGTCGACACCTGGGGCCGTCGTCGTCTCTCGTACGAGATCAAGAAGAAGCCTGAGGGCATCTACTCGGTCATCGACCTGCAGGCCGAGCCTGCGGTCGTCAAGGAGCTCGACCGCCAGATGAACCTGAACGAGTCGGTCCTCCGGACCAAGGTCCTCCGTCCCGAGACCCACTGAGCTCTCCCGCTCAGCTGATCTCGGATTCCGAGTAGCAGCACCAGCAGCCAGCAGCAAACCCGCCGAGAGGTTCCCCCATGGCAGGCGAGACCGTCATCACGGTCGTCGGCAATCTTGTCGATGACCCCGAGCTGCGCTTCACCCCTTCCGGTGCGGCGGTCGCGAAGTTCCGTGTCGCGTCCACCCCCCGCACCTTCGACCGTCAGACGAACGAGTGGAAGGACGGCGAGAGCCTGTTCCTGACCTGCTCGGTCTGGCGTCAGGCGGCTGAGAACGTCGCCGAGTCGCTCCAGCGAGGCATGCGCGTCATCGTGCAGGGCCGACTGAAGCAGCGGTCCTACGAGGACCGTGAGGGCGTCAAGCGCACGGTCTACGAGCTGGACGTCGAGGAAGTCGGCGCCAGCCTGCGCAGTGCCACGGCCAAGGTCACCAAGACCGCCGGCCGCGGTGGCCAGGGTGGTTTCAGCGGCGGTGGCGGTGGCGGCGCCCAGGGTGGTGGCAGCTGGGGCGGTGGCTCCGGCGGCGGCCAGCAGGGCGGCGGCAGTGCTCCTGCCGACGACCCGTGGGCGACCGGCGCTCCCGCCGGCGGCCAGCAGGGCGGTGGCGGTGGCGGCGGCTGGGGTGGAAACTCCGGCGGCGGCGGCGGCGGCGGCGCCGGCGGCGGCTACTCGGACGAGCCCCCCTTCTAGGCCTTCGGGCCGAGGGTGGGTCGTACCCACACTTCTTGATCACACAGGAGATACACCATGGCGAAGCCGCCTGTGCGCAAGCCGAAGAAGAAGGTCTGCGCATTCTGCAAGGACAAGGTCACGTACGTGGACTACAAGGACACGAACATGCTGCGGAAGTTCATTTCCGACCGCGGCAAGATCCGTGCCCGCCGCGTGACCGGCAACTGCACGCAGCATCAGCGTGACGTCGCCACGGCCGTGAAGAACAGCCGTGAGATGGCGCTGCTGCCCTACACCTCCACTGCGCGATAAGGGAAGGGTGACCGAAACATGAAGATCATCCTCACCCACGAGGTCTCCGGCCTCGGTGCCGCGGGCGACGTCGTCGACGTCAAGGACGGTTACGCTCGCAACTACCTGATCCCGCGGAACTTCGCGATTCGCTGGACCAAGGGTGGCGAGAAGGACGTCGAGCAGATTCGTCGTGCTCGCAAGATCCACGAGATTCAGACCATCGAGCAGGCCAACGCTGTGAAGGCCCAGCTCGAGGGTGTCAAGGTTCGCCTGGCCGTCCGCTCAGGCGACGCCGGTCGTCTCTTCGGTTCCGTCACCCCGGCCGACGTCGCTTCGGCGATCAAGGCTTCCGGTGGCCCCGAGGTCGACAAGCGCCGCATCGAGCTCGGCTCGCCGATCAAGACGCTGGGCGCCCACGAGACGTCCGTGCGTCTGCACCCCGAGGTTGCCGCCAAGGTCAACATCGAGGTCGTCGCGGCCTGATCGCCGCACTCGGCTTGCACTGCTGAGAGAAGGGGCCGCACCCAGCCGGGTGCGGCCCCTTCCGCGTGTCCAGGCCGGCATGGGCGTCCATGTTTCACGTGAAACGCCGGTTTCACGTGAAACAGTCAGCGCGTCGCACCCGTCACCAGCCACCGCCCGGAGCGGGTGCGCAGCCACAGCGTCAGCATGCGCACGGCCATCATCAGTGTCATGGCCGCCCAGAGGGCGGTGAGCCCGCCACCGAGAGCGGGAACCAGGATGGCGGCCGGGATGAAGACCGCGAGAGTGACCAACATGGCCCACGCCAGGTATGGACCGTCGCCCGCGCCCATGAGAACTCCGTCCAGGACGAAGACGACACCGCAGATCGGCTGCGAAAGGGCGACGATCACCAGAGCGGGCAGGGCCGCGTCCTTCACCACGGAGTCGCTGGTGAACAGGGGAAGGAACACCGGGCGGCTGATCACGACCAGTATGCCGAGCAGGACGCCGACTGCGATGCCCCACTGCACCATGCGACGACAGACGTTGCGGGCGCCTTCCGGGTCGTCGGCACCGAGATAGCGTCCGATGATGGCCTGTCCGGCGATGGCGATGGCATCGAGCCCGAACGCGAGCAGGCTCCACAGCGACAGGATGATCTGGTGCGCCGCGATGTCGGCGTCGCCGAGGCGGGCTGCCACAGCGGTGGCGATCATCAGGATCGCCCGCAAAGAGAGCGTGCGGACCAGGAGGGGGACGCCGGCCTGTGCTGAGGACCGGATCCCGGCGGCGTCGGGTCTCAGCGACGCCCCGTGCCTACGGGCGCCGCGGACCACCACCATGAGATAGGCGGTGGCCATGCCACACTGCGCGATGACGGTGCCCCAGGCCGAGCCCGCGATGCCGAGGCCGGCGCCGTAGACGAGGCCCACATTGAGGGCAGCGTTGGCGATGAAGCCCGCGATGGCGACGTAAAGGGGTGTCTTCGTGTCCTGCAGTCCGCGCAGGACGCCGGTGGCAGCGAGCACGACGAGCATGGCCGGAATGCCCAGGGCCGAGATCCGCAGATAGGTGGTCGCGTACGGGGCGGCGGTGTCGGAGGCGCCGAAGAGTTCCACGACGGACGGGGCCGTGGGCAGGACGGTGGCGATGACGGCAGCGCCGAGCAGTAGCGCCAGCCAGATGCCGTCCATGCCCTGGCGGATGGCGGCCTGGAGGTCGCCCGCGCCGACGCGGCGCGCGACGGCGGCCGTGGTGGCGTAGGCGAGGAAGACGAAGATGCTGACGGCGGTCACGAGGAGGGCTGAGGCGATGCCCAGTCCGGCGAGTTGGGCCGTGCCCAGATGCCCCACGATCGCGCTGTCAGCCATGACGAAGAGGGGCTCGGCGACGAGCGCGCCGAAGGCCGGTACAGCCAGCGCGACGATCTCTCGGTCGTGCCGGCGGCGGGTGGCCTTGGGGGTCGCGGGAGCCTGTGTCATGAGCACCAATCTAATCGTCCACAGGTAAGAGATGCAATCGCTATATGACCCTTACTCACCGTCGCTCCGTGCGCTCTTCTGTGCACCGTTCGCTGTGATCTTGGTCTGACGGGGAAAGTTTTTCTTCTGCACAGCCGGTGGACGGAAAAAGGGCAGGTCAGGACAGTCGCCGTGCGAGGTTCCGAAGCTTGTTCACAGGGCTGTCCACCGGGTCGTGCACAGGTTTTGCCGACTTCTCCACAGCATCCGGGCCGTCGTCCACATGGCCTGTGGATAACCAGATTGGCTGACGGTGCCCGCGGGCCTACCGTGGACCGGCGCCCACTCCGTCCGTCGGCCTGGAAACCCTCACAAAGCCGACGCGCCAGAACCGGAGTTGGGCGTCTTATTTGTCAGTGGCGTGCCGTAGAAAAGAGGGGCACGGCGAAGGTCCGCTCTGCGGACGGGAGGAGGTGGCTCGGTGAGTATTTCCGAGCCCTTGGACGACCCCTGGGCCGACAGCGGTCCCAGTGATCGTCTGCCCGCCTCCCGACGTCGCGGCGACGTAGGCCGCAGCCGTGACGAGCAGCACGACCGAGGCGGGGAGAACGGGGCTTGGGAGGGCGGCGGTTCGTCCTTCGAGCGTGTTCCGCCGCAGGATCTCGACGCCGAGCAGTCCGTGCTGGGCGGCATGCTCCTTTCCAAGGACGCCATCGCTGATGTCGTCGAGGTCCTCAAGGGCCACGACTTCTACAAGCCCGCGCACGAGACGATCTACCAGGCGATCCTCGACGTCTACGCCAAGGGGGAGCCGGCCGACCCCATCACGATCGCCGCCGAGCTCACCAAGCGCGGCGAGATCAACAAGGTCGGCGGGGCGTCGTATCTGCACACCCTCGTCCAGACCGTGCCGACGGCGGCGAACGCCGAGTACTACGCGGAGATCGTCCACGAGCGCGCCGTCCTGCGCCGCCTGGTCGAGGCCGGTACCCGCATCACGCAGATGGGATACGCGGCCGACGACGACGTCGACGAGATCGTCAACCGGGCCCAGGCGGAGATCTACGCGGTCACGGAGCAGCGCACCAGCGAGGACTACCTGCCCCTCGGCGACATCATGGAGGGTGCGCTCGACGAGATCGAGGCGATCGGCTCGCGCAGCGGTGAGATGACCGGAGTGCCCACCGGCTTCACGGACTTCGACTCACTCACCAACGGCCTGCACCCGGGGCAGATGATCGTCATCGCTGCTCGTCCCGCCATGGGTAAGTCCACCCTCGCACTGGACTTCGCGAGGGCCGCGTCGATCAAGAACAACCTGCCGAGCGTCATCTTCTCCCTCGAAATGGGCCGCAACGAGATCGCGATGCGCCTGCTGTCCGCCGAGGCCCGCGTTGCCCTGCACCACATGAGATCCGGCACGATGACGGACGAGGACTGGACGCGCCTGGCCCGGCGGATGCCGGACGTCTCGGCCGCGCCGCTCTTCATCGACGACTCCCCGAACCTGTCGATGATGGAGATCCGCGCCAAGTGCCGTCGCCTCAAGCAGCGCAACGACATCAGGCTCGTCGTCATCGACTACCTCCAGCTCATGCAGTCCGGCGGCTCGAAGCGTGCGGAGAACCGCCAGCAGGAGGTCTCGGACATGTCGCGAAACCTGAAGCTGCTGGCCAAGGAGCTGGAGGTCCCGGTCATCGCGCTGTCCCAGCTGAACCGTGGTCCCGAGCAGCGCACGGACAAGAAGCCCATGGTCTCCGACCTGCGTGAGTCCGGTTCCATCGAGCAGGACGCCGACATGGTCATCCTGCTGCATCGCGAGGACGCCTACGAGAAGGAATCCCCGCGCGCGGGCGAGGCCGATCTGATCGTGGCCAAGCACCGTAACGGACCTACGGCGACGATCACGGTCGCCTTCCAGGGCCATTACTCGCGTTTCGTGGACATGGCGCAGACCTGATCCCAGGGGGCGCCCAGCCTGATGTGTCGAGCACGTGGCCGACAACGTCACTGACGCCGATCGGTTCATCCACGGCGGCATGATGAGAACCCTCTGCCTCGGCAATCTTCAGGCTCGACGTCTGAGTGCCCCGCGGGGTGGACTGGGGCCATGACGACATCTCAGGAAGAGTTGCTTCCCGGCACGCGCCGGGCACTGTCGCACCGGATCGCCGTGGCGCAGGCGGAAGGACGTGCGCCTTCGCTGGTTGCGGCGGTCGTACGGGATGGGCGGGCCGTGTGGCACGGCTCGCGGACCTCGGTGGAGGGGCACGGCCCCGACGAGAACGTGCAGTACCGGATCGGGTCGATCACCAAGACCTTCACCGCCGTTCTGGTGCTGCGGCTGCGCGACGAGGGCATGCTCGACCTCAGTGACCCGCTGGAGAAGCACCTGCCGGGGACCGGTGCGGGAGAGGCCACGATCGCCGAACTGCTCGCCCACACGAGTGGGCTGGCGGCCGAGTCCCCCGCGCCGTGGTGGGAGCGCACCCCGGGGTCCCTGCGTCCCGAACTCGCCGACGTACTGGGGGAGCAGCCCTTCCGGCATCCGGCCGGCCGTCGCTTCCACTACTCCAACCCCGGCTACAGCCTCCTGGGCGCGCTCGTCGAGAAGCTGCGCGGGGCTCCGTGGGAGGAGGTGCTGCGCAGCGAGGTGCTCGAGCCTCTTGGCCTCGACCGTACGAGCACGGGGCCCCTGGCTCCTCATGCCGGTGGCTGGGCGGTGCACCCATGGGCCGACGTGATGTTGCCCGAACCCACGGAGGACCTTGGACTGATGGCTCCGGCCGGTCAACTCTGGTCCACCACTGGCGACTTGGCGAAGTTCGCCGTCTTCCTGGCGAAGGGGGACGATCAGGTGCTGAGCGCCGCGACCGTGCTGGAGATGCGGACACCCGCGGCGCCTGCCGAGGCCGCGGATGTCGTGGACGGTGACACCTATGGGCTCGGTCTGCATATCCAGCACCGGGACGGGCGGCTGCTCGTGGGGCATTCCGGTTCGCTGCCGGGCTTCCTCGCGAACCTCACCATCAGCGTGGCGGACGACGTCGCGGCGGTGGTGCTCGCCAACTGCACCTCCGGCCCGCTGCTGTCGGCCGTGGGTGCAGACCTCGTACGCATCGTCGCCGAGTCCGAGCCGCGCTTCCCCGACCCATGGCAGCCCCTGCGTGAAGTCGATGCGGCCGAGCTCGAGTTGGTGGGCCAGTGGTACTGGGGAACGCATGCCTTCGCCCTGCGGCTGACGGCCGACGGGCTCGTTACGCTGGGTCCTCTCTCGGGCAACGGCCGTCGTTCGCGGTTCCGGGCGAACGGTGACGCAACCTGGACGGGCTTGGAGGGCTACTACGCAGGGGAGCTCCTGAAGGCCGTACGACGCCCGGACGGGTCTGTGAGCCATCTAGACCTCGGGTCGTTCGTCTTCACGCGCCAGCCGTACGACGAGGGGGCTTCCCTGCCCGGCGGGGTGGACGCCGAGGGTTGGCGGGGCATCGGCTGACCGTCGCTCGCGGCGAGGCGGCCTGTTTCACGTGAAACAGGCCCCCTCGTGATGTCACGCCCGGATCGGCATGTCGCTCCGGGCGTCACGTCACAACTGGAGCTTGAAGCCCACGTGCGAGGCCGTGAAGCCGAGCCGCTCGTAGAAGCGGTGGGCCTCAGTGCGGGTGTTGTCCGAAGTCAGCTGGACCAACTGGCAGCCTTGACGGCGGGATTCCTCGATGGCCCACTCGATGAGCTGCGTCCCCAGGCCACTGCCGCGCTCGTCGGCGTGGATGCGTACGCCTTCGACGATCGACCTCGTGGAGCCGCGCCGGGACAGCCCGGGAATGATCGTGAGCTGGAGAGTCCCCACGACGCGACCTTCCCGAACGGCGACCATCAGATGCTGGTTGGGGTCGGCCGAGAGGCGTTCCAGCGCCGTCAGGTACGGGGTCGGGTCGTCCGGCGACTCACGTTGGGCACCCAAGGGGTCGTCGGCGAGCATGGCGACGATCGCCGGGATGTCCTCCGCCTTGGCGGGCCGTATCTCAAGATCTCCCATGGCCGAACCCTATGCAGAGACGAGGCGGCCCCAAATAGTCGGCGTTTGCATGTATAGAGCGTATGCAATTAATGTGTTGATGTGTAACGCGCTCCTGCAACCGTCTGGGAAGGTGTCATCCCCATGCCGCTCGCGCTTCTCGCCCTCGCGATCGGGGCCTTCGGAATCGGCACCACGGAGTTCGTGATCATGGGCTTGCTGCCCGAGGTCGCGGGCGACTTCGGGGTCTCCATCCCCACCGCCGGCTTCCTGGTGACCGGCTACGCGCTCGGTGTCATGTTCGGTGCCCCGCTGATGACCGTGCTCGGTACCAAGATTTCCCGCAAGCGGATGCTGATGCTGCTGATGGGCCTGTTCATTGTCGGCAACCTGCTGTCCGCCCTCGCACCCGCCTTCGCCGTCATGCTGATCGGCCGCGTGATCGCCTCACTCGCCCACGGGGCCTTCTTCGGCATCGGCTCGGTCGTCGCGGCCGACCTGGTCGCCCCCGACAAGAAGGCCGGAGCCATCGCGATGATGTTCACCGGACTGACTGTCGCCAACGTGGTCGGTGTCCCGCTCGGCACGCTTGTCGGGCAGTCCGTCGGCTGGCGTGTCACCTTCTGGATCGTCGCCGCTCTGGGCGTGATCGGTCTGTTCGGCATCGCCAAGCTCGTCCCCGACATACCGAGGACGGAGGGTGTGAGCCTGCGCCACGAAGTGGCCGCCTTCAAGAACGCGCAGGTCCTGCTCGCGATGGCGATGACCGTCCTCGGATTCGGCGGTGTCTTCGCGGCCATCACCTACATCGCGCCGATGATGACCAAGGTGGCCGGCTTCGCCGACGGCTCGGTCACCTGGCTCCTGGTCCTCTTCGGCCTCGGCATGGTCGGCGGCAACCTCGTCGGCGGCAAGTACGCCGACCGCGCCCTGATGCCCATGCTCTGCGTCTCCTTGGGCGCCCTGGCCGTCGTGCTCGCCCTCTTCACGCTCACCGCCCACCACAAGACCCTGGCGGCCGTCACGATCGCGCTGATCGGTGCCCTGGGCTTTGCCACCGTCCCGCCGCTGCAGAAGCGCGTCCTCGACCAGGCACACGGAGCCCCGACACTGGCGTCGGCCGTGAACATCGGTGCCTTCAACCTCGGCAACGCGCTGTCCGCCTGGCTCGGCGGTCTCGTCATCTCGGCCGGTCTCGGGTACACCGCCCCCAACTGGGTCGGCGCCGCCCTCGCCGCGGCCGCGCTGCTCCTCGCCTTCCTGTCGGCCGCTCTGGAACGCCGAGGCAGCGCGCCCAGCACGGTGGTCGCGGAGGGCGTGCCGACGGACCAGCGGGCTGCCGTTCCCCACTGAGTCGGACGGCTGCCCCTGACCACCAGCTGTACACGGCGACGCCGGTCCCCGGGCCCACCGGGAGCCGGCGTCGCGGTATCGGAGCTCGGCCCCCGCCCGGCCTCAGCCCGCCGCCACCGTCAGTGGCGCGAACCGTCGGCTCCAATCCCCGGGGAGTTCCGCGATGCCGTACGTCATGACGGCGTTGAAGGCGACGGATGTCAGACCACGATCCTTCGCCCATGCCAGCAGTTCCTCGTGCCGTACGTCGATGTCGGTGCGCAGCGGGCGAGAGGTGTGGGCGGCCAGGGAGGCGATCAGCGCCTTCGCCGTCCGTGTGTCGCGGGCGATCAGCGGACCCACGACGTGCGTGTCCATGTTGGGCCAGGCGGCTGCGTAGCCGATGATCCGGCCGTGCTCCTCGGCGACGCGCAACTGGTCGGCGAAGGCAGGCAGTCGGGCGATGATGTGCGTGCGATCGGCGCCGAACACCTCCTCGTCGAGCCGGAGGATGGCAGTGAGGTCCTCGGCAGTGGCCGCCCGGGTGGCGACCTCGGGAAGCGAGCTGTCCGGTGCGAAGTGTCCGCGCAGCATCTCGGCCCGGCCGGTGGCCTTGAAGCCGAGTTCCTCGTAGAGGGGTCGACCGTTCGGCGTCGCGTGCAGGGTCAGGGGCGTGGTGCCCATCGCCGAGACGACGTGGCGCATCAGCCGGCGTCCGATGCCCCGACGGGCATGCCGTTCAGCGACCAGCACCATGCCGATGGCCCCGAGATCGGGTTGCTCCTGCGGTCCGTATTCGGTGACCACGCAGGCGCTGACGAGTCCGCCGTCGGGGTCGTCGATGCCGTAACCCGTCCCGGCCGTGAGCAGGAAGCCCCACTTGTGCTCCTCGCGCGGCCACCCCCGGTCCTCGGACAAGTCGGCGCAGGCGGTGAGGTCGCGACGCGTCAGACGGCGGATGGCCGGAGCGGTGTTGGAAGGAGTCGGCACGCAGGTCAGGCTGTCGGACCGGCGCCCTCGACGTCCACCCGTTTCCGGGATGAGGAACGAGCTTTTGGCCATGTCATAGCCAACTGCACAGCTCGGGAGCAGGCGCTGGGTGTTTCACGTGAAACATCGGCGAACGGCGACTGTCCCGCGGCCACTTCGCAAGCCGGAAAGGCATCCCGCTAGCCTCAGCGGCATGGCCAGACTTCATCTGTTCGACCTCGACGGCACGTTGTTGCACGGAAGCACCGCGCCCGTGGAGATCTCCCGGCAGCTCGGACTGGAAGCCGAGGCGGTGGCGCTCGACCAGGCGATCGGGGCGGGGCTGATAGGCCCGCCCGAATACGCAGCGGAGGTGTACACGCTCTGGGCGGAACTCACCGAGGCTCATGTGGCGGCGGCCTTCGAAAGCGCCCCCTGGCTGGCGCGTATCCGCGAGGTCTGGGCGGAGATCAGAAAGGGCGGCGACTACTGCGCTGTCGTCTCACTCTCGCCGTCCTTCTTCGTGGAGCGGCTCATCGGCTGGGGCGCACACGCGGCGTACGGGTCGCGCTTTCCCGCGTTGCCTTTCACTGAGCCCGTGGATCCGGCCGGGGTGCTCAGCGCTGCTGCCAAGGTCCGGATCGCCGACCGGCTGTGCGAGGAGTTCGGCGTGACGCGGGCCGACTGCATCGCCTACGGGGACTCGCTGTCGGACAGGGACCTGTTCGGCGTGGTGCCGATCTCCGTCGCGGTCAACGCGGACCGTCATCTGGCCGGTATCTCGACTCACTCCTACATGGGCCAGGACCTGTGGGAAGCCTATGAATTGGTGCGGCAGGCCCGGTAATTGCAGGAATTGATGGGTCGGGCCTCGTCGCATTCGTGGAGGAGGAGGGGGGACTTGTGTGGGCAGCAGCGGCCGGTATGGTCGACTCCGGTTCCTGTCCGGGTGAGGAACCCCTCCTGCAGGCCCGAGTGGGCCGAGAGCAGGGCAATGCAGCCTAACGAGACGGAGAGATCAAAACCAGCATTTCCGGTTATACGGCCTAGGCGGCCGCACCAGGTGGGACGCTGCGGTGAAGTACTGCGGCCAATGTCACACTCTCGCCTTACTTGTCCGTACGTAGCCGGAACACGGGTTGAATGTGGCCGCATCGGCTGCGGCGCCGGACAAGAGAGCAAGCCGTCTGCGGGGGAAAGCAGGCATCTTCCGACCAGGGAAGTGCGCAGACCGACCGAAAGATGTTCGAGGCGAGGCACACCATGGACGCTCCGACCACCACGTCGGCCGACAACGGCACCTCCGGCGGCGGGAGCGGCTGGTTCACGCCGCACAAGCAGCCGGAGCCCCCTCCTGGCGGCGAACAAGAGAGCCCCGAGGGCAGCCGCCTGGCAGCGATGCGCCCGGTGGGCAGGACCGCGACAGGCACCGGCACCGCCCCACCGACGCCGGACCCCGCACCGCCCGCCACGACAGCCGGCGGCGCATCGCCCACGGTGGCCACGGGCGACACACCGCCCGCAGCGATGACAGCCGGCGCACCCCCTACAGCGGAAGCAACCGACGCCCCGTTCGCCGCCGCGGACGACACGTCGTCCGGCACAGCCACCGGTACACCGGCCGCCACCGCATCCGGGAGGCCGAGCGCGCCACAGGCCCCCGAGATGTCGCCCTCGACATCGGCTCTCACGCCGGCCGGCGCCCCAGCTTCGCCCTCCCGAGCACCGCTTGCCCATTCCTCCCTTCTCACCGAGGCCGCGCCGGCCCAAGCCCCGCCCGCCGAACAGCGCGTACCCGCCCAGCGCTCCACCCCGCAGCAGGACGCCTCCCCGGACGCCGTTCTCATCCGTCGGACCATGGCCGAGGTCGGCCCCGTGGCCGACAAGGTCACCTCGTACTTCTACGCCCTGCTCTTCGTACGCCACCCCGATCTGCGGTCACTGTTCCCGGCCGCGATGGACACGCAGCGGGACCGCCTGCTCAAGGCGCTGCTCACCGCGGCCGAGCACATCGACAACACCGAGGTCCTCGTCGAGTACCTGCAGAACCTCGGCCGCGGCCACCGCAAGTACGGCACGCGGGCCGAGCACTACCCGGCCGTCGGCGAGTGCCTCATCGGCGCCCTGAGCAAGTACGCCTCCGGGATCTGGAACCCGGAACTGGAGGCTGCCTGGGTCCGGGCGTACACGACGATCTCGCAGGTCATGATCGACGCGGCGGCGGCGGACGAACTGCGCGCACCGGCCTGGTGGTACGCGGAGGTCGTGACGCACGATCTCAGAACGCCGGACGTCGCGGTGGTCACGGTCCGCCCGGATCAGCCCTATCCCTTCCTCGCCGGTCAGTACACGAGCGTGGAAACGCCCTGGTGGCCGCGGATCTGGCGGCACTACTCCTTCGCTTCCGCGCCCCGCTCGGACGGTCTGCTGTCGTTCCACGTGAAGGCCGTCCCCGCGGGCTGGGTCTCCAACGCCCTGGTGCACCGCGCCCGGCCGGGCGACATCATCCGGCTCGGCCCGCCCGCCGGCTCGATGACCGTCGACCACACCACCGACAGCGGACTGCTCTGCCTGGGCGGTGGGACCGGCATAGCGCCCATCAAGGCACTCGTCGAGGACGTCGCCGAGCACGGCGAACGGCGCCCGGTCGAGGTGTTCTACGGCGCCCGCACCGACCATGACCTCTACGACATCGACACGATGCTCCGGCTCCAGCAGAGCCACCCCTGGCTCTCGGTCCGCGCGGTCATCGATCAGCAGGCGCACCTCCAGCTCCCGGACGCCATACGCGAGTACGGCCCGTGGAACGAGTACGACGCCTATCTCTCCGGCCCGCCCGGAATGATCCGCAGCGGCGTGGACGCGCTCAGGGACATCGGCATCCCGTCGGCACGCATACGCCACGACTCGGTGGAGGAGCTCGTCGCCGCGCCTCAGTGACCCTACGTCGACGTCAGCCGAGGTCCGGGGCGTGCATGGCGCGTACGCCCTCGATGTTTCCGTCGAGGTAGTGCCGCAGCGACAGCGGTACGAGGTGTACGGAGGCGATACCGACGCGGGTGAACGGCACCCGCACGATCTCGTACTCGCCGATGGGCTCGTCCACCTCGGGGCCGTGCCGCAGGGCCGGGTCCATGGACTCCAGACGGCAGACGAAGAAGTGCTGCACCTTCACGCCGGTCGCGCCGCCGTCGTCGCCGATGTGTTCGACGGTGTCGACGAAGCAGGGCACCACATCGGTGATCTTGGCGCCGAGCTCCTCGTACACCTCGCGGTGCAGGGCGTCGACGACGGTCGTGTCGTCCGGCTCGACCCCGCCACCGGGAGTGAGCCAGTAGGGATCCATGCCAGGCTTGGTGCGCTTGATCAGGATCAGGTCGTCACCGTCCAGCAGAACGGCACGGGCGGTGCGCTTGACCACGGGTCGGACGGTCATGGGAGAAATGTGGCCCCGCTGGTTCCACGTGAAACATCATGAAGGCCACCGAATGGGCTCACCGTGTGACCAGCTGAAATGCGAGCCTCAGCACCAGTCGCCGGCCGCCCGCAGCAGCCACTCATGGGCCCGCGCGATGTGCGGCATCGCCAGAGTGCCGGTGCGGACCACCAGGAAGTACGTCCGCAGGGGCGGAACCGCCGGATCGTGCAGCGCGACGACCTCCCCGCGGTCCAAGGCGGACGCGCACAGATAGCGGGGCAGCACCGCGAGCCCAGCCCCTGCCACCGTGCAGGCGAGGACCGCGCGCAGGTCGGGGACGATCACGGTGCCGGGGGCGGGCGGGAGGGAGTCGAACACCGAAGCCCAGTAGCGGGACACGAAGGGCAGTGACTCGTGCACCTCGATCACCGGGACGGTCTCCAGCGCGGGTGCCGACTTGGCCACGGAGGCACAATCAGCCGCTCGCCTTCCCTTGGATCCGGAGATGTTCTCCGCCGCTCGCCTCCCCTTGGCCGAGGTGACGTTCTCCAGGACCCGTGCCCCCTTGCGGCGTGGTTTCCCGGAGCCCAGCTGCTCGGCCCAGCGCGGGGCGGCGACCAGGACGTGCTCCTCGTCGCAGAGCGCAGTCGCCGTGAGCAGAGCGCCGCGTGGACGGGCCGGGCAGATGGCCAGATCATGATGCCCGGCGGCCAGCCCTTCCAGAACCTCCTCGGCGTTCCCGAAGGAGGCGCGCAGGGCGAAGCCCTGACCGTCATCGCCGGTCAGCCGGGTGAGTGCGGGCAGCGCCCGCTCGGCGGTGAACTCGGGTGGGCCCGCGAGGTGCAGTGTCCGCAAGGACGACTCGTCGTCGAGCCCGGTCTCGGCGATCTCCACCAGTGCGTCGAGATGCGGGGCGGCCTTGTGGGCGAGTTCGTCACCGATGGTCGTAGGCGTCACGCCCCGGGCCTGCCGGAGGAACAGGGGACGCCCCAGCTGGCGCTCCAGGGTGCGGATCTGCGAGGTGACGGCCGGCTGCGACAGGCCGAGCAGCGCGGCCGCGCGGGTGAAGGAACCGGCCCGGTGCACCGTCACAAAGGTGCGCAGCAAGGCCAGATCCATGGTGTCGCCCTCCTCTTCCCTGCCCTTCTCCCGGCCCGAGGCAGGGCCCAACTATAAATATGTCGATAGGTCTCTGTCGCTACCGTGATTGGACACTGACACAGAGTCAACTAGCCTTGTTCGCGCGGTTCTTCGCGCGCAGAACCGGGACGGTCCGAGCCACGAGGGGGGAGGCTCGGACCGTCCGTTGCACGGAGCCGTACGCCGCCCGGAGCGGGCGCGAAGGGGTCACCGGGACGATTCGTCCAGCGCGCGCAGCACATCCGCCACCAGGTCCTCGGGGTCCTCGGCACCCACCGAGAACCGAACGAAGCCGTCCGGCACGGCGTCTCCGCCCCAGCGCCCGCGGCGTTCGGCCGTCGAGCGCACCCCGCCGAAGCTGGTCGCGTCGTCGACGAGCCGCAGCGCGTCGAGAAAGCGGTCGGCACGCGCGCGCGTGGGCAGCGTGAAGGAGACCACGCATCCGAAGCGCCGCATCTGCTGCGAGGCGACCTTGTGAGAGGGGTCGTCGGGCAGCCCGGGATAGCGCAGCCCGGCCACCTCGGGGCGCTCCCGCAGCGCCTCCGCGAGAACCAGGGCCGTCGCGTTCTGCCGGTCGACCCGCAGCTGGAGCGTGGCGATCGAACGATGGGCGAGCCAGGCCTCCATGGGCCCCGCGATCGCCCCGACGATCTTCCGCCAGCGCCGTACGGCGGCCATGGCCTCGGCGTCGCGGCCGGCGACGTATCCCAGCAGGATGTCCCCGTGCCCGGTGAGCTGCTTGGTGCCGCTGGCCACGGCGAAGTCGGCTCCGAGCTCCAGCGGGCGCTGACCGAGCGGTGTCGCGAGCGTGTTGTCGACCGCGACAAGGGCGCCACGCGCGTGTGCCGCCTCGGCGAGCCGCCGTACGTCGCACACGTCCAGCCCGGGGTTCGACGGCGTCTCGATCCACAGCAGCTTCGCCCCGTCGAGGACGTCGAGCTGGGCGTCGCCGCCGGTGGGCGCCGTGCGCACCTCGATGCCGTACGCCTCCAGTTGCGCGCGCACGAGGGGCAGCGCCTGGTAGCCGTCGCTGGGCAGGACGACCGCGTCCCCGGCCCGCAGCTGCGAGAACAGGACCGAGGAGATGGCGGCCATGCCCGAGGCGAACACGAGTGTCTCGACGCCGTCCTGCCCGGGTGCCTCAAGCCCGCCGATGGCGCGCTCCAGCAGGGTCCAGGTCGGGTTGTCGTCACGGCCGTAGCCGTACGGACCCGTCACCTCGCCCGGAAGATGGAAGTGGGCGGCGAACACCGGACCGGGCAGGGTCGGCTCGTGCTTGACCGGCTCGGGCAGCCCTGCCCGCACCGCGCGCGTGCCGTCACCGCTGTCCACCGGCAGTCCCTGCCCGCTCGTAGCGCTCATGCCGCCCGTCCCTCCACGTCCTCGCGTACGGCGGCGAGCAGACCCTCGCTCGCCGCCTCCACCATCTCAAGGCACTCCTCGAAGCCGTCCATGCCCCCGTAGTACGGATCCGGTACGTCGAGGTCACCGCCCGCGGCGGGGTCGTAGGAGCGCAGCAGCCGGACCTTCTCCGCGTCCTGCGAGGTGGGTGCGAGGCGGCGCAGGGCCTTGAGGTGACCGGCGTCGAGGGCGATGACGAGGTCGAGGCGGGCGAACCACGACGGCTGGAACTGGCGTGCCGTGTGAGCACCGTCGTAGCCGCTGGTCTCGAGGACGCTGACGGTGCGCGGGTCGGCACCGTCTCCCTCGTGCCAGCCGCCCGTGCCGGCGCTGTCGACCTCCACCACGCCGTCGAGGCCGGCCTCCCGTATGCGGGCGCGGAAGACGGATTCGGCCATCGGAGAACGACAGATGTTGCCGGTGCAGACGAAGCAGACCCGGTACGTCATGGCGTGCTCAGTCCTCGTCGGGCAGGACGACGTGGAGCGCCCAGGACACGATCGAGATGATCAGGCCGCCCAGGACGGCCGTCCAGAAGCCCTCGACGTGGAAGCTCAGGTCGAGCTTGTCGGCCAGCCAGGAGGTCAGCAGCAGCATCAGGGCGTTGACCACCAGGGTGATCAGGCCGAGGGTCAGGATGAACAGCGGGAAGGTGAGAACCTTCACGATGGGCTTGACCAGGAAGTTCACCAGCCCGAAGACCAGGGCGACGAGTATGAGCGTCCAGACCTTCTTGCCGGTGCTGTCGCCGGTCAGGGTGATCTTGTCGAGCAGCCATACGGCGACCGCCAGGGCGCCCGCGTTGGCGATCGTCTTGACTACGAAATTCTTCATGTGTCTGATCGTGACAGACGAGATCGGTTACGAGTACGGGCGAGGGCGGACAAAGTCGATGAAGGCATTCCGGTTGGATGAACTGGAGGCGGAGCGTGCCGCCAATGACGGCGCCTACCTGCAGTTCCTGCGGGAGCGGAACATGTCGGTCGGCCTGTACGCCCTCGACGCGGGCGCGCACGACCCGCAGCAGCCGCACAACCAGGACGAGGTCTACTTCGTCGTGAGCGGTCGCGCCGCGATCACCGTGGGAATGGAGACCACCCAGGTGGCGCGCGGCAGTGTCGTGTACGTACCGGCCGGTGTGGCGCACAAGTTCCACCACATCAGCGAGGACCTGAGGGTGATGGTGGTCTTCTCTCCGCCCGAGAGCTGAGCTCGGCCTCGGGGTTCCCTAGGGGATCAGTCAGGGGAGGACAAGGGATGCGAGGCCCCCGCCCGGGTCCCTCCCGGCCCTAGCATCGAGTGCAGGACATCAGAAGATCCGGCAGCGGAAGTGCCGGGCACAGAGAGGTTGGGGCGATGCGAGAGATCTTCACGGGACTGCCGTGGTGGGTGAAGTGGGTCGCGGTGCCGGTCATCGCCCTGGTCGTGTTCGGCGGACTGATCGCGAGCGTCGTGGGGTTCGTCATCGGCCTGCTCTTCAAGGTGCTGGTCTTCGTGGCCCTGGTCGGAGGACTGGTCTACGTCGTACGGAAGTTCACGACGAGCTCCTCCTCCCGCGGCGACTGGTGAGTCGTCAACTCGGGGCGACCGGCGATCGGTAACAGGAATCACCGGTTCCCTCGGGGGAGGGAAGTTTCCCGGGGAGGCGGTCTGCGAGCGGTGACGGACGGTTAGAGTCCGGAACTCGACGCGGGGACGACCCCGCGAGCGGCAAACACCCCCACCCGTGTTCTCCGCACGGGCTGCCCCCTCGCGCTTCGGGAGTGCCCCTTGGCCACGGTTGACACCCCACCTGTCCAACCCCACGTACCTACCGCACCTGCCCAGCCCCAGTCGTCCGCCGCAGCGGCCCCACCCCATGCGTCCGCCGCGGCCGGCCGGGCCGCGCTCCCGCCTCCGGGAGCCCGCATCCGACCACCCGAGCAGCCCGCCGCATCGCCGCCCCGGCGGCGCCCGACGACACCTCCGACGCAGCGGCAGGCGACCCCCTCATCCGCGTCGCCCCAGTCCGCGACCCTCATCGGATCCGTGCAGCGCGCGATGCGCCTGCTGGAGGCCGTCGCCGAGCACGAACACGGAGCCCCTGCCAAACAACTCGCCCGCGAGACGGGCCTGGCGCTCCCCACGGCCTACCACCTGTTGCGCACCCTCGTGCACGAGGGCTATCTGCGCCGCGACAAGGGGATGTTCTTCCTCGGCGAGGCGGCCGAACGGCTGGGCAGCAGCGGTGCCCAGCAGAAACGTCGCACCACGGTCGTGGAGACGCTCGCACACTGGCGCGACGCGATCGGCGCACCCGTGTACTACGCGATGTACCGCGACGGCGAGATCGAGGTGATGTGCGTCTCCGACACCCCCGGCAACCCGGCGGTCGAGGAGTGGGCCGACTTCCGCGAAACCGGGCACGCGCACGCCATCGGCCAATGTCTGCTGGCCCAGTTGGACGACGAGGCCCGCCGCGACCACCTCGACCGCTATCCCGTGCAGTCCATCACCCCGTACACGGTGCGCGACACCCACTCCATGCTGCGGCGACTCGAACGCATGCGGCGGGCGGATCCAGTCACAGAGCGGCAGGAATACGCACTGGGGACGGTGTGCGCCGCCATTCCGATCACGGTGGGTAACTTGGCTGCGACGATGGCCATTTCGCTACCCGCCCACCAGGCCGACCGGCTGCAGTCCGCGACGCATGAGTTGCAGAGCGCGCTGGGGCTGCTGCTGGGGTCACTCGCGATCTCTATCAGTATCTGAAAACTCACTCCTTGTGATCTCTCGTGTACTTTCAGCAAGATTCCCTCAGTGTTAGAAGGATGGTTCCCAGCCAGCCGACGGCGAGTGACGGGATAGGCGATGCGCGAGTCCGTGCAAGCAGAGGTCATGATGAGCTTTCTCGTCTCCGAGGAGCTCTCCTTCCGGATTCCGGTGGAGCTGCGCTACGAGACCTGCGACCCCTACGCCGTCCGCCTGACCTTCCATTTGCCGGGAGACGCCCCGGTGACCTGGGCCTTCGGTCGTGAGCTGCTGATCGACGGGGTGGGGCGGCCGTGCGGGGACGGGGACGTACGGGTCTCGCCGGCCGATCCCGACTCGTTGGGCGACGTGCTGATCCGACTTCAGGTCGGCAGCGACCAGGCGCTGTTCCGCTCGTCCACGGCTCCGCTCATCGCCTTCCTCGACCGCACCGACAAGCTGGTGCCGCTGGGCCAGGAAGGGGCGCACGCCGACTTCGATGCTCACCTCGACGAGGCTCTGGACCGCATCCTGGCGGAGGAGCAGAGCGCGGGCTGAAGCGCTTCGTCAGCGAGATGGCGGAACGCTTCGCCTCGGGCGGAGGGTTGCGCAGTAACGCTTCTGCGCGAGGCGTGAACCTCGTGAGGCCGGCGTGAGCCGAGGCGCGTGAGCCGAGTTGCGCGTGAGCCGAGGCGTGAGTGGGGTGGCAGCCGGGCGATGCTGAGGCCGGCGTGTGCCGCGCCCGGCTCGGTTTGGTCGACCAAGTCGGGCAGGCCCGGGCAGGCGAGGCAAGGCGACGTCGGACGCGGTCGGCAGGGCAGCCAGGTCTCACGCCTCAGCGCCTGCGCCGCCGCCCCTTCCCGCCACGCGCCGGAGCCGGACGGGCGCCGGTCGTTGCCGCTTCCATTGCCGGCGCTCCCGGCGTCCCCGTCGTCGCGGGGCTCCCCGCCCCCGCCCGGTCGGCCGAGACCACCAGGGCTGCGAGGGCCGTGGTGACCGGTACCGAGGCGACCAGGCCGATCGAGCCGACCAGCGTGCGCACGATCTCCTCCGCGACCAGTTCGCTGTTGGCGACCGTCCCCACACTGCTCTGGGCGATCGAGAAGAGCAGCAGCAGCGGCAGCGCGGCACCCGCGTACGCGAGGACGAGCGTGTTGACGACCGACGCGATGTGGTCACGTCCGATCCGGATGCCCGCGCGGTACAGCCCGCGCCAGCCCATGGTCGGGTTGGCCTCGTGCAGCTCCCAGACCGCCGACGTCTGGGTGACCGTCACGTCGTCGAGGACACCGAGCGAGCCGATGATGACGCCGGCGAGCAGCAGACCGCTCATGTCGATCGTCGGATACAGGCCATGGATCAGACCGGTGTTGTCGTCCGTGTTGCCGGTGAGCGCCGCCCATCCGATGAACTGCGAGCCCAGGACGCCGATCAGCAGCAGCGAGATCAGTGTGCCGAGCACCGCCACTGACGTACGGGCCGACAGGCCGTGGCACATATACAGGGCGATCAGCATGATGGCGCTCGAGCCGACCACGGCCACGACCAGCGGATTCGACCCCTGCAGGATCGCGGGCAGGACGAAGAAGTTCAGCAGCATGAAGCTGATGGCCAACGCGACCAGCGCCATCAGCCCTCGCAGCCGTCCCACGATCACCACGGCGATCGCGAAGATGCCGGCGAGCAGCGCCATCGGGAGGCGACGGTTGACGTCGGTGACCGAGTACTGCAGGTCCTTCGGAGCGGAGGGCTCGTAGGCGACCACGACCTTCTCGCCCTGGTGCAACTGCCGTGACTGGTCCGGCTGGACGATCTCGGTGAAGGTACGGCCCTTGTCATCGCCGGTGTCGACCCGGATTGTCGCCTTCTTGCAGGTGCCGTTCGCCTGCTGTTGCGCGGACGAGCCCTCGGCGGTGGAGGTGTCGCCGGTCGGGGCCTCCCCGGAGGCGTTCACCGACGAGCAGCTCACGCTCTCGACCTTGGTGACCGTGGCCTGCTGGGTCTGCCGGTCGAAGCCGACCCCCGTGCGCGCATGCCCTGGGGCGCCCCCCGGCCACAGCACCACGAGCCCGACCAGGACGGCCGCGGCGAACGGGATCAGGATCGCCGCGATGACCTTGCGCAGATGCTTGGAGACGGGGGCCGCAGGGCCGTGACTGTGGGAGTGACCATGCCCGCCGCCGGAACCGTTGTCGCCGTACCCGTCGTCACCGCCCGAGCCATGACCGTGCCCCTGCCCGCCATCGTGCCCGCCACCGTGCCCCTGACCGCCACCGTGCCCGTGACCGCCACCGGCCCCGTGGGCTCGACCGGCTCGCGCGTCGCCCCCGGCGCCGAAGAAGTCATGGCCGCCTCCACGGGCGCCTCCATGACCGCCACCAAGGCTGTCGCCGCGCCCGTCTCCACGTCCGTCGTCGTCTCCGTCGCCGTTCCCGCCACCTGGCCTGCGGGGCGGCTCGGATGGCGGAAACGGGAACTGCTGTGTCGTGGTCACCGACCGATCATCGCAAGAACGCCAGGGGCCCTCTGTTCACCGCGCCCGAATTGACGCTAGCGTGGAGGCACCTTTGTACACGCGGGAGCTCGGAGCACCGGGCTGAGAGGGCGCTGACCTCCGTCCCTGCCATGTTTCACATGAAACATCGCCTGAAGCGAGTGATGTTTCACACGAAACGCCGGCAGACGGAATTCGCTGCGTCGACCGCCGAACCTGTTACCGGGTAATGCCGGCGTAGGGAGCTAGGTCTCATGACCAACAAGGACGCACGCACGCCTGCCTCCACGCAGAACGAGCTCAGTGAGGGCGAGGAGAGCGGGAAGTCCATCGGCTGGCACAAGGCGTACGTCGAGGGCTCACGCCCCGATCTGCGGGTGCCGGTCCGTCAGGTGCACCTCACCAACGGGCAGTCGGTCACGCTGTACGACACGTCAGGCCCTTACACCGATCCACTCACCGAAACCGATGTCCGCAGGGGCCTGCTGCCCCTGCGGGAGAACTGGATCGTCGCCCGCGGCGACACCGAGGAGTACGCGGGCCGGCCTGTCCGCCCCGAGGACGACGGGGTCAAGCACACCTCCCCGCGGGGCGGCCTGCGCAATCTCGACGCGGTCTTCCCGGGACGGCCGCGCCTGCCACGCCGCAGCCGCGACGGCAACGCGGTCACACAGCTCGCTTACGCCCGCCGGGGCGAGATCACCCCGGAGATGGAGTACGTCGCCATCCGGGAGAACGTTTCGCCGGAGGTCGTCCGCGAGGAGATCGCCGCGGGCCGGGCCGTGTTGCCGGCCAACGTCAACCACCCGGAGATCGAGCCGATGATCATCGGCAAGCGGTTCCTGGTGAAGGTCAACGCCAACATCGGCAATTCCGCGGTGACCTCCTCCATCGAGGAGGAGGTCGAGAAGATGACCTGGGCTACCCGATGGGGCGCCGACACGGTCATGGACCTGTCCACCGGCCGCAACATCCACACCACCCGCGAGTGGGTGCTGCGCAACTCCCCCGTCCCCATCGGCACCGTGCCGCTCTACCAGGCCCTGGAGAAGGTCGACGGGCGCGCCGAGGAACTGACCTGGGAGATCTACAAGGACACGGTCCTCGAACAGGCCGAGCAGGGCGTGGACTACATGACGGTCCACGCGGGCGTCCGCCTGCCGTACGTACCGCTGACGGCGAACCGCAAGACCGGCATCGTCTCGCGCGGCGGTTCGATCATGGCCGCGTGGTGCCTCGCACACCACAAGGAGAGCTTCCTGTACGAGAACTTCGAGGAGCTCTGCGAGATCCTCGCCGCCTACGACGTCACGTACTCGTTGGGCGACGGGCTCAGGCCGGGCTCCATCGCGGACGCCAACGACGAGGCGCAGTTCGCGGAGTTGCGCACGCTCGGGGAACTCAACCGGATCGCGAAGCGTTTCCATGTTCAGACCATGATCGAGGGCCCGGGACATGTCCCGATGCACAAGATCAAGGAGAACATCGACCTTCAGCAGGAGATCTGTGATGAAGCTCCGTTCTATACGCTCGGCCCGCTGACGACGGACGTCGCGCCGGCGTACGACCACATCACCTCCGGCATCGGTGCCGCGATGATCGCCTGGTGGGGCACGGCCATGCTCTGCTATGTCACGCCCAAGGAGCACTTGGGTCTGCCCAACCGTGACGACGTGAAGACCGGCGTCATCACCTACAAGATCGCCGCGCACGCGGCCGACCTCGCCAAAGGGCACCCAGGTGCACAGGAGTGGGACGACGCGCTGTCGGACGCCCGCTTCGAGTTCCGGTGGGAGGACCAGTTCAACCTGGCTCTCGACCCGGACACGGCACGGGAGTTCCACGACGAGACGCTGCCGGCCGAGCCTGCCAAAACGGCGCACTTCTGCTCGATGTGCGGGCCGAAGTTCTGCTCGATGAAGATCTCCCAGGACATCCGCCGCCGGCACGGCGGGAATCAGGAGGAGATCGAGGAGGGCATGGCCCAGAAGTCGAAGGAGTTCGCGGCGGCGGGCAACCGTGTGTACCTGCCCCTCGCGGACTGAGACTGTTCTGCCCCCGGTCGGGGGCCGGGTCTTCGGCTTGCGCTGCCCTGGGTGGGTGCGCAAGCCGAGGGGCCGTTCCCGGCCGTTCCGGCTATTCCGGCTGGTGTTCCGGCCCCCCGAAGTCCGGGCTGGTGTAGTCCGGGCTCGTGAAGCTGGGGCGCGGACCCCCGGCGCCTTCGTCCGGACTGCTGAAGCCCGGTCGGTCGTAGCCGAGGTGCGGCATGCGGCTGGTAGGCGCCGGCGGTGCCGTACGGTGCAGTGCGGCGCTGCCGGGGGTGGCGAGCGCCTCCCGGAGGAACGGCAGGATGCCGCGCTCCAGCAGAGCCTCACGCCAGGATTCCTTGGCCCGGGTCACCTCCTCGCTCATCGCGCCGTACGGCCCTGCTTCGAGCGAGGGCTGGTTGCGCAGCGCGGTGAGCAGCAGTCCGACGGCGGCGACGAGGATCGCGGCCGCGGTCATCGCGCCGAACACCCACCCGGTGGTGAGCATGGTCTGGGCGAACGCCGGTTCGGGGTTGAGCATCTTCAGGATGTATCCCACGAGCAGGAAGATCGCCGCGGCCGTTCCGGCGAGGACGGGTGCCAGGACCGCGACGACGGCGACGGCGCCCGCGCCGGCGGTCTCGGCGACCTCCCCCATGGTGGCGGCGAGTCCCATCGTGCTCGTGCCCGGCTCCGGTGAGCCGGTCTCGCGCGTGGACGACGGGGCGGACGACGCCGGTTGCCGCAGTTCCCCGCGGACCTTCACATAGTGCTGGTACTCGGTCGCCGCGGCCGCCGTGATGAGGGCGGTGGCGTTGAGTGCCATGGTGCGCAGTTGTTCGGTGTTGAGCCGTTGACCAACAGCGGCCAGTTCAGGGCGGTGTGGGGCGGAGCGCAGCGCCTCATCGAGGATCCGCTCGTATTCCTGGCGGTCCTCGCTCAGCAGGTGCTGCGGAACGCTGTTCATGTGCATCCCCCGATGCTCCGTAGGGCTTGGGGCTCGCACGCTGACGAGCCGTCGGGCAGAAACGGAGGGGAGCCTGCTACGGATAAGCCGATGGTAGAGCGATGTCGGCACGCGGTGACAGGGGGTTTACCGAAAATGCCCTCTGGCCTGGGCCGCCGTCGATCAGTCCGTCATGGGCAACGTCTGCCCTGGGAACGTTCAGATATCCAGGGGAAGTTGCTGGACCAGCAGCTTTCCGGCCATGGTCACTCCGCCGTCCATCGCGATGGCGAGTCCGTCGGCGTAGAGGTGCGGTCCCTCGACCAGCGGAGTCGCAGGGTCCTCGCCCTCTTCGGAGCCGACGTCGCCGAGGAGATACGGAATGGGGCTGTGACCGTGAACGATGCGGGTGCCGCCATACGTGTCGAGCAGGGAGCGTACGGCGTCCGCGCCGCCTTCGTCGCGGAAGGAGAACCGCTTGGTGAACTTGCGGAACAGATCCCACACCTCGTCCGCGTCGTTGCGGGTGATCGTCTCGCGGACGGTGTCGTTGACCTCTTCGATGGAGCGGCCGTAGTCGAGATACGCGGTGGTGTCGGAGTGGACGAGCAGGTGACCGTCGACCTCCTCGACGGCGTCGAGGCGGGCCATCCACTGGAGGTGGTGGTCCTGGAGGCGGTCCATGTCGCTCTTCTGGCCGCCGTTGAGCAGCCAGGCGGCCTGGAAGGTGGCGGTGCCCGCGCCGGAGTTGACGGGGGTGTCGCCGAACCGCTTGGCGCCGAGCAGCAGCAGCTCGTGGTTGCCCATGAGCGCCTTGCAGTAGCCGCCGGCCGCGGCTGCCTCGGCGGAGAGCCGCATCACGAGGTCGATGACACCGATGCCGTCGGGGCCGCGGTCGGTGAAGTCGCCCAGGAACCAGAGTCGGGCGGTGCCCGCGCACCAAGCCCCCGCGGTGTCGACGAGGCCCTTTTCCTGGAGGGCGGCCACCAGCTCGTCGAGATATCCGTGCACGTCTCCGACGACGTACAGCGGCCCGGGTTCGCTGGTCGGCTGCGAGGCCGGTACGGCCGCGGGATCGATGTGCACCTGAAGAGTGTCACCCCGGTTGATGACCGGCAGGTCACGCTCGGTCGGCGTGTACCCCTCGGGATGGTCCACCGCTTCCTCGACCGGTCTTACTCCCTCGCCGGCGGGCGCGGCGGGCGGGTACGGACCGGTCTCGTGGACGTATGCGGGCACCCGGAAGTCGCGCAACGTCGCCGTTCGCTCCACCTCGGGTCCCTGACCGGCCCCCTGAGTCATCAGACCCCTCCACCATCACGCCGCATCTGCACCGCTTCGGACTGCCTGGTCGCAGCGGCCCGCGGTGTCGTGGGCCCATCATAGGAATGCGGATCGCGCTGTGTGATGACCCAGGGGTGGTGAATCGGAGCAGGACTCCGGTTCAACGCGGCTTTCGCCCCGATTGGGCAGGGCTTCGTCTACCGGGCAACCGCCCCCGCCCCGCCCCGGGGAACGCGCTTTCCCGGGGCGGCCGCCGTCGCGTCACGTCTCTTCGGGCGACCGCGGCGGGCTGACGGTCGTACGCGGAGGGCGTCGCTGGGACGAGGTACGCACGATCAGTTCGGTCGGTATCACCTGCTCGACCGGCCGGTCCGACTCGACCCCCTCGATGGCGTCGATGAGGAGTTGGACCACCGCGGTGCCGATGCGGCGCGGCTTCAGGGAGAGCGTGGTGATGGGCGGCTCGGTGCTGGCGTACACGGTGGACTCGCTGCAGCAGACCAGCAGCAGGTCGTCCGGCACGCGCAGCCCGTAGCGGCGGGCGGCGGCGAGCAGGTCGGTGCCGTTCGGGTCGAACAGTCCGTACACGGCGTCGGGCCGGTCGGGGCGGGCGAGCAGCCGGTCGGCGGCGACGGCGCCCGCGCACGGATCGTGCGCCGGGTACGCCTCGTACACGGGATCCTGGCCCACGCGCTCGCACCAGCGCAGGTACGCGGTGGTCGACAGGTGGGTGTACGTGTCCGTCGTGGTGCCGGTCAGCAGGCCGATGCGGCGGGCGCCGGCGTCGGCCAGATGGTCGAGGATGCCGAGTACGGCGGCCTCGTGGTCGTTGTCGACCCAGGCGGTGACCGGCAGTGTGCCGGCCGGGCGGCCGTCGGAGACGACCGGTAAACCCTGCCGGACCAGTTCGCTGACGACCGGGTCCTGGTCGGACGGGTCGATGACGACCGTGCCGTCCAGGGCGACGTTCGACCACACGTCGTGGCGGGAGGTCGCGGGGAGGATGACGAGCGCGTAGCCGCGGGCGAGCGCGGCCGAGGTGGCGGCGCGCGCCATTTCGGCGAAGTACGCGAACTCGGTGAAAGTGAAAGGTTCATCCCCGTACGTCGTCACGGTCAGGCCGATCAGTCCCGACTTGCCGGTGCGGAGAGTGCGGGCGGCGGCCGACGGGCGGTAGCCCAGCCGGTCGGCGACCTCGCGGACATGGCGTCGGGTGGCGTCGGGGAGCCTGCCCTTGCCGTTGAGGGCGTCGGAGACGGTCGTGATCGAGACTCCGGCGGCGGCGGCGACGTCTCTGATGCCTGCCCGGCCCGGCCGACTTCCCCGACGAGAGGTTTCCGCGCGGCTCACCTGGTGCTTCCCTGCTGCTGTCATGGCGAGCCGATAGTAGGGCTCATGCGGTGGGGTAGGGCGGACGCATATGCACGCGTTGACAGGCACGTTTCTGCAAGGTCACAGAATGCCAAATGCCTTGGAAAGCAAGGGACTTGAACCTGCCCATGTCAGGACGTGACGTGTCGGCCCGTGCAAGCCTGCCAAGTGGCCCATGTCTCGAAGAGGTACCAACTCACCTCTACGAGGGATGCGCGCCAGGGCGTGAGCCACCGGCGCATAGATATATGTGACAGCGCCCCCTGGTTTCGTGCGCCTTCGTACGCTGATGCCCCTGATGCCGGTGTGACGGATGAGGTCGGCTCCGACCTGTACGCAGCCGAACGGAATCCTCTTAAGGTGAGGAGTATTGGAAGCCGGGCGGTGATGACGGGCCGCCGGCGGTCGCGAGGAGGACTGTGGTGAGCGAGACGAGCCCCAAGCTGCGCGCCGAGCTGGCGGGGATCCCCACCTACAAGCCGGGCAAGCCGGCGGCGGCCGGCGGCCCGGTGGCCTACAAGCTGTCCTCCAACGAGAACCCGTATCCGCCGCTGCCCGGCGTGATGGAGACGGTGATGGCCGCGGCCTCGTCCTTCAACCGCTACCCGGACATGGCGTGCACGGGGCTGATGAACGAGCTGTCCGAGCGCTTCGCCGTCCCTCTCTCCCATCTGGCCACCGGCACCGGCTCGGTCGGCGTGGCCCAGCAACTGGTCCAGGCGACCTCCGGCCCCGGCGACGAGGTCATCTACGCCTGGCGGTCCTTCGAGGCGTATCCGATCATCACGCAGATCAGCGGCGCGACGTCGGTGCAGGTGCCGCTGACGCCGGGTGATGTGCACGACCTGGACGCCATGGCGGACGCGATCACGGACCGGACCCGGTTGATCTTCGTCTGCAACCCGAACAACCCGACGGGCACGGTCGTGAAGCGGGCCGAGCTGGAACGGTTCCTCGACCGGGTGCCGAGCGACGTGTTGGTGGTGCTGGACGAGGCGTACCGCGAGTTCATCCGCGACATCGAGGTGCCGGACGGTGTGGAGCTGTACCGCGAGCGGCCCAACGTCTGTGTCCTGCGGACGTTCTCCAAGGCGTACGGCCTCGCCGGCCTACGCGTCGGCTTCGCGATCGCCCACGAGCCGGTGGCGGCGGCGCTGCGCAAGACGGCGGTGCCCTTCGGTGTGAGCCAGCTCGCACAGGACGCGGCGATCGCCTCGCTGCAGGCCGAGGACGAACTGCTCGGCCGGGTCGGCTCGCTGGTGTGCGAGCGCACGCGCTTGGTCGAGGCACTGCGCGTCCAGGGCTGGACGGTGCCCGAGACCCAGGCCAACTTCGTGTGGCTGCGCCTGGGGGAGCACACGGTCGCCTTCGCTGCGGCGTGCGAGCAGGCGGGCGTGGTGATCCGGCCGTTCCCGGGCGAGGGCGTGCGGGTCACGGTCGGGGAGAACGAGGCGAACGACATCTTCCTGAAGGTGGCGGAGGACTTCCGCAAGGAGCTGTAGCTCCGGGCACCGGGGTGCTGCCAGGGGGGTCTTCCGATGAAAGGGGGACCCCCCTTCGTGCTTCGAAAAGGGGTGCGCCATAATTGCTTGTGAATGTGAACGCGTTCACAAGCGTGTCCCGGTTACTCCCGTGATGTGGGGGGTGTAAGGGGCAAACCGCCGCTGTGACCACGGCGATGTAAGGAGAGTGACGACGTGGACCTGGCTCTGGCGCCGGAGACATTGGCGCGCTGGCAGTTCGGCATCACCACCGTCTACCACTTCCTGTTCGTTCCCCTGACGATCTCGCTGGCCGCTCTCACGGCCGGCCTGCAGACGGCGTGGGTGCGGACGGAGAAGGAGAAGTACCTCAGGGCCACCAAGTTCTGGGGCAAGCTCTTCCTGATCAACATCGCGATGGGTGTCGTCACCGGCATCGTGCAGGAGTTCCAGTTCGGCATGAACTGGTCTGACTACTCCCGTTTCGTCGGTGACGTCTTCGGCGCCCCGCTCGCCTTCGAGGCGCTGATCGCCTTCTTCTTCGAGTCGACCTTCATCGGCCTGTGGATCTTCGGCTGGGACAAGCTGCCGAAGAAGATCCACCTGGCCTGCATCTGGATGGTCTCGCTCGGCACGCTGCTGTCGGCGTACTTCATCCTGGCGGCCAACTCCTGGATGCAGCACCCCGTCGGCTACCGGATCAACAAGGAGAAGGGCCGCGCCGAACTCACCGACTTCTGGCAGGTCCTCACCCAGAACACCGCTCTCAACCAGGTCTTCCACAGCTTCTCGGCGGCCTTCCTGACGGGCGGCGCCTTCATGGTGGGCATCGCCGCCTTCCATCTGCTGCGCAAGAAGCACATCCCCGTGATGCGGACCTCGCTCCGGCTCGGCCTCGTCACCCTGGCGGTCGGCGGTCTGCTCACCGCGATCAGCGGTGACACCCTCGGCAAGGTCATGTACGAGCAGCAGCCGATGAAGATGGCCGCCGCCGAGGCTCTGTGGGACGGCGAGAAGCCGGCGCCCTTCTCCGTGTTCGCGTACGGGGACGTCGACGAGGGGCACAACAAGGTGGCCCTGGAGATACCCGGGCTGCTGTCCTTCCTCGCCCACAGCGACTTCGATTCGTACGTGCCCGGCATCAACGACACCAACAAGGCCGAGCAGCAGAAGTACGGGCCCGGTGACTACAAGCCCATCGTCCCGGTCGCCTACTGGGGCTTCCGCTGGATGATCGGCTTCGGTATGGCGTCCTTCTCCATCGGCCTGCTGGGGCTGTGGCTCACCCGGAAGAAGTTCCTGCTGCCGGCCGCTCTGCGGACCGGCGAGGACGAGGTACCGCATCTGGTGGTGCTGAAGAAGCCGCTCGGGGCGAGGCTCACCCGGCTGTACTGGCTGGTGGCGGTCTGGACGATGGCGTTCCCGCTGATCGCCAACTCGTGGGGCTGGATCTTCACCGAGATGGGCCGACAGCCCTGGGTCGTCTACGGCGTGATGCAGACCCGGGACGCGGTCTCCCCGGGCGTCTCCCAGACCGAGATCATCATCTCGATGGTCACCTTCACCGCGCTGTACGCCGTCCTTGCAGTCATCGAGGTCAGGCTGCTCGCGAAGTACGTGAAGGCCGGCCCGCCCGAACTCACCGAGGCCGACCTCAACCCGCCCACGAAGATCGGCGGCGACTCCCGTGACGCCGACAAGCCGATGGCCTTCTCGTACTAGGCCGAGGGAGCTGCACAGTCATGGAACTTCACGACGTCTGGTTCGTCCTCATCGCCCTCCTGTGGACCGGTTACTTCTTCCTGGAGGGATTCGACTTCGGAGTCGGCATCCTCACCAGGCTGCTTGCCCGCGACCGGCCCGAGCGGCGGGTGCTGATCAACACCATCGGTCCGGTCTGGGACGGCAACGAGGTCTGGCTGCTCACAGCCGGCGGCGCGACCTTCGCCGCCTTCCCCGAGTGGTACGCCACGCTGTTCTCCGGGTTCTACCTGCCTCTGTTGATGATCCTGGTCTGCCTGATCGTCCGGGGTGTCGCCTTCGAGTACCGGGTCAAGCGGCCCGAGGAGAACTGGCAGCGCAACTGGGAGCACGCGATCTTCTGGACCTCGCTGATCCCGGCGTTCCTGTGGGGTGTGGCCTTCGGCAACATCGTGCACGGAGTGAAGATCGACCAGAGCTTCAACTACGTCGGCACCTTCTGGGACCTGTTCAACCCGTACGCGCTGCTCGGCGGCCTGGTGACGCTGACGCTGTTCACCTTCCACGGGACCGTGTTCACGGCGCTCAAGACCGTCGGGGAGATCCGGGAGCGGGCACGGAAGCTGGCACTCGGGGTGGGACTCGTCGCCGCCGCGCTGGCGCTGGTCTTCCTGGGGTGGACACAGGTCGACAGCGGTGACGGCAAGAGCCTGGTCGCACTCGTCGTAGCGGTCGCCGCACTGGTCGCGGCGCTCGGGGCGAACCAGGCCGGACGTGAGGGATGGTCGTTCGCGCTGTCCGGCGTCACGATCGTCGCCGCCGTGGCGATGCTCTTCCTCACGCTCTTCCCGAACGTCATGCCGTCCTCGCTCAACGCCGAATGGAACCTCACGGTCACCAACGCCTCGTCGAGCCCCTACACCCTGAAGATCATGACCTGGTGTGCGGGCATCGCCACACCGATCGTCCTGCTCTACCAAAGCTGGACCTACTGGGTGTTCCGCAAGCGGATCGGCACGCAGCACCTGGCCGCCGACGCCGTTCACTGAGTCCCACAGGGCAGCGTGTTTCGCGATGTTTCACGTGAAACGCGCCGCCCTGGACCGAAGGGCATGTTTCACGTGAAACCGATTGATCCGCGACTCCTCCGGTACGCCCGCGCCACCCGGCTCTTCCTGGTGGCTATCGTCGGTCTGGGTGCCGTCGGTGCGGTGCTGGTCATCGCCCAGGCGATGCTCATCGCCGAAGTGGTGGTGGGCGCCTTCCAGCACGGTATGTCGGTGCCCGAACTCACCACTCCCCTCCTGCTGTTGGGGGCCGTCGCGGTCGGGCGGGCCGTGGTCGCCTGGCTTACCGAACTCTCGGCCCATCGTGCGAGCGCGGCGGTGAAGTCGGAACTGCGCGGGCGGCTGCTGGAGCGTTCCGTGGCGCTGGGCCCCGGGTGGCTGAGCGGACAGCGGACCGGTTCGCTGGTCGCCCTCGCCACTCGCGGCGTGGACGCACTCGACGACTACTTCTCGCGCTATCTCCCGCAGTTGGGGCTCGCGGTGGTGGTACCGGTGGCGGTACTGGCGCGGATCGTCACCGAGGACTGGGTGTCGGCGGCCATCATCGTCGGCACCCTGCCGCTCATTCCGGTGTTCATGATGCTGATCGGCTGGGCCACCCAGTCCCGGATGGACCGGCAGTGGCAACTGCTGTCCCGGCTCTCCGGGCACTTCCTGGACGTGGTCGCCGGCCTGCCGACCCTGAAGGTGTTCGGACGGGCCAAGGCGCAGGCCGACTCGATCCGGCGTATCACCGGCGAATACCGGCAGGCGACCATGCGGACGCTGCGCATCGCCTTCATCTCCTCCTTCGCGCTGGAGCTGCTTGCCACGCTTTCGGTGGCACTCGTCGCCGTGACCATCGGCATGCGGCTCGTCCACGGCGACATGGACCTGTACATCGGCCTGGTCATCCTCGTACTGGCGCCGGAGGCGTATCTGCCGCTGCGCCAGGTGGGGGCGCAGTACCACGCGGCGGCGGAGGGGCTCGCGGCAGCCGAGGAGATCTTCTCGGTCCTGGAGACGCCGGTGCCGACATCCGGTTCCGCCGCCGTGCCGGTGGGAGGCCTGTCCTTCGAGGGAGTCACGGTCCGCTACCCCGGGCGGTCCGGGGACGCCGTGTCGAACGTGTCCTTCGCTGTCGAGACCGGGGAGACGGTCGCTCTCGTCGGGCCGAGCGGTGCGGGCAAGTCCACACTGCTGAACGCGCTGCTGGGCTTTGTACGGCCCAGCGAGGGGCGGGTGCTGGCCGGGGGAGTCGATCTCGCCGAAGCCGACCTGGAGCAGTGGCGGGCCCGGATCGCGTGGGTGCCGCAGCGGCCGCACCTGTTCGCCGGGACGATCGCCGAGAACGTACGTCTCGCCCGGCCCGACGCCGACGACACCGCCGTACGGCGGTCCTTGACGGACGCCGGCGCGCTGGAGTTCGTGGACGCGCTGCCCCAGGGTGCCGACACCGTGCTCGGTGAGGACGGGGCAGGGCTGTCCGCCGGGCAGCGGCAGCGGCTCGCGCTGGCCCGGGCGTTCCTCGCCGACCGGCCCGTGTTGCTGCTCGACGAGCCGACGGCGGCGCTCGACGGGGCCACCGAGGCCGAGGTCGTGGAGGCGGTGCGGCGGCTGGCGGTGGGCCGGACGGTCCTGCTCGTGGTGCACCGGCCGGCGCTGCTGTCGGTGGCGGACCGGGTGGTGCGGCTGGCCGAGCCGGTGTCCCCCACTCACAGGGAGGTTGTGCTCGGGGCCACTCCGGTACGCATGACCGAGGCCACACCGGATCTCATTCCCGAAGCACCTGAGACGACGGTGCCGGCGGCGGACACCCGCGGTGTCCTGGCCCGCGTCCGTTCCATGTCCGGAGCCCGGCGCGGAAGGCTCGTGCTCGCCCTGCTGCTCGGAAGCCTCGCGCTCGGCAGTGCCGTCGGGCTCATGGCCACCTCCGGGTGGCTCATCTCGAGGGCCTCGCAGCAGCCGCCCGTGCTCTATCTGATGATGGCCGTGACGGCTACGCGGGCCTTCGGGATCGGGCGGGCCGTCTTCCGCTACGCCGAGCGGCTCGTCTCGCACGACGCCGTGCTGCGGATGCTGGCCGACACCCGGGTCGCGGTGTACCGGCGCCTTGAGCGGCTGGCGCCCGCGGGGCTTCGGCAGTCCCGCCGGGGTGACCTGCTGTCGCGGCTCGTCGCCGATGTGGACGCCCTGCAGGACTACTGGTTGCGCTGGTTGCTGCCCGCCGGTGCCGCCGTGGTCGTGTCCGCCGCGTCCGTCGGCTTCACGAGCTGGCTGCTGCCGGAGGCCGGCGCCGTGCTCGCCGTCGGGCTGCTGACGGCGGGTGCGGGTGTCCCGCTGGTCACCGGCGCCGTGGCCCGGAGGGCCGAACACAGGCTGGCCCCCGCCCGAGGCGTGCTGGCCACGCGCGTGACCGATCTGCTCACCGGGACCGCCGAGTTGACCGTCGCCGGCGCTCTGCCCGGCCGCACGGCCGAGGCGCGGCGGGCCGACGGGACGCTCACCCGGATCGCCTCACGCGCCGCCACCGCCACCGCGCTCGGCGACGGACTCACCGCGCTGCTCTCCGGCCTGACCGTCGCCGCCACCGCCGTCGTGGGCGCCCAGGCGGTCGTCGACGGCAGGCTGAGCGGCGTGACCATGGCTGTCGTCGTACTCACCCCGCTGGCCGCCTTCGAGGCCGTACTGGGTCTGCCGCTCGCCGTGCAGTACCGGCAACGGGTGCGCAGAAGCGCGGAGCGTGTGTACGAGGTGCTGGACACGCCCGAGCCCGTACGGGAACCGGCGCGGCCGCGGCAGGCACCCGCATCGCCCTTCCCCGTCGCGGTCAGGGGACTTGCCGCCCGTCATGCCGGGCAGGACCGGGACGCGCTCGCCGGAGTCGACCTGACCCTGGCGGAGGGCCGTCGGATCGCGGTGGTCGGACCGTCCGGGTCCGGCAAGTCGACGCTCGCACAGGTGCTGCTGCGTTTCCTGGACGCGGACGCGGGCTCGTACACCCTGGGAGGCGTGGACGCGCACGCGCTGGACGGCGACGACGTACGGCGGCTGGTCGGGCTGTGCGCGCAGGACGCGCACCTCTTCGACAGCTCCGTGCGCGAGAACCTCCTGCTCGCCAAGAAGGACGCCACCGAGGACGAGTTGCGCGACGCGCTGCGCCGCGCCCGGCTGCTCGACTGGGCCGACGGACTGCCCGACGGGCTGGACACGCTGGTCGGCGAACACGGGGCACGGTTGTCCGGTGGGCAGCGGCAGCGGCTCGCGCTGGCCCGCGCGTTGCTGGCGGACTTCCCCGTCCTCGTGCTCGACGAGCCCGCCGAGCATCTGGACCTGCCGACGGCGGATGCGCTCACCGCCGATCTGCTGGCCGCCACCGAGGGCCGTACGACGCTGCTCATCACTCACCGGATGGCGGGTCTGGAAGCGGTGGACGAAGTGGTCGTCCTGGACGCGGGGCGTGTCGTGCAGCGGGGTTCGTACGCCGAACTGGCCGGTGTGCAGGGGCCATTGCGGCGGATGGTGGAACGGGAGGAGCAGGCGGATCTGCTGGTGGGGGTGCGGTAGTCGGTCGACCCGCACCACACCGCTCCCGGTACCTGCGGCGTCGAGCCACGGGTGCCGTCGGCCCCGCTGACGGGGCTTTTGATCCCTCTCCGCCGTGACGCCGTACTAGCCCATCTGTGGCAACCTCCCCCAGCTGCACGACTTGAACAGGGCCTTGGGGCGCGGGACGGGCCAGGATCGCTGATATGCGCTTTCCCCGCCGTCTTCCGCTGCTCGTCCCGGCGTTGCTGTGTGCGTTCGCCGTGCTCGCGGCCTGCCTGACGGGCACCTCCGCCGCCGCCGACGACGGCGAGGACACGCACGGCGCCGCCGACGCCGGGATCAGCGCACAGGTGGTCCGGCTGTACGAGGACGCGGCCGCGGCGACGCAGCAGTACGAAGCGGTTCGGCAGGAGGCCGAGGTGCAGAGGGCGCAGGCCCAGCGCTTCGAGGCGCTGCTGGACCGGGAGCGGAAGGGGATCGCCGTCCTGCACGAGGATCTGGGTCGGATCGCGCGCGCCCAGTACCGCACCGGCGGGGGCCTTCCGATCACCGCGCAGATGATTCTGGCGGACGATCCCGATGACCTGATGCGAGGTCAGCGGGCCGTCTGGCAGGCGGATCTCGCCCTCAACAACGCGATCGACAAGAGCCGCCGGGCCGAGGCTCGGCTTGCCGCGGACGAGGCGAAGGCCGCGGCGGCCTGGCAGCAGCTGGACCGGCGGAACACCGAACTCGGCGATCTGAAGAAGGACATCGAGGCGAAGCTCGACCAGGCACGGTGGCAGCTGCAGGGCCAGGCCGACGCCTCCGTCGCGGCCGGTTCGTGCCGTGGCGCCGTCCGACTGGACCAGCCGCAGACGGACGTCACGAGCACCTGGGTGGCTCCGGTGGAGACGTACGAGCTGTCCGCCGGGTTCGGCAGCGGTGGTGCGCGGTGGGCGAACCGGCACACCGGGCAGGACTTCGCGGTGCCGATCGGCACGCCGGTGCGGGCGGTGGGCGCGGGACGGGTGGTGAAGGTGTCGTGCGGGGGCCCGTTCGGCATCGAGGTCGTGGTCCAGCACGCGGACGGGTACTACACGCAGTACGCCCACCTCGCCGCCGTCGCCGTCGACCAGGGCGAGCAGGTGGGTACCGGGCAGTGGGTCGGACAGTCGGGCACCAGCGGCAATTCCACCGGCCCGCACCTGCACTTCGAGGTGCGGGTCACCTCGCAGACGGGTTCGGCGGTGGATCCGGGGCCTTGGCTGTCGTCACGGGGAGTGAGGCTGGGCTAGCCGTTGATCTCCGCCGATCGAGCGGGCCTCAGCCGGCCCGCTCCACCAGCAGCCGCTCGATCACGACGGCCACCCCGTCCTCGTTGTTGGCGACCGTCTGCCCCGACGCCGCCGCGAGCACGTCCGGGTGCGCGTTGCCCATCGCGTACGACCGTCCCGCCCAGGTCAGCATCTCGACATCGTTGGGCATGTCCCCGAAGGCGACGACCTGCTCGTGCGAGATGCCACGCTCGGCACAGCACAGGGCGAGCGTGCTGGCCTTGGAGACGCCGGGGCCGCTGATCTCCAGCAGGGCGCTGGGACTGGAGCGGGTGACGTTCGCACGGTCGCCGATCGCGAGGCGGGCGAGGGTGAGGAAGGCGTCCGGGTCGATGTCGGGGTGATAGGCGAGGATCTTCAGGACCGGCTCGCCGGCTCCGGGGGCGTCCGGCGCCAGCAGGTCCTCGGCCGGTGCGAGCGTGTCCGGGATCTCCATGTGCAGCTTCGGATAGTCCGGCTCCTGGTAGAAACCGTACGTCTGCTCGACCGCGTACACCGTGCCCGGCGCCACGTCACGCAGCAGCCGTACGGCGTCCAGGGCGTTGTCCCGTGCCAGCTCGCGGACCTTCACGAACCGGTGGGCGCCGGGGCCGCCGTGCAGGTCGACCACCGCGGCCCCGTTGCCGCAGATCGCCAGGCCGTGACCGTGGACGTGGTCGCTGACGACGTCCATCCAGCGGGCGGGGCGGCCGGTGACGAAGAAGACCTCGATGCCCGCCTCCTCGGCGGCGGCGAGGGCCGCGACCGTGCGCGGGGACACCGACTTGTCGTCGCGCAGCAGGGTGCCGTCGAGGTCGGTGGCGATCAGCCGGGGCGGGAGGGCGGCGGCCGGGGTCTCGGGCTGTCGAGTCGCTGAGGTCACCCGGTCATTCTCCCGCACATGCCTGCACGCCCGTGCGGCAGTCCGCACCGATGAGGAACGGATGAGGCGCAGACGGCTGGTCTTCCAGGTCAGCGCAGCTGCCCCGGCGCCTCCATGGCGATCTGTTCGAAGACCTTCTCGTCCGCCTCGAAGTCCGAGTCGGGGATGGGCCAGTGGATCACGATCTCGGTGAAGCCCAGCTCCTGGTGCCGGCCCGCGAAGTCCACGAACGCGTCCAGGGACTGGAGCGGCCGACCGCGGTCCGGGGTGAAGCCGGTGAGCAGGATCTTGTCGAGCGAGTTGATGTCACGGCCGATCGCGGCACACGCGTCGGCCAGCTTCTCGGCCTGTCCGCGAATGGCTTGAACCGACTGTTCAGGAGTGCCGTTCTCGTACAGCCTGGGGTCGCCGGTGGTCACCCACGCCTGTCCGTAGCGCGCGGCGAGCCTCAGCCCGCGCGGTCCGGTGGCGGCCACCGCGAAGGGCAGCCGAGGGCGCTGTACGCAGCCGGGGACGTTGCGCGCCTCGTGCGCCGAGTAGTGGTCGCCCTCGTACGACACCCCGCTGGGGCCGTCCTCGCTCAGCAGCCGGTCCAGCAGCTGCACGAACTCGGCGAACCGGTCGGCACGCTCGCGCGCGGTCCAGGGCTCCTGCCCGAGCGCGGTGGCGTCGAAGCCGGTGCCGCCCGCGCCGATACCGAGCGTCACCCGTCCACCGGAGATGTCGTCGAGGGAGATCAGCTCCTTGGCGAGGGTCACCGGGTGCCGGAAGTTCGGCGAGGTCACCAGCGTGCCCAGGCGGAGATCGTCGGTGACGGCCGCGGCGGCGGTCAGCGTCGGCACGGCCCCGAACCAGGGCCCGTCCCGGAAGCTCCGCCAGGACAGGTGGTCGTAGGTGTACCCGGTGTGGAAGCCGAGCTGCTCGGCGCGTGTCCATGCCGAACGGCTGCCTTCGTGCCAGCGGCGGTACGGGAGGATCACGGTGCTCAGACGCAGACTCATGGGTCCGAGCGTATGCGGCCGAACGTGTTTCACGTGAAACCGTCACCGACGGTCATCGCGCACGCCCGCTCAGCCACGTGCTGAGGCCGGTCGTGACCAGGTATTCCTCACCGGGGCTCCGGGAACCGCAGATACCGCGGCGGTACCGCCTTCGTCAGCCACACCCCGTTCGCACTGACGTGGAAGACGTGGCCGTCGCGGTGCATGGCACCAGCGTCCACCGAGAGCACGACGGGACGGCCGCGGCGGGCACCGACACGGGTCGCGGTCTCCCGGTCGGGCGAGAGGTGCACGTCGTGGCGGTTCATGGGCCGCAGGCCCTCGACGCGGATCGCGTCCAGGGAACGGGCCACGGTGCCGTGGTAGAGGGACGCCGGCGGCGTCGCCGGGGGCAGCCCGAGGTCCACGTCGACGCTGTGCCCCTGGCTGGCGCGGATCCGGGTGCCGTCGATCGCGAAGCGCCGTTTGTCGTTGGCGGCGACCACGTGGTCGAGTTCCTCGCGGGTGAATCGGAAGCCGTGCGCGGCCGCGGCCGCGATCAGCGTGTCGATCTCCACCCAGCCGGCGTCGTCGAGAAGCAACCCGATCCGCTCCGGCCGATGGCGCAGGTGCTTCGACAGATATTTGGACACCTTCACGGTGCGTCTTTCATCCACCCCGCCAGCGTGCCGGGCGAGACCTGAATCACGCGAATGATTTTGCTCCGGATGTTTGATCCACAGCCAAGTGCGGTTATCCACAGGGGAATTGGCGATTCTGTGGACAACTACCCTTCACATCAAGGCTCTTCGCCAAGATCACTTGACGTGCCGTGACTTGCGGCCAGCCCATCCAAGGCACGGGCTCGCACCTCACGTTCGGCGGCCAGCGAGATGAACTCCGCTGCGTGTTCGGCACCAACCAGCCTTTCCACAGCCCACATTGTCTCCGTGGGGATCGCCACGTCACGCCTCCGCACAGCTGATGTCGGGACGTCACCCGCACCCAGGTGCTCCCGCAGACTCCGGACCGCCAACGAACGCATCGCGCGCGCGAGTTCAGCGTCCACCGTCTTCTGTGCGAGCGGTCGCAGCCGCCGCACGAGAGAGGCCGCTTCTGCCGCGTCCGCGTCCGTCGGGCGGTGCGGTCCGTCCAGGTAGCGGGCGAAGACATGCTCGGTCGTGAACTCCAGGAAACGTGCGGCGATGTGCTCGACCCGACCCCTCAACTCCCGCAGGTGGGCGGAGATCGCGGACAGCGGCACACCGGCCGCGTGCAACTCAACTGCCAACGCGAGTTCTTGGGGGCTCGGCACGAGGAAGGAGTCGTCGTCGCCGGGCACCGGCTCCAGCACGCCCAGCTGCACGGCCTCGGCGACCGCCGTGTCGTCGGGGACACCGCCGAACCGCGCGTTCAGCTCGGCCCGTGAGATACGTGCCGCCTCCTCGTCGGTCCACGGACCGTCCACCTCGGCGACCAGGCCCAGTACTCCCCCCAGGCCACGGCCCGCGTCCCACGCCTCCAGGAGCTCCTTGATGGAGGCCAGGCCGTAGCCGCGGTCGAGGAGGTCGGCGATCTGGCGCAGCCGGACGAGATGGGCGTCGGCGTAGACGTTGGCGCGGCCGCGGCGCTCGGGGCGGGGGAGCAGCCCGCGGTCCTGGTAGGCGCGGATCGTACGGACCGTGGCGCCGCTGAGGTGCGCCAGATCCTCGATCCGGTAGGCGGAAGCCTCGGCCCGGTGTGCGGAATCCTCGGCTCGGCGGCCGGAACCCCGGGCGCCGTCCGTCACGAGACCGCCCTGGCCGCCGGTGGCCTCCCCAGGTATTCCACCGCGCGGCTGAACGCCCTCTCCTGCGCCGGGTGGTACGACGCCCGGAAGCAGCGGGGTATCGCTGCCCCCGGCTCACGCCACGCGGGCAGCAGGCTCTCGCGTACGGCCTTCTCGTGCTTGGCGAGGGAGTAGTGCAGGCGGCCCGCGAGCTGCTGGTCGTGGCGTATCAGGTACGCCGTGCCCCACACCCACAGGTACAGCATCACCGGGGCGGTGACGGCCATGCCCGCGAGGCGGCGGGCGTACCGGAAGAGGACGTCGACGTGCCGGGTGAACGCGGCGGTGTCGAGCCGCTGCGCATTCAGCTCGGCGTCCCTGACCAGGGGCAGCCCCTCCTTGAAGACCCGGACGAACCGCCGCTCCCCCGCCGGCGGCAACAGATGCAGCGCATCGATCACATGGGTCGCGGTCGGCTCGCCGGGGATCCGGTGCAGCGGGGTGCGCGACCGGTCGAAGGCGACCTCGCGGGGAGCGATCCGCCCGCTCACAGGCGTGGCTCCAGACGTGCGATCGCCCGCAGTGCCCTCGGCATGAAGCGGGACAGGAGGTGGGCGCCGCGCGCCTCGGGCGTCACCGGGACCACCGCCGCGTTCCGCACCACCGCCCGCAGGATCGCGTCGGCGACCCTCTCCGGCGGATAGTTCCGCAGGCCGTAGAGGCGGGCGGTCCGCTTCTGGCGCCGTTTCTCCTCGGCGGCGTCGACGCCGGCGAAGTGCGCGGTCGAGGTGATGTTGGTGTTGACGAAGCCGGGGCAGACCGCGGTCACGCCGATGCCCCGGCCGGCGAGCTCCGCGCGCAGGCACTCGCTCAGCATCAGCACCGCTGCCTTGGACGTGCTGTAGGCGGGCAGCACCTTGGAGGGCTGGTACGCCGCCGCCGACGCCGTGTTCACGATGTGGCCGCCCTGCCCGCGGTCGGCCATCTGCTTTCCGAAGATCCGGCAGCCGTGGATCACGCCCCACAGGTTGACGTCGAGGACCTTCTTCCAGTCCGCCGGGGTGGTGTCGAAGAAGGAGCCTGACAGGCCGATGCCGGCGTTGTTCACCAGGACGTCCACCACGCCGTACTCGGCGGCGACCTTCTCGGCGAGTTTCTCCATGGCCTGCTCGTCGGAGACGTCGACCGTCTCCGCCCAGGCCGCGGGCGCGCCGACCAGCCGGGACAGCTCAGCGGTGCGGACGGCGGCCTCGGCGTCCCGGTCGACGGCCACCACGCGCGCGCCGGCCTCGGCGAACGCGAACGCCGTGGCCCGCCCGATGCCGCTGCCCGCACCGGTGATCAGCACGAGCTGCCCGCCGAACCGGTCGGCGTACGGCCCCGTCGCCGCCACGGCCTTCGGCCTCCCGCCCTCCACGGACGTCACGAACTCCGAGATCCAGGCTGCCAGCTGGTCGGGCCGGGAGCGGGGGACCCAGTGCCTGGCGGGGATCGTGCGCCGGGTCAGCTGCGGAGCCCACAGCTCCAGCTCGTCGTAGAGCTTCTCCGAGAGGAACGCGTCCCCCAGGGGCGTGATGAGCTGCACGGGCGCGTGCGCGTACGCGTCCGTACGAGGACGGCGCAACCGGACCCGTACGTTGTCCCGGTACAGCCACGTCCCGTGCGCCGCGTCCGTCGGCAGCGACGAGGTCGGGTAGCCGCCGCCGGGGACCTTCTCGAGGCGCTCCAGGATCCTCGGCCAGTGTTTGCCGAGGGGGCCGCGCCAGGCCAGCTCGGGCAGCACCGGCGTCTGCAGCAGGTACAGGTACCAGGACTTGGCGCCCTGGCCGAGCAGCTGGCCGATCCGGCGCGGGGTGGGGCGCTTGACGCGCTTGTTGATCCAGTGGCCGAGGTGGTCGAGGGACGGTCCGGACATGGACGTGAAGGAGGCGATCCGGCCCTCGGTGCGCTTGACGGTGGCGAACTCCCAGGCCTGCACCGAGCCCCAGTCGTGCCCCACCAGGTGCACGGGCTTCTCGGGACTGACCGCGTCGGCGACGGCCAGGAAGTCGTCTGTCAGCTTCTCCAGCGTGAACCCGCCGCGCAGCGGCCGCGGAGCGGTGGAGCGGCCATGCCCGCGTACGTCGTACAACACGACGTGGAAGCGCTCGGCCAATCGGGACGCGACCGCCGACCACACCTCCTTGCTGTCCGGATAGCCGTGCACCAGGACGACCGTCGGCCCCGAGGGGTCCCCCAGTTCGGCGACACACAGCTCGACCCCGCCGGTCCGCACCCAGCGCTCCCGCACACCCGTCGGCAACGTCACTTTTCCCCCGCCCAGCGCCGCACGTGCGGCAGATCGTCGTCCAGCCAGAAGGCGCTCTGCTCGGGGTCCCTGGAGTCGGTGACGACCAGGATCTCCTCGAACTTCGCACCCGTACCCCGGAAGCCCAGGTGCGGTTCGACCGCCCACAGGCCCGGCTGCGGCGGATGGTCGGAGAACCGGTACGGCGACCACAGCGGGGACCAGCCCTCCCGGTGGCCGTGCAGCGCGTCGGCCGCCAGGCCCTTCAGGGACTGGGTGCCGAACCCGAAGACATGAGGTGACCAGCGGCGCTCCTTCACACGGTCCACCTTGTGCGCGATCACGCCGAAGGGATAGGCGCGGTGCCGGTTGGCGTAACCCTGGCGAGCCATGAGGCGGTCGACGTCCTCGTAGATCTCCCGCAGCGGGCGCCGCTCACGAGTCGAGTCGAGGATCAGCTCACGGTGCGCCGCCAGGTCGTCCAGCAGCCGGTCCTGCACGGCGTTGCCGCCCAGGGAGCCCGAATACCCGATGTCGGCGGTGCAGCCGTCGTACACGGGAGCCATGTCCAGGATGAACGGCATCCCCGGCTCCAGTCGGCGGTTGGTCGGGAAGAACTGCAGCGGAACGCGGAAGTTCACGAACGCCGTGCGGTCGCCGAACCAGGCGAAGGGCAGGTGGAACCAGTCGCGCACGCCCCTCTCCCGCAGCCACTCGCGCTGCATCCGGGCCGCTTCGCGTTCGGTGACGCCGGGTACGAGCTGCGCCGCGACCGCCTCCGCGCACTCGTAGGCGAGGCGCTGGACCTTCCTGAACCCGCTCAGTTCCGCGGCGAGTTCACCTGCTGCCGTCGTCATGCCAACGCCCTACCGTCCCGGTCGACTGCGGTACGTGCCCGTAACGTGACACTGGCGAATGTGACAGTCGTTAGAGGCTGCGTCAATAGGCGTGCCCCGGCCTGTGGACAACTCCGTGGATGTGGAGAACCGGCGATGCGTGGTTCGACCTGAGGGGGCTCCTAGGGACCCGTACGCCTGGAGTCTGATACCAAGACGACCCTGCGGAGTGACGACCGGCGTGGTCCCGGTCACTACCGTCATAGCCGTGACTGTGATCGCGACCGAAAGCCTGAGCAAGCGGTTCCCCCGGGTGACCGCGCTTGACCGGCTCTCCGTGGACGTCGGGCCCGGTGTGACCGGACTCGTCGGAGCCAATGGAGCCGGCAAGTCCACACTGATCAAGATCCTTCTGGGTCTGTCCCCCGCCACCGAGGGCCGCGCCGAAGTGCTCGGCCTCGATGTCGCCACCAAGGGCGCCGCCATCCGCGAACGGGTCGGCTACATGCCGGAGCACGACTGCCTGCCGCCCGACGTCTCGGCCACCGAGTTCGTCGTGCACATGGCGCGCATGTCCGGCCTGCCGCCCACCGCCGCGCGCGAGCGCACCGCGGACACCCTGCGGCATGTCGGGCTGTACGAGGAGCGCTACCGCCCCATCGGCGGCTACTCCACCGGCATGAAGCAGCGCGTGAAACTCGCGCAAGCCCTCGTGCACGACCCGCAACTGGTCCTCCTGGACGAGCCGACCAACGGCCTGGACCCGGTCGGGCGCGACGAGATGCTCGGCCTGATCCGCCGGATCTACACCGACTTCGGCATCTCCGTCCTGGTCACCTCCCACCTGCTGGGCGAGCTGGAGCGCACCTGCGACCACGTGGTGGTCGTCGACGGCGGCAAACTCCTGCGCTCCAGTTCCACCACCGACTTCACCCAGATCACGACCACTCTCGCGATCGAGGTCACCGACACCGACGAGCACCCGGACGGCACCCGCGCGGTGCGCGACGCGCTCCACGCGCGCGGGATGGACATCCTGGACAGCGGCGCGGGCCTGCCGGGCGCCGGCCACGTGCTGCTGCTCACCGCGCAGGGCGAGGAGACGTACGACCTGGTCCGCGACGTGGTCGCCGACCTCGGCCTCGGCCTGGTGCGCATGGAACAGCGCCGGCACCACATCTCCGAGGTCTTCACGAACGAGGACGAGCAGCAGAAGGAGGCGGTCGGCCATGGCGGTTGAGCAGCCCCTGCGGACACCGGCGGCACCTTCGGGTGACCAGACCCGCATTCACAACATCGGCTACCGCTCCTACGACGGCCCGCGCCTGGGCCGCTCCTACGCCACCCGCTCGCTCTACTCGCAGTCCCTGCGCGGCGCCTACGGCCTCGGCCGCTCGGTCAAGTCCAAGGTCCTGCCGATGCTGCTGCTCGTGGTGATGTGCGTGCCCGCGGCCATCATGGTCGCCGTCGCGGTCGCCACCAAGGCCAAGGACCTGCCCCTCGACTACACGCGCTACGCGATCGTCATGCAGGCCGTCATCAGCCTGTACGTCGCCTCGCAGGCGCCTCAGTCCGTCTCCCGCGACCTGCGCTTCAAGACCGTACCGCTGTACTTCTCGCGGCCCATCGAGACCGCCGACTACGTACGCGCGAAGTTCGCGGCCCTGGCGTCGGCGCTGTTCATCCTCACCGCGGCCCCGCTGCTGGTGCTCTACGTGGGCGCCCTGCTGGCCAAGCTCGACTTCACCGACCAGACCAAGGGATTCGCACAGGGGCTCGTCTCCGTGGCACTGCTCTCACTGCTCTTCGCCGGCCTCGGCCTCGTCATCGCGTCCGTCACCCCGCGCCGCGGCTTCGGCATCGCCGCCGTGATCGCCGTCCTGACCATCACTTACGGCGCCGTCTCCACGCTCCAGGCCATCGCCGAAGCGCAGAGCAGCACCGGGTCCATCGCCTGGATCGGGCTGTTCTCGCCCATCACGCTCATCGACGGAGTGCAGTCCGCGTTCCTGGGCGCGAGCTCGGCGTTCCCCGGAGGGGTCGGTCCGACGAACGGGGAGGGCGTGGTCTACGTCCTCGTCACCCTCGGCCTGATCGCCGCCTGCTACGGCCTCATGATGCGCCGCTACCGAAAGGTCGGACTGTGACCACGCTCAACATCGACCACGTCTCGCGCTGGTTCGGCAACGTGGTCGCCGTCAACGACATCACCATGACCATCGGCCCCGGCGTCACCGGCCTGCTCGGTCCCAACGGCGCCGGAAAGTCCACCCTCATCAACATGATGGGGGGCTTCCTCGCCCCCTCCACCGGCACCGTCACCCTCGACGGCCGGCAGGTGTGGCGCAACGAGAACATCTACAAGCACATCGGCATCGTCCCCGAGCGCGAGGCGATGTACGACTTCCTCACCGGGCGCGAATTCGTCGTCGCCAACGCCGAGTTGCACGGCCTGGGCGCCAAGGCGGCCCACAAGGCGCTGGCCACGGTCGAGATGGAGTACGCGCAGGACCGCAAGATCTCGACGTACTCCAAGGGCATGCGCCAGCGCGTGAAGATGGCCAGCGCGCTCGTCCACGACCCCTCGCTGCTGCTGCTGGACGAGCCCTTCAACGGCATGGACCCGCGCCAGCGCATGCAGCTGATGGACCTGCTCAGGCGCATGGGCGACGAGGGCCGCACGGTGCTGTTCTCGTCCCACATCCTCGAAGAGGTCGAACAACTCGCCCGGCACATCGAGGTGGTGGTCGCAGGCAGGCACGCGGCCAGCGGCGACTTCCGCAAGATCCGCCGCCTGATGACCGACCGCCCGCACCGCTACCTGGTGCGCTCCAGCGACGACCGCGCCCTCGCGGCCGCGCTGATCGCCGACCCGTCCACGTCCGGCATCGAAGTCGACCTCGCGGAGGGCGCGTTGCGCATCCAGGCCGTCGACTTCGGCCGCTTCACGGCCCTGTTGCCGAGGGTGGCCAGGGACCACGGCATCCGCCTGCTCACGGTCTCGCCGTCCGACGAGTCCCTCGAGTCCGTCTTCTCGTATCTCGTCGCGGCGTAGGAGGCCAAGATGTACGACCCCACAGTCGCCCGACTCACCTACCGCGCCCTGCTCGGCCGGCGTCGGGCCCTCATCCTGGGCGCGCTGCCCCTACTGCTGATCGCGATCTCCGTCGTGGTGCGGGGCCTCGCGGGCGCCGACGACCAGACGGCGTCCGACCTGCTGGGCGGACTCGCGCTCGCCACCATGGTGCCGATCATCGGCGTCATCGCGGGCACGGGCGCGATCGGCCCGGAGATCGACGACGGCTCGGTTGTCTACCTGCTGTCCAAGCCGATCAAACGGCCGACGATCATCTTCACCAAACTGATCGTCGCCATCGCCGTGACGATGGTGTTCTCGGCGGTGCCCACCCTGATCGCGGGCCTCATCCTGAACGGCAACGGCCAGCAAATCGCCGTCGCCTACACGGTGGCCGCACTGGTCGCTTCCATCGCCTACGCGGCACTCTTCTTGCTGCTCGGCACGGTGTCGCGGCACGCGGTCGTGTTCGGTCTGGTCTACGCGCTCGTCTGGGAGGCTCTGTTCGGCTCCCTGGTGGCCGGGGCGCGCACGCTCAGCGTCCAGCAGTGGTCGCTGGCGGTGGCCCAGAAGGTCGCCGGCGGGGACCTGGTGACCTCCGACGTCGGGCTGACGACGGCGACGGTCCTGCTGGTCGCGGTCACCGTCCTGGCGACCTGGTACGCGGGGCAGAAACTGCGGTCGCTGACGCTGGCGGGCGAGGAGTAGACGCCCCGCTTATTGACAGGGGCTTCACCTCGGTCCGGGCACACTGGGCAAAAGCGGGCGCACGGCGGGGAGGACGGGATGACGGACGAGGCGTCACAGTACGAGGGTCGCGGACAGTCCGGGAACGACGCTTGGGACGACCTCGTCCTGGACGAGGAGTTCATACGGTCCGCCGAGACCGCCGAGCCGTCCGCGCGGGCCCGGATGCTCGCCGAGCGCTGGCGCAAGGAGAAGCCCGAACCGCAGCCGTGGCGTTCCGACGAACCGCCCGCGGGGTGGTTCTTCAGCAAGCGTCGGCGCAGGTGGCGGCGGCGGTGAAGGGGCCGTGGGCCGCGGGTTAATCGGTGGCGCCGAACACGGCGTACGGGCACAGTGGTTACTGTCCAGGACGCCGGACCGAACCGGCGCCACGTACTGGGGAGGAGTTCGACGATGTCCATGCACGACAGTCCGTTGAGCTCCCCACAGGGCAGCCCGCGGCGGACTCCGGAGTAGCTACCCTCCGTCGAGTCCGCCCCATACGGGGAGCTGCCCGGGGCGGCCGCTTCGAGCACGTGGCGCACTGCGCTCGCGTGAGGCCGCCCACCCGGAGGATTGGCCGAGTGGTAAGGCACCGGCTTGCTAAGCCGTGGTCGGGGGCAACCCCGCGCACGTTCGATCCGTGCATCCTCCGCAAGACCGAGGTGTCCTGCCTCGCAGGAACTCCTCGCAACGAGGTGTCCCCGCCTCGCAGGAACACCCACGCTCAGCCCAGCAACCGCTCCAACACCACGGCGATCCCGTCCTCCTCGTTCGAGGAGGACACCTCATTCGCCACGGCCTTCAGCTCCTCGTGGGCGTTGGCCATCGCCACGCCGTAGGCGGACCAGGCGAACATCGGGATGTCGTTGGGCATGTCGCCGAAGGCGATCGTGTCGGCGGCCTTCATGCCCAGGCGGCGGGCCGCCAGGGACAGTCCCGTCGCCTTGGAGAGGCCGAGGGGGAGGAGCTCGACGATGCCCTCGCCGGCCATCGCGACACTGACGAAGCCGCCGGCGGCCTGGCGGGAGGCCTCGGCCAACTGGTCGTCCGTCAGCGTGGGGTGCTGTATGTAGATCTTGTTCAGCGGGGCGGTCCACAGGTCGGACGCGTCCGTGAAGGGGGTCGCGGGGAGCTTGCCGGTGACCGCGTAACCGGGGCCGACCAGCACCTCGCCCTCCAGGCCGTCCCGGCTCGCCGCGAGGTACAGCGGGCCGACCTCCGCCTCGATCTTCGCCAGTGCCACCCCGGCCAGTTGCCGGTCCAGCGTCACCGAGGTCAGCAGGCGGTGCTCGCCGGCGTCGTACACCTGTGCGCCCTGGGCGCAGACGGCAAGGCCGTTGTAACCGAGGTCGTCGAGGATGTGGCGGGTCCACGGGGCCGCACGGCCCGTCACGACGATGTGCGCGGCGCCCGCCGCGGTGGCCGCGGCGAGCGCCTCACGGGTGCGCTGCGAGACCGACTCGTCGGAGCGCAGGAGCGTTCCGTCGAGGTCGGTCGCGATCAGGCGGTAGGGGAAGTCCGGTACAGCGGATGTACTCACTTGGCGACCGGCTCCAGGATCTCCCTGCCGCCCAGGTACGGACGGAGCACCTCGGGGACCCGGACGGAGCCGTCGGCCTGCTGGTGGTTCTCCAGGATCGCCACGATCGTGCGCGGTACGGCGCACAGCGTGCCGTTCAGCGTCGCCAGCGGCTTGACCCGCTTGCCGTCACGGACGCGGATCGACAGGCGGCGGGACTGGTACTCGGTGCAGTCCGAGGTCGAGGTCAGCTCTCGGTACTTGCCCTGCGTCGGGATCCACGCCTCGCAGTCGAACTTGCGGGCGGCCGAGGAGCCGAGGTCGGCGGAGGCGACGTCGATGACCCGGAACGGCAGTTCCAGCGACGTCAGCCACTGCTTCTCCCACTCCAGCAGACGCTGGTGCTCGGCCTGCGAGTCCGCCGGGTCGACATACGAGAACATCTCGACCTTGTCGAACTGGTGGACGCGGAAGATGCCGCGGGTGTCCTTGCCGTGCGAGCCGGCCTCGCGGCGGAAGCAGGGCGAGAAGCCCGCGTAGCGCAGCGGGAGGCGGTCGGCGTCGATGATCTCGTCCATGTGGTACGCCGCGAGCGCGACCTCGGACGTGCCGACGAGGTACAGGTCGTCCTTGTCGAGGTGGTAGACGTCCTGGGCCGCCTGGCCGAGGAAGCCGGTGCCGGCCATCGACTGCGGGCGGACCAGCGCGGGCGTCAGCATCGGCGTGAAGCCGGCCGCCGTGGCCTGCGCGATCGCCGCGTTCACCAGGGCGAGCTCCAGCAGCGCGCCGATACCGGTGAGGAAGTAGAAGCGCGAGCCGGAGACCTTGGCGCCGCGCTCGACGTCGATCGCGCCGAGGGTCGTGCCGAGCTCCAGGTGGTCCTTGGGCTCGAAGCCCTCGGCGCCGAAGTCGCGGATCGTGCCGTGCGTCTCCAGCGTGACGAAGTCCTCCTCGCCGCCCACGGGCACCTCGGGGTGCACGAGGTTGCTGAGCTGGAGGGCGAGTTCCTGGGTCTCGGTGTCGGCCGCGTCGCGCTCGGCGTCGGCGGCCTTGACGTCGGCGGCGAGCTGGCCCGCCTTCTTCAGCAGCTCGGCCTTCTCGTCCCCGGAAGCCTTGGGGATGAGCTTGCCGAGGGCCTTCTGCTCGGCACGCAGCTCGTCGAAGCGGACGCCGGACGACCTGCGCCGCTCGTCGGCAGACAGGAGAGCGTCGACGAGCGCGACGTCCTCTCCACGGGCGCGCTGCGACGCACGCACACGGTCGGGGTCCTCACGGAGCAGGCGAAGGTCAATCACGCGACCAAGGCTACCGGTGCGGGGTGACGGCTCACGACTCACTATTCCGTGCTGCCCCGAATCGCGGCCTACGTTCCGCTCTGCGGCATTTGCCGATCGTGTCAATAAAAAGTGTCCCACTCCCCGGGACGGGGCATGCGACGGGCGCCGCGTTGACCCGATTTCCTTGCGGGGAACGGGACTTGGGTCGGCCCTCGTCCACAGAAATCCACAGCGCCGAAGAGTTATCCACAGGCTGTGCGAAAGATCTGTGGATGTCGGAATCGATCATTCCGAGTCGGGTGTGCGAGGCGGGCAATTCCCGCCCCAAATCGGCGTCACATCCACTTTCGGGTGGATATGCGTCGCCCCAAAGGATGTACGAAGGGAGACGGGTGGACGAAGAGTGACCTGCGGGACTGTGGACGAACTGGAGGGCTGTAGGACGATTTGTCGACCGAGTGGCGCTTGGATGTCGACTTGTCCCCAGGTCGAGAAGCTCGCCTGTGGATAACTCCTGTGGATAACTAAAATATGCAGGTAGGAGCGGATGGAAACGTCCTAGAAACGTCCGTCCTGGCATCGCGCCACCCAGTCCGCCGCCGACACGAACTCGTCGTCCGAGGTCCCCGGGAAGGCGGGGCGTACGTCCGCCACGTCCACGTCCGCGCGCGGATACGAGCCGAGGAAGCGCACCTGGAGACAGATCCGCTTGAGCCCCGTCAGTGCCTCGGCGACCCGGCGGTCGGAGATGTGGCCCTCGGCGTCGATGCAGAAGCAGTAGTTTCCGATGCCCGCACCGGTGGGCCGGGACTGCAGCAGCATCAGGTTGATCCCCCGCGTGGCGAACTCGCCGAGCAGGTCGCGCAGGCCGCCGGGGTGGTCGTCGCGCTGCCACAGCACGACGGACGTCTTGTCCGCGCCGGTGCGCGCCGCGGGCCGGGCGGGCCGGCCGACCAGCACGAACCGGGTCTGGGCGTTCTCCGCGTCGTGGATCCCGGTCTCCAGGGCCTCCAGGCCGTACCGGGCGGCCGCGAACTCGCCCGCGAAGGCGGCGTCGTACTGGCCCTCCTGGACCAGGCGGGCGGCGTCCGCGTTCGAGGCGGCCGACTCCCAGTGGACGTCCGGGAGGTTCTTCTTGAGCCAGTTGCGCACCTGCGGCTGGGCGGCCGGATGCGCGGAGACCGTCTTGATGTCGGACAGCTCGGTGCCCGGCCGGACCAGCAGCGCGAAGGTGATCGACAGCAGCACCTCGCGGTAGATCATCAGTGGCGCGCCGGCGACCAGCTCGTCGAGCGTCGTCGTGATCCCGCCCTCGACCGAGTTCTCGATCGGCACGAACGCGGCCTCGGCCTCACCGAGACGCACCGCGTCGAGCGCGGACTGGACGGACACGTACGGGATCAACTGCCGGGTGGCCGCCTCGGGAAGCTGCCGCAGGGCGACTTCGGTGAAGGTGCCCTCAGGGCCGAGATACGCATAGCTCGCTGGCATGACCTCACCCTAATGGGCCTTGCAAACGCGGCGCCTGCGTCTCGGTACAGCCACTCCGCCGAGCGACTGGGTCACCCCTCCAGCAACCCCTGTCCCACGTACTCCCCCTCCGCCGCCCCGCCCGGCACCGCGAACAGGCCGCTCGCCTCGTGGCGGATGAACCGGGACAGGGCGTCGCCCCGGTCGAGCTTGCGCTGTACGGGGACGAAGCCGCGCAGGGGGTCGGCCTGCCAGCAGACGAAGAGGAGGCCGGCGTCGGGGACTCCGTCGCCGTCGAAGCCGTCGTGGTACGAGAACGGGCGCCGGAGCATCGCCGCGCCCCCGTTCTGGTCGGGCCGCGTGATGCGGGCGTGGGCGTTGATCGGGACGACCAGGTCGCCCTGGGCGTCGGTCTTCTCCAGGTCCATGTCGGTCGTCTCGGTGCCTCCGGACAGCGCCGCCCCGTCGGACTTGCGGCGCCCGATGACGCCCTCCTGGTCCTTGACCGAGAGCTTCTCCCAGTCGTCGAGGAGCATGCGGATGCGGCGTACGACGGCGTAGGAGCCGTTCGCCATCCACGACGGGTCGTTCGAGCCGGAGGAAGGCACGAAGATCCGCAGGTCGAAGTCGGGCTCGGCCGGCTTCGGGTTGCGGGTGCCGTCGATCTGGCCCATCAGGTTGCGGGCCGTCATGGGATGGGACGTGGCGCCCGGCGAGCGGTTGAAGCCGTTCATCTGCCAGCGGACGCGCGCCGCGCTGCCCGCGTCCTTCTGGATCGCGCGCAGGGCGTGGAAGGCGACCAGCGCGTCGTTGGCGCCGATCTGCACCCACAGGTCGCCGTCGCTGCGCTTCTTGTCGAGGTGGTCGGAGGAGAAGTCGGGCAGTGGGTCCAGGGAGGCCGGGCGCTGCTTCTCCAGGCCGGTGCGGGCGAAGAAGCTGTGCCCGAATCCGAAGGTGACCGTCAGCGAGGACGGGCCGGCGTCCCGGGCCACGTCCGTGTCGTCCTGCGTGGCCGCCTCACCCGCCATCAGCCGCCGCGCCGTCCGGGACCAGCGGCGCAGCAGCGCGGCGGCCTCCTTGCGGCCCGCGCCCGCCGCCAGGTCGAAGGCGACGAGGTGACCGCGGGCCTGGAGGCCCTCGGTGATGCCCGGCTGATGTTTCCCGTGAAACATCACCTGATCGGCGCCCAGGGAGGTGAGCGGCGCGGCCTCGGCCGGGCGCGCGGTGTATCCGACGGCCCCGCCGGCCGCCCCGAGGACGAGCCCGGTGGCGCCGGCGGTGCTCAGCAGCTTCCGCCGCGAAAGACCCTCCCCAAAGGGGGCCGGATCGGAAGCGCCCTCTTCGAGAGCGGGAGTGTGGGCCTCCGGGATGGACTGGTCAGGCATGGTGTGGTTCAGCCGATCTGCGTGTTCTTGGAGACGGTCGTCTGGTCGATGTCGGAGGTCCGCACGGTCACCGCGACCTCCCAGTCGCCGGCCATGGGGATCTGCACTCCACTTGCCGCCCAGTGCCCGGTGGTGATGTGGTCGGGGACGACGGGCAGTGGCCCGATGTCCTTGGACTTCAGGGTGAAGGCGACCTTCACCTCCGGGATGTCGAAAGCCCGCCCGTTGGACCGCTCCACATAGACGTGCATTTCGTTGGCGCCCACGCGCGCGGGATCGATGTCGACGCGTACGACGCCCTTGCCGTCCTTGCCGCCGGTGTCGAACGACATGTCCAGGGTGACCGCCCCGGACGACGACGAGGTGGACGAGGAGGAGGACGTGGCCGCCGTGGCCGCCTCCTCCGTACGACCCGGTTCGGTCTGCGTCAGCACGGTGGTGACGGCGAGCAGGACGACGGCGACACCGGCCTCGGCGAGCACCGAGCGGCGCAGCCCGAACCGGTGCGGGTCGGCGTCCCGCTCCCGCTTCTGCCGTGCCGTGTCCATCGCGGCCCGCTGCCGGGCGAGCTGCGCGGCACGCTTGGAGTCACCGGCACCCTTGGCCGCCCCGGCACCACCCTTGGCGTCCCCCGCGCCGGCGGTGACCCGCTCCTTCTCGGGCGCCTGCTTGCTCCGCTGGACCACGGCGTCCGCCAGCCGTGCCGTCCACCGCCGCGAGATGTACGCGACGCCGACGAGGAGGGCCACCAGCCCGATCTTGACCAGCAGCAGCTGTCCGTACCGCGTGTCGGTGAACGCCGACCAGGAGCCGAGCTGGCGCCAGGACTGGTAGGTCCCGGTCAGGACCAGCGCGACGACGCTGCTGAAGGCGACGGTCGAGAAGCGCCGTACGGCGGCCGTGTCGACCGGTGTGTCCGCGGGTGCCCGGTACAGCGCGACGAGGAGGGCGGTGAGGCCGCCGAGCCAGGCCGCGACCGCCAGCAGGTGGACGACGTCGACCGGCATCGCGATCCTGGCCTGGAGCCCCACGGAGGCGTGCTCGGACATCGCCCAGCTCGCGGCGAGACCGGCGGCGACCACGGTCCCGCCGATGGCGAGTCCGAAGGTCAGGTCCCGCTTCTCGTCCTCCTCGCGTTTGTCGTACGCCCCGAAGAGCACCGCGATGAACAGCGCGGCCGCGGCGAGCAGCAGCAGTCGGGACACCAGCGCCGCGCCCGTCTTGGTCTGGAGCACTTGGCCGAGCAGGTCGAGGTCGAAGATGTCGCCGGCCTTGCCGGAGCCGGTGTAGGAGCCGCGCAGGAGCAGCAGCGCGAGCGTGGCCGAGGTGAGTGTGAGCCAGCCGGCGACGACGAGCCGCTGTACGGCCCGTACGCCGGAGCCCGGCTGCCAGCAGGCGAGGACGAAGGCGGCCCCGCCGACCAGGACGACGAAGCCGGCGTACGACAGGTACCGCCCGAAGCCGTACAGCCAGCCGACGACCCCGCCGCCCGCGGTCTCGCCGGACACCGAGACGGAGGTCGACGAGGGAGCGCCGACGGAGAAGGTGAAGGCGCCGGAAACGGGATGGCTGTCCGCGGACACGACCTGGTAGGTGACGGTGTAGGTGCCTTCGGGCAGGCCGCTGAGCAGCTGGACGGCGTACGTCGTGCCGCTCACGTTGGACGGTTTGCCGCGCTGGACGGCCTTGCCCTTGGGGTCGAGCACGCGCAGCGAGTCGGCGGACGTCGAGACCTGCTCGGAGAAGGTCAGCGAGATCTGGGTGGGTGCCTTGTCGACCACCACACCCTGCTGCGGGTCGCTGCCGGTCAGCGCGGCGTGCGCGGAGGCCGGGGCCGCCCCGGCCAGGAGCAGCCCGGCCGAGGCCAGGAGCAGCAGCACCAGGGTCCAGACGCGGCGGGGGGCGATGGTCGGCGTCAAGGTGGTCCCTCCGTCAGTGTCCGGTCTTCGGGATGTACGTCGCCGACTCGACCGGCATCTTGACGACGACCGGGTCGGACTTGGCGAAGTGCAGTTCGACGGAGACCGTCTGGCCCTCTTCGGGCTTGTGCTTCAGCTTGTCGAACATCAGATGGTTGGCACCGCTTTTGAACGCGAGTTGACCACGGGCGGGGATGGAGAAACGGTTGATCTCCTCCATCGCGCCCCCGACCGTCCGGTGCATGGTGACCTCGCCGATGTCGCTGGTGACCGAGGTCAGCTCGGCTTTCGAACCGCTGTCGTTGACGATCGTCAGATAGCCGGCCGCCATGTCGTCGGACACCGGCTGCGGCATGTAGGCGCCGGACACGGAGACGTCGCCCCCGGTGTCGGAGCCGTCCGAGCCGCAGCCGACCAGGAACAGGGCCCCGGTCAGCACGGCGGCGGGCACGGTGAGCGGCCTCACGGCTTCTCGCCCTTCAGGAGCTTGGGGAGGTCCTTGGTGTAGTCGTCGACCGTGGCGTCCTCGCCGTAGAGGACGTATCCGGCGTCGGTCTTCGGGGAGAACGCGACGACCTGGGTGCCGTGCACGGAGACGGTCTTGCCGTTCTTGTCCTTGTGTGTCGGCTCGATGGAGATGCCGAGGGTGCGGGCGCCGGCCTGGATGGTGGGGAAGTCGCCGGTCAGGCCGACGAACTGGGTGTCGATGCCCTTGAGCCACTTGCCGAGCTCGGAGGGCGTGTCCCGCTTCGGGTCGGTGGTGACGAACACCACGCGCAGCTCGTCCTGTTCGGACTTGGGCAGCGACTTCTTGGCGACGGCGATGTTGTTCATCGTCAGCGGGCAGATGTCGGGGCAGTGCGTGTAGCCGAAGTAGATGAGCGTCGGCTTGCCCGCGGTCTCCTTGCGGAGGTCGTACGACTTCCCCCGGGTGTCGGTGAGGACCAGGTCCGGCTTCTCGAACGGTTGGTCGAGGACGGTGGCGGCCTTGTCCGCGCCCGCCTCCTCGGAGACCACGGAGACCGGCGAGCCGCTGTCGTCACCGCTGCCGCACGCGGAGAGGGTAAAAGTGGCGGCGGCGAGCAGTGCGGCCGCGGCGAACGTCTTCTTACGCATAGAAAAATGTCCCAGATGTGATGGTTGCCGGGCGGCACCGGGGTCGCAACAGGAGCCGTGCGAACCCCGGTACCGGCCGGACGGTGGACCTCAGGCGTCGGTGCGCCGACGCCCGGCGAGCACGCCGTACGCCACGCCGACCACGCCGATGACGATGCCGACCACGCCCAGGACGCGGGCGGTGGTGTCGCTGCTGTCGGCGGGGGCCGCGGTGTCGGCGGCGGCGGCCTCGGCGTCGGAGGCTTCCTCGGTGGCGTCGTCGCCGGCCGCGGAGTCGTGCGCGTGCCCGTCCTCCGCCGCGGCGGACAGCGTCAGCACGGGTGCCGGGTTCTCGGGCTCCTCCGCGCCCTTTTGCTGCTCCTCGATCCAGCGGACGACCTCCTTGTTGGAGTACGTCTGGATCGCCTTGAAGACCAGTTCGTCGGCGTCCTCGGGCAGCGCGCCGACGGAGACCGGGAACTTCTCGAAGTAGCCGGGCTCGATGCCCTTGCCGTCGGCGGTCCACGTGACCTTGGTGACGGCCTCGGTGATCTGCTTGCCGTGCAGTTCGAGGGGCTTGTCGAGCTTGGACCTGGTGACCTTGATGTCCCAGCCGGCCATCGGCTCCGGCATCACGGAGGCGATCGGGTGGTCGGTCGGGAAGTTGACCTCGAGCTTGGTGGTCGAGGCGTCGTCGCGCTCGTTGGGGACCTTGAAGTCGACGACCGCGTAACCACCCTTGGCGGCGGTGCCCTCGGGCTGCACGCTGACGTGTGCGAACGCGGGCGAGGACAGGACGACGACGGCAGAGGCGGCGACGGCGCCGACGGCGGCGAGGCGAGAAGCCTTCATGGGGAGCACTCCACTCCGAGAGGTTTTCCGGATTTCCGGTGATGAAGAGGGGTACGCGTGCGCGTGCGTCAGCGATCACCCGTCGACGGGCGGTCGCTCAAAGGCACGAGTACACGCGCGCCGCGCGACGGCGGCCCTCCCCACGGTTCCTCACGAGAAGGGTCCTCAGGAGAGGGTCCTCCGAAGGAGGTGGAGCACAGGTCGTGTCGCGTCAGGCGGCGAGGAAGAGCGCGTCGGCGGCCGGCGGGCCCCGCCGGATCAGAGTGTGCTGGAGCGCGGTGGTGTGGGGGGCGGGCGGCGCGAGCAGGGCCGTGCGCGGGATGCGCGGACCGGCCTCGGGCGCGCCCGGCAGCCCGGCACGCAGGGCACGCACCAGCGCGAGCGCCCCGCGCAGGGACCGCACGAGCGCTCCCTCGGCGACCGAGTGCGCCGACAGTGCCGACATCTCGCCGAGCCGCAGCAGCGCCATGTCCCCCCGGCGCAGCAGCCATCCCGCGGCGAGTCCCGCGAGGACGTGGCCGAGCAGCATCGGCAGGGAAGGCAGCAGCGACATGGCGGACCCGGCCGCGGTGGACAGGGCGTCCGCCGGGTGGTGCGTCGTGGTGGGAGGAACGCCCGCGCTCGGGTGGAGCCGAGCGTCGACGAGGATCTTGTGGGCCTGCGCGGGGCTGAGCGCCGCCGCCGTGGTCCCGCAGACGAGCCGTGCGGCCTGCTCGACCAGGGAGGCGTCGGACACCGACGAGGCCGTGGTGGCCGTACCCGCCGCCGCGGCGGCCGTCGTCCCGTGCTGCCCCAGCCCGAACAGCACGTGCAGCACGGTCTGTCCGACCGCGAGCAGCGTGGCTATGCCCGGCAGCGAACGCTCGCGTCCGGCGAGTGGTGCCACCACCAGGACGGCCCCCAGGAAACCCGCGCCCAGCGTCCACAGCGGAACCGTGGCGCAGGAGGCGAGGGCGTGACCGGCCGCGGCCAGCACGACACAGACCGCGGCGAACACCGCGGCCCGCAGCACCCGGAGGTCGCCTCCGGCACGCGCCGTACGTGGGTGGGGGGCAGTCATGGCGGGCTCATCATCGCACTGGCCTTATGACCCCCATACGGCAGGTCCACAAGATGACGTACGCGGTGTACGGCCGGAAGGTCACGTTCTGCCACAAGGCGCCCCACATACACCGATGGCCGTCGTCGGCGCATCCGCCATATGGGCGGCATCACGTCAACTGTGTGCTTACACCGGTGTACTCGCGGCAATACGTAACGGTATGTCGAGCCGCGGCCAGGAGGCTGGAGCATGAGCATCTGGTGGTCACTCCATCTGCGCCGCGAGGCCGCGAGCGTTCCGCTCGCCCGGCGGCTGCTGCTCGGCACCATGGAGACGGCGGGTGTCGATCCCGACATCTCCTACGACCTCTCCCTGGCGCTCAGTGAGGCCTGCGCGAACGCCGTGGAGCACGGCGGGGACGGTGGGCACGAGGGTTCCTCGCAGGCGTACCGCGTCACCGCCTACCTCGACGGCGAGAAGTGCCGCATCGAGGTCGCAGACTCGGGCCCCGGCTTCTCCGCCGCCCTGCCCCGGTTGCCGGCCCTTCCGGCGCCGGTGGAGGACGAGAACGGCCGCGGTCTGTGTCTCATCGAGGAACTCGCCGACCACGTCCACATCGGCAACAAGCCCGGCCGGCGGGGCGCGGTGGTGAGCTTCGACAAGATCCTGAAGTGGAAGAAGGACGCGCCGTTGATGGCGGTGTAGCGCCCACCGCCCGGACACCTGAAGAGGCGTGACACGCATTCTCAGCTTGCGCACAGCGTCGGCTCAGCTTCCTGACGGACGTCACTCCTACGTTCATGGACATGACGGGAAACCACAAAGACACCTCCATCACCCGGCGCCGCGCCCTCGTGGTGACCGGTGGCACGGTCGCGGCCGGTGGTCTCGCCGTGGCCGGGTACCAGTCGGCCTTCGCCGACGACGCGACGACCACTGCCGAGGCCACCGCCACCGCCTCCGCGACCTCCACCAGCAGTGCGTGCATGACCCTGATGTCCAGCGTCACCGAGGGGCCGTACTACCTCGACGGCGCCCTGGTGCGGAAGGACATCACCGAGGGCAAGAGCGGTGTCCCGCTGACCCTGCGCCTCACCGTCGTGGACGCCACCGACGGCTGCACCCCGGTGCCCGGCGCGGCCGTCGAGATCTGGCACTGCGACGCCTGGGGCTACTACTCCGGGTACACCACCGCCAACCCCGGAGGCTCCGCGCCCGCCGAGAGCGAGGACGGCTCGACCGCCGACGACGACACCTATCTGCGCGGCTACCAGATCGCCAACGCCAACGGGGTCGTCAAGTTCGAGACGATCTTCCCGGGCTGGTACACCCCGCGGACCTGCCACATCCACCTCAAGGTGCACACGGGCGGCGAGAAGGAGGACGGCACCTACGAGGGCGGCAAGGTCAACCACACCGGACAGCTGTTCTTCGCCGACGAGATCGCCGAGGAGATCTTCACGCTGGAGCCGTACGCGAAGCACTCCGGCACCTACACCGAGCTCGCCGACGACATGGTCTACGACGGTGGCGGCGCGTCCAGTGGCCTGCTCACTCTCAAGGCCGTGCACAAGAGCGACCCGTCCAAGGGCTACAAGGGCTCCCTCACCCTCGGCGTGGACCCCGACGCCGAGAACACCGGCGCGGGCGGAGGCGGCGGCGAGGGCGGTACACCCCCGGGCGACGCCCCGACGGGCACCCCGCCGAGCGACGGCGCCTCCCCGTCGGCCACGGCGTCCTCGTAACGCATGAACAGCCGCGAGGACGACGCGCTGGCCCAGGCCGCCGTGGACGCGCTGACCGGGCAGCTGGCGCTCGCCCCCAAGCCCGGCCTGCCCGACCCGCGTGACCTGGGCGCCCGAACCACCCGGGTGGACCACCGCGCCCTGCGCTGGTCCGCCAAGGCGCTCGCGCCCGGCCTCGTGGCGATGGCCGCCGCGGCCCGCCGCACGGGCGAGCCCACGCCCCAGCTGCGTACCGAACTGGGCGCGATCGGCCGCTGCACCGAGCACTCGGTGGGCCTCGCCGGCGGCGGCCACCGCGGCGCCCTGTGGGCGCTCGGCCTGCTGGTCGCCGCGGCCGCCCTCGAACCCACTGCCGGTGCGAAGGAGCTGGCCGCGACCGCCAAGCGGATCGCCGCGCACCCGGACCGCCGGGCCCCGCGACGGCCCTCGCGCGGTTCGTCGATCTCGGCGACGTACGGTGCCGCGGGGGCGCGCGGCGAGGCCCGGGCCGGATTCCCGCACGTACGGCGGGCGTTGGACGCCCTTGCAGCCGCCCGCTCGGCCGGCGCCGGAGAGGACGAGGCCCGCCTCGACGCCCTGCTCACCGTGATGTCCACCCTCCAGGACACCGAACTCCTGCACACCGCGGGCCCGGTCGGCCTGCGGCATGTCCAGGCGGGCGCCCGCGGGATCCTGGAAGCGGGCGGCACGGCGACGGACGCGGGCCGCGAAGCCCTGTACGCCCTCGACGCCGACCTCCACGCGCGCGTGTGGAGCCCGAGGGGGAGTGCGGGGCTGTTGGCGGGGGCGCTGTTCCTGGACTCGCTTCCGGTGCGGGTCAGTTCACCGGTGCGGGCGGCCTGACGTCCGTCCGGGAGGCATGGGCCCGGCGGGTCGCCGGGCCCATCGCGTACGACGCCACGAGCGTCGCTCCGCCGAGCAGCAGCCACCCCGCCGTCCCCCACCCGAGCAGCAGCGAGGTCAGCACCAGCGGGCCCAGGGTCCGGGCCACGGTCACGCCGGTCCCGAAGAAGCCCTGGTACTCGCCGACGCGGTCGGCCGGGGCCAGCTCGAAGGACAGCTGCCAGGAACCGGCCGACTGCCCCATCTCGGCGGCCACTTGCAGCACCGCACCGACGACCAGCGCACCGACCGCCGGCCACGGCGACGCGCCCGCCGACAGCGCGAAGACCGCGCATGCCGCCAGCATCACCCACCCCGACCGCCGCACCGCACGCGTGGCGGACGCGATGCCTGTGACCCCGCGCGCCATCCGCACCTGGAACACCATCACCGCCCCGGTGTTGAGCACGAACAGCGCGGAGACCAGCCAGGCCGGGGCGTCCGTGCGCTCCGCGATCCACAGCGGCAGCCCGAGGCTGAGCAACGGCATGCGCAGCAGGAGCACGGTGTTGAGGAGCGTGAGCAGGGCGTAGGGGCGGTCGCGCAGTACGCCGGGATCACGGCGCTTCCCACGGCCCTTGTGCACCGGCACCACCGCAGGCAACCGCACCAGCAGCCCCGCACACACCACGAAGCTCACCGCATCCAGCGCGAACACCCCGAGATACGCCGCCCGCGTCCCGGCGTGCAGCGCGAGCCCGCCCACGCCCGCGCCCACCGCCAGACCGGCGTTGAGCGTCGACTGGAGATGCGCGAGCAGTCCGGTCCGCTCCCCGGCCGGCACCAGCCCCGCGAGCAGCGCCTGCCGGGCGGCGGCGAGTCCCGACTGGGCTGAGGCGTAGGCGCAGGCCGCCACGACGAACGGCACGAAGTCCCGGACGATGAGGAAGGACGCCACCGCCAGCCCGGTCGCCAGCGCCAGCAGCACCGCCGTACCGCGCGCCCCCCGCCGGTCCGCGAGCCGCCCGAGCGGCACCCCCACCAGTGAGCCGACCGCCCAGGCGACGGTCAGCCCGAGCCCCACGCGCGCGGGGGCGAGCCCGACGACATGGGTGAAGTAGAGGGCGGACGTCACGTAGTAGGCGCCGTCACCGACGGAGTTGGTCAACTGGGCCAGGGCCAGGACGCGTTGCGGCCCCGCGGGCGGGACGAGTGAGTTCGTCATGCCAACGACGCTAGAAGCGCGGTGGACCCCTGGGCAGGCCCAATAGGAAGGCCTTTCAGTGGCCCAATCCAGGACTCCCGAGTGGCTGGTTCAGCCCTCGTCCAGAACCTTCGTCAGCACGTCCAGCGCCTGCGGGTACGCCCGCTCCCGAGGCGTCCCGTACCCCACGACCAGCCCCTGCGTCCGCCCCTCGACGCCCGGCGTGTGCCAGTGCTCCCCGAGGTGCCCCACGGCGAGCCCCTCCGCCTCCGCGCGTGCCAGCGCCGCCGCCTCGTCGTCCACGTCCACCAGCGCGTGCAGCCCGGCCGCGATGCCGCGTACCCGCCGACGCGCGCCCAGCCGGTCCAGGAGCTGGTCCCGGCGCCGCCGGTACCGCAACCGGCACGCGCGCACGTGACGGTCGTACGCATGGCTCTCGATCAGCTCGGCCAGCGCCAACTGCCCGATGGACTCGGTGTGATGGTCGCTGTGCAGCTTGGCGTCGGCGACCGCGTCGACCAGATCGGGCGGCAGCACCATCCACCCGAGCCGCAGCGCCGGCCCGAGCGTCTTGGAGGCGGTGCCCAGGTACGCCACGTGTCCGGACGCCATCCCCTGGAGCGCGCCCACGGGCTGCCGGTCGTAGCGGAACTCACCGTCGTAGTCGTCCTCGACGATCAGCCCTCCACGCGCGCGTGCCCAGTCGGTCAGCGCCCGCCGCCGCTCAGGATGCAGGGTCACGCCGGTCGGGTACTGGTGCGCGGGCGTGACGACGACGGCCGAGGCTTCTCCCAAGTCCTCGACGAGAGCGCCCCGTTCGTCCACCCGCACCGGCACCACCCGCCCGCCGCCCCGCCGCACCACCTCCCGGTGGAAGGGCAGCCCGGGATCCTCCATGGCGACGGTGCCGCCCTCCAGCACCCGCGTGAGCAGCGAGAGCCCCTGCACGTACCCCGAGGTGACCACGATCCGCTCCGGCGGCGCGATCACCCCGCGCGCCCGCCCCAGGTACCCCGACAGCGCCGTCCGCAGCTCGATCCGCCCGCGCGGATCGCCGTAGTCGTACGCCCGTGAGGGCGCCGTCGCGATGGCGCGCCGCAGCGCCCGCAGCCAGGCCGCCGCCGGAAACGTCCCCACGTCCGGGCTCCCCGGCCGCAGATCGAGACGCGGCACACGCGCGCGTGCGGCGGCCTCCGGTGTCTCGGCGTCGGCGGCGGGCAGCGAGGCCACCCGGGTACCCGACCCCTGTCGCGCGGTCAGATACCCCTCGGCGACGAGCTGGTCGTACGCCGCCTTCACCGTCCCCCGCGAGATGCCCAGCTCACCCGCGAGCCGCCGGGTCGCGGGCAACCGCGCCCCGGGCGCGAGACGCCCGTCCCGCACGGCATCGCGAAGGGCACGCTCCAGCCCGGCGCGGCGCCCTTCCCCGACGTGGAGCTGCACATGCAGGTCCACCCCCACCCCCTCAGGGGCGCGGGGCTGTGACATGTGCGGCTCCGCCGCGTGGGCGCGACCAGCCACGAACTACCCGCGGACGAATCTCAGCCCTTGAGGGACGCCATCCAGGACTCCACCTCGTCGGACTCTCGGGGCAGCCCCTCCGAAAGGTTCCGGTTGCCGTCCTCCGTCACCAGGATGTCGTCCTCGATCCGCACACCGATCCCCCGGTACTCCTCCGGCACCGTCAGATCATCGGCCTGGAAGTACAGGCCGGGCTCGACGGTGAGCACCATCCCCGGCTCCAGCGTGCCGTCGACATACGACTCCACGCGCGCGGCGGCGCAGTCATGGACGTCCATGCCGAGCATGTGCCCGGTGCCGTGCAGCGTCCACCGGCGCTGCAACCCCAGCTCCAGCACCCGCTCGACCGGCCCCTCGACCAGACCCCACTCCACGAGCCGCTCGGTCAGCACCCGCTGCGCCGCGTCGTGGAAGTCCCGGTACTTCCCGCCCGGCTTCACCGCCGCGATACCGGCCTCCTGGGCGTCGTACACGGCGTCGTAGATCTGCTTCTGGATCTCGCTGAACCGGCCGTTGACGGGCAGCGTGCGCGTGACGTCGGCGGTGTAGTACGTGTGCGTCTCGACGCCCGCGTCCAGCAGCAGCAGGTCACCGGAGCGCACCGGCCCGTCGTTGCGCACCCAGTGCAGCGTGCAGGCGTGCGGACCGGCCGCGGCGATGGTGCCGTAGCCGATGTCGTTGCCCTCCACGCGCGCGCGGAGGTAGAACGTGCCCTCGATGTACCGCTCGGAGGTGGCCTCGGCCTTGTCCAGAACGCGCACGACGTCCTCGAAGCCGCGGACGGTCGAGTCGACCGCCTTCTGCAGCTCGCCGATCTCGAACTCGTCCTTGACCAGCCGCGCCTCGGAGAGGAACACCCGCAGCTCGGCGTCGCGCTCGGCGGTGACCTTGTCGGTCAGCGCGGCCTCGATGCCGGCGTCGTACCCGCGCACGACCCGCACCGGACCGGTGGCCTCGCGCAGCCGGTCGGCCAGCTCGCGCACGTCGGAGGCGGGGATGCCGTACAGCTTCTCGGCCTCGGTGAGGGAGTGGCGGCGGCCGACCCACAGCTCGCCGTGGCCGGAGAGCCAGAACTCGCCGTTCTCGCGGTCGGAGCGCGGAAGGAGGTAGATCGTCGCCTTGTGGCCGCCGGCGACGGGCTCCATGACGAGGACGCCGTCCTCCGTCTGGTTGCCGGTGAGGTAGGCGTACTCGACCGAGGCGCGGAAGGCGTACTCGGTGTCGTTCGAGCGGGTCTTCAGGTTGCCCGCGGGGATCACCAGGCGGTCGCCGGGGAAGCGGGCGGAGAGCGCGGCACGGCGGGCGGCGGTCTCGGCGGCCTGGGCGATCGGCTCCAGGTCACGCAGCTCCGTGTCGGCCCAGCCGGACTTCATGTTCTCGGCAAGCTCGTCGGACACGCCCGGGTACAGGCCGTTCTTCCGCTGCTTGATCGGCTCTTCAGACTCAGTCTCCGGGGTCTCCGGGGTGAGCTCCTCGGCCACGGTCATCCTCCTCGATACGGCACTGGACCCCCTCCATCGTACGGTCGTACGGAAGGGGGCCCAGGGGCGGAAGACCTGTTACCGAGAGCTTCATGGGCGGCTACTCGAAGTGAGCGGCGAACAGGACCACGTCCTCCTCGGAGTCCGCCTCGTCCCGCCCGTCCGGCAGCACGGTCCGCAGCACGTGGTCGACGATCGCCTCGGGGTCGCGCCGCAGCGCCCTGGGCACGCCGGCCGCCGCCGCGTGCAGCCGGGCGAAGGAGCGGTCCGTGGGGTCGCCGGTGCGGTGCAGCAGCCCGTCGGTGTAGAGCAGAACGGTCTCGCCCGCCTCCGCCTGGAACTCCACACTCGGCGCCTCCCAGCAGGCGAGCATCCCGAGCGGCGCCGACACGGAGGTCTCCACGAACTCGGTACGCCGCGCGCCGACCAGCAGCGGCGGGCAGTGCCCGGCACCGGCCAGCGTGATCTTGCGCAGCGCGGGCTCGCAGTAGGCGAACAGGGCGGTGGCGGAGCGGGCCGGCTCGGTGAGCCGGAGCAGCAGTTCCAGGTCGGACAGCACGGCGACCGGGTCCTCGCCCTCCATCACGGCGTACGCCCGCAGGGACGCTCTCAGCCGTCCCATCGCGGCGATCGCGCTGGGCCCGGAACCCGTCACCGAGCCCACGGCGAGGCCGAGCGCGGCGTCCGGCAGCGGCAGCGCGTCGTACCAGTCGCCGCCGCCGCGTGGGCCGGTGCGGTGCCGGGCGGCGAGCCGTACTCCGGCGACGCGGGGGAGGCGGGACGGCAGCAGTTCCTCGGCGATCGTCGCCATGCACGCGCGTGTGCGTTCGACTTCCAGGAGCCGGGCCAGGTGCTCGCCGGCGTAGCGCGCGTACAGGCCGACCAGGTGGCGCTGACGTTCGGCGGGCTCCGCGGGCTCGTCGTAGAGCCATACGGCGGCGCCGATCCGGCCGGCGCCCTCGGTGTACGCGTCCGCGGTCAGGGGCAGCGCGTAGCTCGCGGCGTAGCCGAGGCGGGCGGCGACTTCGCGGTGCCGCGGGTCGAGGCCGTCCTCGGCGAAGAGGTCGGGCTGGGCGATCTCGCCGTCACCGCCGGGAAGTCCGTCGAGGATGCGGCCGTACGACAGGGAGCTGCGCGGCACGGTCTCGATGTGGCCGAGGTCGGCGCGGGCGAGGCCCAGGCCGATGGTGGTGTCGGGGCCGAGTCCGTCGCCCGGTTCCAGCACGACGAGTCCGCGGCGCGCGCCCACCAGGGCGGCTCCGGCGTGCAGCAGCTCCTGCAGGGCCTCGGACAGCGCGTCCGTGCGGGCCAGCCGTTCGGTGAGTTCGTGCAGGGTCGTGAGGTCCGAGACCCAGCCGGCGAGCCGGTCCTGAAGCAGCGCACCCGGCGCGTTTGGTGAGAGAACCGCCGAGGTACCCGAGACGGAAGGCGCGGGCGCGACAGTGTGTGCTGGCGAGGGAACCGTTGAATCGATTCCAGCCACTTTCGGAGGGTGAGGGGCGTTCATGGCGTCCGGCTTTCCGACCGGTGCGTATTGCTCAAAAGCATCGCAAACCCCCATGTCATTCTGCGCCGCTAGCAGTGTCTCCACATGTACACGCACTCGTGAGGGGATGTCCAGCATTGTCCTGCCGGGATTCCTGGTGTCCGTGGGTCATCAGTGCCGCACTTGCCAAAAGACAAACTTGGCCTAAAACTGACTCGGGTAACGGCTTGTTGCGGTCGACTGGCCTTGCTCCACAGAGCGTCACAGCGGTCGTGATGGGTACGTACTCGGAGAAGGCCAGGGGTGGTTGGGAATCACCCGGAACCTGGCGACGGACCCGGGCGTCTTAGCCACCGACGACCGAGCCCCATCCTCCCGCGGCGGAGGCGAAGAGAACTACGTGCGACGGCAAACGCCAGACTTCGCCACCCCACGCCAGGCCCGTGCTTCTGATAGACCGCAGTGTGGGCGAGGCTGCCGCGGATGCAGCTCAACGTTCGGCCCATAGGGGTTCCCCCTGTCTCGGACAGGGGTGTGATGCGCCAACAGGTACGCACAGTGAAGTGATCGACACATGGTGTGATGTGGTCCTCGGTGTTGCCAGCGGTGCAACGGAAAGGAACGAGCGCTCATGCGCGAGATCCTCGGAAAGCGACGCAGGCTCCTGTCCCAGCGCAGCGACGGAAGGCCTGAGTTGATCAGCGCGGCCCTGACCTTCGCGACCCAGTGGCAGTGGCCCGTACTCCCGGGCGTGGCGGCTGACCCGCAGGGGCGTGCCCGCTGCGGCTGCCCCGACCCCGAGTGCACGGTGCCCGGTGCCCACCCGTTCGACCCCGGCCTCCTCGCGGCCACCACCGACGAGCGCATGGTGCGCTGGTGGTGGGCCAACCGGCCCGCCGCGCCGATCGTCCTGGCCACCGGAGGGAGCGCGCCCTGCGCGGTCAGCCTGCCGGCGCCCGCGGCCGCCCGCGCCCTCGCCGTGCTCGACCGCAAGGGCATGCGCCTCGGCCCGGTCGTCGCCTCGCCCACGCGGTGGGCGCTGCTCGTGAAGCCGTACTCCTTGGAGCAGTTGGGCGAACTGCTGTACGCCAAGGACTTCGTCCCCGGTTCCCTCCGCTTCCACGGCGAGGGCGGCTATCTGGCCCTGCCCCCCTCCGAGACCGGCCACGGTGAGATCCGCTGGGAGCGCGCTCCGCTGCCCGGCTCGGCCTCCCCGTGGGTGCCCGACGTGGAGGCCGTGGTGGACGCGGTGGTCGAGGCCCTCACTCGTACGGGTGTGAGCGCACCCGAGTTGTAGGGGTGTCGGGCGCGGGCGGAACCGGACGCCCGCCCCACTGGCTATGTTCCGGTCCATGAACCTTCGTCTGCTCGCCCTCGCGGGCGTCGTGGCATGCGCGGTCGCGCTGCCGCTGGCCATGGCGTCCGCGGGACAGGTGGGCGACGAGGGGCGCTCGCCCGCACGTGGCTCTTTCGTACCCGACGCGGTACGTCCTTCCGCCCCACCCGACGACGCCAAGGCTCCCTCCGCCCCGTCCACCGGTTCCCCGCTGCTCGGTCTCGGTCTTGCCACCGCCGCCCGTTGCGGTCCCGAACTCACCTCCCCCGACGGCGTCGAGGCGCAGACGTGTGTGCTGACGCAGGGTGAGCGGACGTGGGCGCGGACCTACTACCGCAATGCGACCGGCGGCGCGCTGGATTCCGTACTGAGCCTCATGGGGCCCGGCGGACGCACCGTGCAGATGCACTGCGCGGTGGGCGCGGGGGACGAGCCGAAGACCTGTGAGACGCCCCGGGAGCACACCCGGGGAGAGCCGGACGGGTACACGGCGGTCGCGGAGTTCGCGGCGCGGGCCGGGGACGGGCCACTGCTGCTGCGATCCGGTAGCAACTCGGTTGCTGCTACGGGCAGTTGACGCATGACGCCGTTGCGTAAAGAGCACGCGGACATGAAAAGGCCCGGTTGCTGGCGACGGGGGATGCACCAGCAACCGGGCTACTGAGACGGTAACAAGAGATCCGCTGTTCGCAAATTCGATCTCTGTTTCTGCTCGGCTATTCGGACACCGACTGGCTTGCCGGGAACGGGAGTTGTGAGCGGAGCCGCTGATTCCGGCGCGACCCCGTGCGGCGGACCACCTCGCGAGCCGCAGCTCCCACGTAAACACCGCGTTACCAGCCCGGTGGTCAGTCCCCCCCCCCCGCGGCGCGCGACCCCCGGG